>CANMKA010000031.1 GCA_947498355.1 uncultured Paraglaciecola sp. | reverse complement strand
ATGCACATCTTCAGTATCTAAATCATAAATCTAACTAGGCAGCTATGCCTTATCCCCCTCGTCTTTCACTGCTAGAACAATGAGAAGGGGGAGATTGTCGCTGCGGCTATCTACTATTTACTTTGGGTCGCTCTTGACTGTCCTTGCTCAGTGCCCTCTGTGGTGTAAAGTCTTTTGCTTTTGTTCTTTCTAACCGCTATTTACTATCCACTGCAAAAAGATTGGATTCCAGATCAAAAGACTTCTGGAACGACGAAGGTGGAGGTATGTAGTTTTTCATTGCTGGAATGACGAGTTGTAGGGTTGTTGGTCTTTTACTGCTCTTTCTAGTCTCTATTTCCTAGCTACTTTTTACTGCCCATAACTGCTTTTCCTCTGTGTTCTCAGTGTCCTCTGTGGTGTAAAGTCTTTCGCTTTTGTCTTTGCCCTTTCTAGCTCCTATCTGCTATCTCCTGCTTTTATCTACTCTTATGTTTTCAATATTTGCTCGATCCCCATTTTTTTAATTTTGTGGGTCTTGGGCAAGACATGGTTTTTGTCTATGGCTTTTTGGTCGAACTGATAGCGATGTAACACTTCATCAGTGACGTCAACGATATCGCCCATGGCACTGACATTCCATAGTTGTTCTTCTAATAACTTGGCTTTATGCAGTGCGTAAATGCTCACGTAATTTAGTTCAGATTGCATGGTTTCAAAATCTGGGCGACCAGTGCGGGCGATAAAAACTTTGATCGCAATAAATTGGCCTTGTTGTATGGCTTTGGAGATAAATTCGCGGCGTTTTTCGGTTTTTAAAAACTGTATTGAAAGGTGACTTTCTATGGCATCAGCGGCTTTATCTTTGCTTGGATCGAATGCAATAAATAGCTCTTGCATCACGGGTTTGTCACTTGGTTTAAGGTCGGCAAGTGTATCGTTGATAAAGCCGTGTTTAGCTATCTTGTTTCTAAATAGCGGATACAAGTTACTTTTATCTTCATTCGCTTTGTATTGTAGCAAGTTAGATACTCGACTGGGTTTCGACCAAGTTGCACAGGCGTCAGGTAAGTACTCGCTACCGTCCTTTTTCATGAAAAATGCGGTGTTAACAATATTTTGTGAATAGATGTTACGCAAGGCCTCGCCTATGCCGGCCACTTCTTCTTCATCACGGTAAGACTTTAATTTGCTGCGGTTAGCTTTAATTAGAGCCTCAAAAAAACGCCTTGCTGTGTCGTTTTCTTCGGTAACAAAGTTTTGCAGATGTAGTACGTAACCATCTTTAGATACTTGGCGGATCACATAGGGCAGTTCTTGTAATTGGTACTTTTTGGTGACTTTTTGCAGTTGTGGAAAGGTTAATTCTACTTTGGCGGTATTGGGTAATGAGCAAAAATTCTTTAACTCTATACGCAAACCTTTAGTCGAGATATCTTCGGTATTACCCGTAATTACTTGATCTTCGATTTTTACCTCGACTGCAGTGCGTAGTAAAAAGCGTGTTTCGCGTCTTTGATTAAAATGCTTAAAGCGATATACAGTTACCATAGCAGGGGGCTTGTTTCTGGGGTGACCAAATACTTTCAGTTTGGCCAATTGCTCTCTGGCTATCTTGTGTTTTTGATAATGTTCTGTGCTGAGCTCATCCGTCACATTAGTTAATACCGCAATCAGCTTAAGGTTTTTGAGTCGTGACATTAAGCGGGGTGTCGGTTTTTGGTTTTGACGTTTTACCGAGTCATTAATCGCGTTAGAGATTGATAGGGGGCGATAGCTTTGCTCTGGGTCAATGTGAGCAAGTTGCATTTTATAAACTCGCCAGCTGACTTTACGAGCACCATAACTTAAAAATACGTGTTTCAGCTCAGGCTTGGCGTCTAATTCGGCATGGGTGGCTGAGTAGAAATAGACTTTGTCGTTTTTAATGTGATTAAACACAAAAATAAACAGCTCTTGCCTGCCTTTGGGCATAGCTAAGGCCTGCTCAATACGCGATTGAGTAAGCAAGTAACCTATCTTTAAGTCTTGGATTTCGTTAGCCCAATACTGGAGTTCTTCGCGGTTACTGTCATTTGCTAATGCGTATTTTGGAATAAATTGGCCGTCTACCTGATCAATATAGATGGGGATAGATGTGAAGCTTGGAATATAGTACTGCTCGTAGGTCTTATTTCTAATGGCCGTGAGTGTGTTATCCAGATTAACTTTATAGCGGCGTTTATTGCCATGAATAAATTGGCTTAAAAATTTGTCAAACGTTGGGTTTGGCAAATCTTCTTGGCGGCGCAAGTTAAGGCGCTGAGCATCTTTTATTTGTTCAATTGAGTTAATTGAGTAGGCGATGCCTTGTCGTTTATTTAAGGCATACTCTTTTTCTAGGCCTCTGAACTGAATTGTTAGGCGCTCACCGGTTTTAAACAAATGTTCTTTTCCGGCTTTGACCTTGAGGCCACTGACCGAGATATCTATCGTATTGGCTTGTATACTTTTATTGAGGCTAGTGAAAATTTCGATATTCACCGAAAAGTTCATTCTCTCCTCGTTACGCTGTGCAAAATCTCCAAATTTTACCAGTGGCGCCAGATAGCTAGTAGATTTGTTTGTCGATGCGGGTTTTTGCGTGCGTTTTTGACGGGCTTCGAGTTGTTCGCGTTTATGGATTACTCTATAGTTATTTTCGGTATTGGTGGTCGCTTCGTAAACCCCCATAGTGTATTCACCAAAAATTCTGAGTTGTTTTTCGAAGGTATCAATGGCGATATCATCAAGGAAGTGTTGGCGTTTTTCATGCTCATAAATACGGCATTTACCTGCTACATGGCCGCGTAAATCTATAAGCCGAGTGCAGGGACGAGCGAGGCGTTTTAGCTCCATTTTGAGCAAAAAACGTTTTTGTTTGGGCACAGTTGCCGCCACCTGTGACAAAACCTGATTAAACTCAGGTTCATTGATCATAGGTTTAAGCTCTTCGATTATATTTTGGTATTCTTCTAAATCTTGGCTCATGTCACCCAATATTATTGTAAGTTAGAGGCTATTTGCAGTGCATTTATGTTCATAAGGTGTGTAATGAACATCCAATACTGAGTTATCGGCACCTTAGTCAAAAACTGTTATATCAATCATCGACCTTAAGTTAAGGTATAAATATGCATATAGCTCAACAGGCCCTAGCATCTAAAGCTATAACGGATATTAGGCCATTAATTTACTAGACCAACTGTCTATTCAAAAAACATCAATAACCCTTAGTTGTAAGGTAAAATACGACAATCTGGGCTGATCAATCAAGCCCCTCATCCTAAAACTTAAAAGATATGAAGCTATGGTAAAACGTAAAACCGCCTATGTGTGTTCTGATTGTGGTGCAGAATTTTCCCGCTGGCAGGGGCAATGCCATGACTGTAAAGCATGGAATACTATCAGTGAATTCGTTGTCAGTAGCGCGTCTGCTTCTAAAGGTAAGCAAAGCGGTGGCTACTCAGGCCAAACCCAAGCGCAAGTTGAGATCCTAGAAAATATTGATTTGTCAGCTTTACCTAGATTCGATTCCAGTTTTAAGGAGCTGGATCGGGTGTTAGGGGGGGGCATTGTGCCCGGCGCAGCTATGTTAATTGGGGGCTCTCCTGGTGCAGGTAAAAGTACTATGTTGCTGCAAGTGATGTGTAAGTTGGCCAGCCATAGGCCTGCTTTGTACGTAACGGGCGAAGAGTCCCTGCAACAAGTTGCTATGCGCGCTCAGCGCTTAGGCTTACCTAAAGATAAGCTCAAATTGTTAGCCGAAACCAATGTTGATGTTATTTGTGACTTAGCCCTTAAGCACAAACCCGAACTTATGGTGATTGACTCTATTCAGGTTATGCAAGTCGCTGATGTTCAGTCGGCACCCGGCAGCGTGTCGCAAGTACGAGAAAGTGCTGCGTATTTAACGCGCTTTGCTAAGATGAATCACATCGCTATGTTCCTAGTGGGGCACGTTACTAAAGACGGCAGTTTGGCTGGCCCTAAGGTACTCGAACACTGTATCGATTGTTCTATGATGCTTGAAGGTGAGAGTGACGGCCGTTATCGCACCCTGCGCAGCCAAAAGAATCGTTTTGGTGCAGTCAACGAACTGGGGGTGTTTGCCATGACTGAACATGGCTTAAAAGAGGTCAGTAACCCGTCAGCAATTTTTTTAAGCCGCAGCGACGAACAAGCTCCCGGCTCTGTTGTTATGGTTATGTGGGAAGGAACGCGTGCACTTTTGGTTGAAATTCAAGCCTTAGTCGACTATTCACAAATGGCTAATCCTAGGCGGGTTGCCGTGGGATTAGATCAAAATCGTATGTCTATGTTGTTGGCCGTTATGCACAGGCATGGCAACGTGCAGATGAACGACCAAGACGTATTTGTAAATGCTGTTGGCGGCGTAAAAATATCAGAGACGGGGGCCGACTTAGCAATTCTATTATCTATGGTGTCGAGTTTTCGTAACTTTGCTTTAGCCAAAGACTTAATTGTATTTGGCGAAGTGGGATTAGCCGGTGAAATTAGGCCAGTGACGAATGGAACCGAACGTTTGATTGAAGCTGCGAAACATGGCTTTACCAAAGCAATTATCCCTCACGCGAATGTTCCCAAGCAGGCTATTCCTAATATGCAGGTGGTAGGTGTGAAAAAACTCTCAGAGGCCTTAGACGCGATAGTCTAATTAGGAGAAGCTAGCGCAGAGTTTGCGCGCCATTTTAGCTAACTCTGGAGTGATGTTAGCTTTTGTTTGATAGTTTTTATTCTTTTTATACGAACGTTATTTTCGTTTATTAGGAAAATACGTTCGTTTAAATTGATGGTTTAATAGTGCTTCAAATACACCTAGTGACTAAACACGTTAATTTAACTATTTGGAGTGTGGATTATGGGATTACTTGTTGAAGGAAAGTGGAAAGATCAGTGGTACGACACGAAAAAAAGCGACGGCAAATTTGTTCGTCAAGATTCGAAATTTAGACACCAAATATCCTCCGATGCTGGAGCTGAATTCCCTCCAGAGTCTGGACGTTATCATTTATACGTAAGCCTTGCTTGCCCTTGGGCTCATAGAACATTAATTTTTCGAGCCTTAAAAGGCTTAAATGAGCACATTAGTGTTTCTGTGGTGAGCCCTGACATGTTGGAAAATGGCTGGGAATTTGGCGGTTATCCCCAAGCTACCGAAGACCATTTGTTCGGCTTTGATTACATGCATCAGGTTTACACTCGGGCACAAGCTGATATCACCACCCGAGTTACCGTGCCTGTGCTGTGGGATAAAAAGACCCAACAGATAGTGAATAATGAATCAGCCGAAATTATTCGTATTTTAAACACAGCGTTTAACGAGTTGACTGGTGATCAACAAGATTTTTATCCTGATGCTCAGCGTGCAGCCATAGACGAAATCAATGACTTTGTTTATCACAGAATTAATAACGGGGTATACAAAGCTGGCTTTGCTACCACCCAAGATGCCTACGAAGAGGCCCTGACTGAATTGTTTGAAGGGTTAGACAAAGTTGAAGATAGGCTCACTACTCAGCGTTATTTAGTGGGTGATACCCTGACCGAAGCAGATTGGCGCTTGTTTACTACCTTAATTCGTTTTGACCCAGTATACGTGGGACACTTTAAATGTAATTTAAAGCGGATTGCAGACTATCCTGCTTTATCTGCCTATGTGCGCGAGCTCTATCAAGTTAAAGGGGTAGCAGAAACCACCAATTTTGATCATATAAAACGCCATTACTATTACAGCCATACTATGATCAACCCTACGCAAGTTGTGCCTGTGGGGCCAGAGATGGATTTAAGCGCTGAACATGGTCGTGAGCATTTATCAAATTAGTCTAAGGTACAGGATGATTTTTTGGGTATTAATTGTCTCTGTACCAATAGCAACTGGCCTGCTAAATCGGATTATTTAACCCAAAGGATTTAGCTGTTACTGTATGTTGATGGTTGCTAAAGGCTTGCTACCGCCCAGTACCGGTAGCGAATAGACCGCTAGCAAATAGCTAAAAGGAAAGTTAATGCGTCAATATTTATGCTCAATACTCGTTTTAGTGGGATGTGCAGGGTGTGGTTCGTTTGAGCAAGACGGCTCGCACTCTACTCAAAAGCAGGAGCAAAATAAGTCTATTTCGGAGGCAATAGCGCCTGACGTTCATCAAGGTAAGGATTATTTAATCCAACCCAAGTTAATTCAAAACAAACGTTTGGCGACATTTCAAGTTGATGCCAAAACCTTAGGTAAAGACGTGGCCTATTTGGCTAGTGATGAGCTTAAAGGTCGAGGGTTAGGCAGTGCAGGGATAGACTTGGCCGCAGACTTTATTCAAACGCGTTTAGTCGATATGGGGATTGGGCCCTACAAAGGCGCCTACCTCGATCCCTTTACAGCAAAAGGCCTGCCTGCGTTTAACGTTGTGGGTATATTGCCCAGCACTCAAGACCTAAATACCGAAGGCGGCGAAAATGCGGGCGATACCCCAATTGTAGTAATTGGTGCTCATTACGATCATTTAGGTGAATTCACACCACAAACCACTAAAGCCAATGCCCAAGGTCAACAATCAGAGGTGCAAGACGTTATAGCGAATGGTGCCAACGATAACGCATCTGGGGTGGCTACGGTGCTCGCTATTGCTGAGTTTTTAACCCAAGTAGAGACCCGAGAAAAAACGGTCGTATTGGCTCTATATAGTGCAGAAGAAGAAGGCTTGCTGGGATCAAAGCACTTGGCCCAGCGTATGCAAAAGCAAGGTCAAAATGTGGTGGCAGTACTCAATTTCGAAATGATTGGTATGCCCATGCAAGGTCGTAATTTTGTGACCTATGCCACTGGGTACGACATGTCTAATATCGCAGAGGTGTTTAATCAAGGTAAGCCAGACAGACCCGCAGTGGGAAAGCTAGCGAAAGCGGCAGAGTTTCAATTATTTAAACGTTCAGACAATTATCCTTTTTATCAGGCGTTTAAGGTACCCGCACACACCTTTAGTACGTTCGATTTTACTAACTTCCCCCATTATCACCAAGTTGGCGATGAGTATATAACTCTAGACCTTGAGCATATGCAGACTGTAGTAACTGCGCTCTTGCCAGGCGTTTTAGAGGTAGTAAATGGTGATAAGCTGCAACTCACTCCAGTTAAAAACGAGGCTCCTTAGGCCTATAAAAATAAGCTTAAGGTGGCGGCTATGGCAAATGCAATTGAGCCGAGTAAGGTTTCCATTACAGTCCACGTTTTCAATGTGGTTTTTTCATCCATATTGAGTAAGCGACTGACTAGCCAAAATCCCGAATCATTGAAGTGAGATAAAACGGTTGCGCCGCCTGCAATTGCAATCACGATAAGGCAGGCATCGATACTGGTGAGGTGAGTTGCTCCTGCCACAACGGGTGACATCAGGGCAGCTGTTGTGGTCAAAGCCACCGTTGCCGAGCCTTGCGCGACCCGCAGGCAAGTCGATATCACAAAGGCTGCAACAATTATCGGTAACCGAGTGTCGGTTAGGGCTGTAGCTAAGGCGTCACCAATACCACTCGCCCTTAACACGCCGCCAAACATGCCTCCGGCACCTGTGACTAACACCACAGCACATATTGGGCCTAGGGATTGTTCACATAAATTTTGTAGTGCTTGGCGACTAAATTGTCGCGAAAAAATCAATAGAGACGCCAACAAAGTAATTAGCAAGGCTATGGGGGTTTGTCCTATCAAGATTAATCCACTCAGTAGGGCGTTTTGCTGCTCTATGATATTGCCTTTGAGTAAGGTGTTAATAACCGTATTAAAAGAGATAAGTAGTACGGGCAGCAGTAACACCGTAAAAACTAGGGCAAAAGAAGGCGGGTTTTGGACGACATTTTTGGTCGGTGAAAACAGGCTGGCATCTATTTTTATATGGTACTTCTTTGCGCAATACTGACCAAACAAGTAAGCGCCCAGATACCAAGTAGGTAGGGCAATGACAAGGCCAACTAGCAGCAATAACCCCATATCTGCTTGCAAAAAATCCGCAGCCGCGACGGGCCCTGGGTGCGGGGGAACAAACGCATGCATTACAGCAAAAGCGCCTGCTGCTGGTAAGGCATAGACCAATAGCGACCCGCCAAAACGGTAAGCGACACTTAGAATAATCGGCATGAGTACGACTAATCCCACGTCGAAAAATATTGGAAAACCAAACAGTAGCGATGCTACGCCCAAGGCTAGGGGCGCGCGCTGTGCACCAAAGCGATTGATCAAAGTGTCTGCTAATACCTGAGCACCGCCGCTGGCTTCTAATATCTTACCTATCATGGCGCCAAGGCCCACCAAAAGTGCTACCGAAGCTAAAGTGCCACCAAAGCCAGATTTTAGAGTAGGCAATAACTCGGCAAGTGGAATGCCAGCGAAAATGGCGGTCAACACACTGATTAATATCAGTGCGATAAAGGCATGCAAGCGCAGATAAACAATTAATAGCAACAAGCCAACAACTGCGCAGCATGCAACGCCTAACAAGTAGCCGGGATGATTAGCAAGAGATGCAAAATCCATAGCGATATCCTTTTATAACCAAAAGGTCAGTTTGTAGGGCGAAGTCGGCTTTGGGTTGTGAAAAAGCAAGATTATTGTTGCAGACTTTTCTCTAGCTGTTTACAGGCAGGGGTTTCGCCGCTGTTTTCGATTTGGTCACAACTCAAGGCGCTAATCGAATTTAGACAGGCAATGGCTGCTTGTTTATGAACCATGGCTTCACTCACATTTTCTATGTCCAGCATGTTTTTGCACATATTGTCTATTTGAGATTTGACCATTTGCTGCATTTGCGGGGGTAAACTGCTGATATCACCCATTTGGCCTTGTACGCAGCTTTTAATGTGGTTACACATATTATTGGCAGCATTGCGCAGTTCATTTGCCGCTGCGGGCATGATAATCGAGGTGGTAACAATACTTAGGGTAAAGATAGCCTGACGGAATTGCATATATAGTCCTTTATCGGGTTTGTGTTGAGATTATGTTGAGGTAAAAGGCCGAGCCTTTAGATAACGCTGTTTTTGTGCTCAGCTGCGTTGGACTCTCTGACAATAGTCAGCTGTTGCGTGCGCGAATCCGCTTTGCTCTACACAAAAATCGTTATCTAGGTAACGATAATATCAATCGCTACCTTACCAAATACAGTCACTGTTTAAAGTTTAGACATAAGTATAGGGCGTATTGAGCTTTCCCATATACTTTTTGTTCTACACTTAGTGAAGTATAAAAGCTTTTTAATCACGGCGCAGCGTTGCAGGCCTATTAATACAAGTCAAAATGCTGCAACAAAGAGTAAAATCTTTTAAGACGAATCGGAAGTGACTCGCAACGAAGTTGAGCGTTTGCGCAGCATTTCTACTGCTTTAGCACTCATTCATGTAGAATAACTATACCACAATCGTGCTTCAATGTATAAATACCGTGCAACTCGCTGCAAAAACATATAGCAAAGCTCAATACGCCCTAGTGTAAACAACACCTGTTATCTAGGGCTTGGTTTTATAAAGGATTCGGGCCTTACCTAGGATTAGGATTAAATAAAAAAACGTAAGACTCAGCTTACGTTTTTTTAGTTTTATTCACTTTACGTGGTCTAGTTAACGTTTAGGTTACTTACTCATTTTCTTGTATTTGAGTCTGTGGGGCTCAATTACGTCTGTGCCATAGGTTTCTTTTAACCAAGCGGCATATTCAGTGTAGTTACCTTCGTAGAAGTTGATTTTGCCTTCGTCTCGGTAATCCATAATGTGAGTGGCAATTCGATCTAAAAACCATCTGTCATGAGAAATGACCATGGCACAACCCGGAAACTCCAGTATGGCGTTTTCAAGGGCTCGTAGGGTTTCTACGTCTAGGTCATTGGTCGGTTCATCCAGCAATAAGACGTTGCCGCCAGCTTTGAGTAGCTTAGCCAAATGCACTCGGTTGCGCTCACCACCCGACAAGTCTTTCATGAACTTCTGTTGGTCAGAGCCTTTAAAGTTGAAACGTCCACAGTAGGCGCGGCTGTTTAACTCAAAATTACCGATTCGAATGATGTCTGAATCATCGGAAATCTCTTTATAAACCGTGTTGTTATCATTCATGTGATCTCTAAACTGATCAACACTGGCCAGTTGCACTGTGTCGCCTATATCTATTGTGCCGCTGTCTGCTTGTTCTTGACCGGTTAACATTCTAAATAAAGTCGACTTACCTGCACCATTTGGGCCGATTATTCCTACTATAGCCCCTTTGGGCATTTTGAAGTTTAAGTCGTCTATGAGTACCCGATCACCATAAGATTTTTTCAGTGATGTGACTTCAAATACTTTTTCGCCTAAGCGCTCACCCGGTGGAATAAACAGCTCATTGGTTTCGTTACGTTTTTGATAATCGCCTGTGTTCAATTCTTCAAATCGAGCCATACGTGCTTTGCTTTTTGCTTGGCGACCTTTAGCATTAGAGCGCACCCACTCTAGCTCGGTTTTAATGGATTTTTGTCTGGCACTTTCGGC
The DNA here is from genome assembly GCA_947498355.1 of uncultured Paraglaciecola sp. Lineage (GTDB taxonomy): Bacteria > Pseudomonadota > Gammaproteobacteria > Enterobacterales > Alteromonadaceae > Paraglaciecola. The sequence goes on along the minus strand of CANMKA010000031.1, from coordinate 36,662 downwards.
TTTTTCTTCTTGTTGCAGACGGTTGTCTTTTTGCTCTAACCAAGAAGAATAGTTGCCTTCCCAAGGGATCCCTTGGCCTCGGTCAAGCTCTAAGATCCAGCCTGCCACATTATCTAAGAAGTACCTATCGTGGGTAATGGCTACCACAGTGCCTTCGTAGTCATGTAAAAAGCGTTCTAACCAAGCAACAGATTCGGCGTCAAGGTGGTTAGTGGGTTCGTCGAGTAACAACATTTCGGGTTTTTCGAGAAGCAACTTACACAAAGCAACCCGGCGACGTTCCCCTCCTGATAACTTGCTTACGTCTGCATCCCAAGGGGGCAGGCGTAGCGCATCGGCTGCACGTTCTAGGGCATTGTCTAAGTTGTGTCCGTCTTTACTTTGAATAATGGCTTCTAACTCGCCTTGCTCTTTGGCTAAAGCGTCGAAATCTGCGCCTTCTTCGGCGTATTCTGCGTACACTTCTTCAATGCGCTTAAGGGCGTGCACTACGTCTTGAACAGCTTCTTCAATGTTGCCACGCACATCTTTACTTTCGTCAAGTTGCGGCTCTTGAGGCAAATAGCCAATTTTAAGACCCGCTTGTGGGATCGCTTCGCCTTCAATGTCTTTGTCTAGGCCAGCCATGATTTTGAGTAAAGTTGATTTACCAGAGCCGTTTAGACCTAGCACGCCAATTTTTGCACCGGGAAAAAAGCTAAGGGAGATGTTTTTTAAGATATGTTTGCCGGGGGGAACAACTTTTCCAACCCGCAACATGCTGTATACGTATTGAGCCATGATGCTTCTCTTTTTAAAATTTCGATTAGTCTAATTCACCCTTTCCTTGGGGCAAAGACTTTGTTTGGCTTTTTTATTGAATGGACACCCTGTAGATTTTGGCAGAGGTTTCTGTTTGTAATTGGTGATCCCTTAGACGATACTGGCTCGTTAAACACTGCACGCAGGATAACGGGGAGAGACGATAGTGAAAGTGGTTAGGTGGGGGATTATTGGGCCAGGAAACATTGCAAGTACATTTGCTAAGGCGGCCGAGCAGTGTCACAGTGCTAAATTACAAGGCGTAGCCAGTCGTTCTGTTGAGCGTGCCGAGGCCTTTGCCAAAACATTTGGTATTGTAAAGGTACACCATACTTATCAAGCATTAATGGCGGACCCCGAAATTGATGCGGTTTATATCGCTACGCCTAATAGTTGTCATTATACCCAAGCTCGGGCGTGCTTATTGGCAGGCAAGCATGTATTGCTTGAGAAGCCCGCTACCTTAAATGCCCAACAATTTTCTGCATTGACGGCTTTAGCTGAGCAAAATAATCTGGTTTTGCAAGATGCTATTTGGAGCCGTTTTATGCCATGTTTGCACCAAGTTAACTATCAACTTGAACAAGGCGCCATTGGCCAATTGCAATACATTAGTTCGTCTATTGGTTTTGCTTTTCAAACACGGCCAAAAGAGCGGTTAATGCAGCCAGCGCTGGGCGGTGGGGCGTTACTCGATTTAGGTATTTATAGCATTGCCCTTAGTCAGTTTTTTATGCAGAGTCACCCCACAAAAATACAGGCTAGCGCACAAATGGCGGGTAGCAGTGTTGATCAAACCACCTTAGTTAATATGCAATATGCGTCTGGGGTGCAATCACAGTTTAGTTGCTCAATCACCAGTCATTGTGCCAATACTATGACCTTGCACGGCTCTGAAGGCAAAATAGTGTTGCCTGCTATGTTTTGGAATACCGACCAAGCCGTTGTTGAATATGCCGACGGAACTACAGAGGCGTTAGATTATCCGCACAAAATCAATGGTTTTGAATATCAAATAGACGAAATGCTGGCTACGATCAATGCTGGTAAATTGGCAAGCGATGCCTTAGATCACAAGCAGTCCTTGGGTATTATTCAAACTATGGACGAGATCCGAAGTCAAATTGGTTTGCAGTTTGGCCTAGAGGTTGAAAGTGTATAATGCAGCGTGATATCTGAGGGTTTGATTCGCTTTGGGCTCACCTTTAGCCATGCAATGAAAATCGGCCTGGTTCGTTACAACTTTTGGTTGTTTCTCATACCACTTTTCACCTATACAATTTGCCTAAAACCCTTAAAATAATCGGTGTTTAAATTCTACTAATTATCACCCGTTCAGATGTTGAGGAAAATTAATGCTAACACGTGACATGAACATTGCTGATTTCGATCCCGAGTTGTACCAAGCAATTCAAGACGAAAACCAACGCCAAGAGCATCACATTGAATTGATCGCTTCAGAAAACTACTGTAGCCCTCGCGTGTTAGAGGCTCAGGGCTCTCAACTTACTAATAAATACGCTGAAGGTTACCCTCACAAACGTTATTACGGCGGTTGTGAATACGTAGACATAGCAGAAGATTTAGCTATCGAGCGTGCAAAGCAATTATTTGGCGCTGACTACGCTAACGTTCAGCCTCATGCAGGTTCGCAGGCGAATACCGCTGTTTTTATGGCGTTAATTGAAGCGGGTGACACGGTTTTAGGTATGAGCTTGGCGCATGGTGGACACTTAACGCACGGTGCATCAGTTAGCTTCTCAGGCAAAACCTATAATGCTGTTCAATACGGATTACACCCAGAAACCGGTGAAATTGACATGGAACAAGTTGAAGCGCTAGCCCTTGAGCACAAGCCTAAAATGATTATTGGTGGCTTCTCTGCTTATTCTGGAATTGTTGATTGGCAGAAGTTCCGCGAAATCGCCGACAAGGTTGGCGCGTACTTGCTAGTTGATATGGCTCACGTGGCAGGACTAGTAGCCGCTGGCGTTTATCCTAGCCCATTGCCACACGCGCATGTTGTGACTACAACTACGCACAAAACATTGGCTGGTCCTCGTGGTGGACTAATCTTGTCTGCATGTGGCGACGAGGCTATTTATAAAAAATTAAATAGCTCGGTTTTCCCTGGTAACCAAGGTGGTCCTTTGTGCCACGTTATTGCAGCAAAAGCTGTAGCGTTTAAAGAAGCCTTAGAGCCAGAATTTAAAGTATACCAGCAGCAAGTGGTTAACAATGCAAAAGCTATGGTTGCCGTGATCCAAGAGCGTGGTCACAAAGTGGTGTCTGGTGGAACGGATAACCATCTGTTCTTGCTAGATTTAATTGGTAAAGAGTACACAGGCAAAGACGCTGATGCCGCATTAGGTGCAGCCAATATCACAGTAAACAAAAACTCAGTGCCTAACGACCCTCGTTCTCCGTTTGTTACCAGTGGTTTGCGTATTGGCTCCCCGGCTATTACGCGCCGTGGCTTCAAAGAAGAGCAAGCTAAGCAAGTGGCTAACTGGATCTGTGACGTGCTAGACAATATCGGTGATGCATCGGTAATTGAGCGCGTAAAAGGTGAAGTCGTTGAACTGTGTGAGGCATTCCCAGTTTACGCTTAGTCTTCGCTAGACTTATAAAGCTTAACTAGCTTGAGTGAAAAGCCGACGAAAGTCGGCTTTTTTGTAGGGTACAGGTCGAGATTACGGTAGACTTATCGCATATTGGTATGTTTTTCAGATTCTAGGGAGCGGGTGTTATGCATTGTCCATTTTGTTCGATCCAAGATACTAAAGTGATTGATTCTCGGCTGGTGGCTGATGGCAGTCAAGTAAGGCGCAGGCGCGAGTGCACTGTCTGTAAAGAGCGATACACAACCTTTGAAATGGCTGAGCTAGTCATGCCCAGAATCGTTAAACGCGATGGTTCTAGGGAGCCATTTAACGAAGATAAGCTTCGAGCGGGTTTGCAGCGAGCCCTTGAAAAAAGGCCGGTCAGTACCGAACAAGTCGAAGAGTGTATTAGCCGCTTGAAGTCATCCTTGCGCGCCACGGGGGAGCGAGAACTAACCAGTGAATTTTTGGGTAACTTGATTATGGATGCCCTAAAAGAGTTAGATAAAGTAGCCTATGTGCGTTTTGCCTCTGTTTACCGCTCTTTTGAAGATATTCGTGAGTTTGGCGAAGAAATTGCCAGACTCGGCGATTAATTTAACCATGAACCGAGTGAAAAAAAGAGAACCCCTTGTCTGAATTTTCGTTAGCTGACCATCAGCATATGGCTAAGGCCATTACGCTCGCTAAACAAGGTCAATATACTACTACGCCGAATCCAAATGTGGGGTGCGTGATTGTTGATAAAAGTGGCGAGCGTGTAGGGCAAGGCTGGCACCAAAAAGCCGGAACAGCCCACGCCGAAGTACATGCTTTACGCGAGGCTGGCTCCCGAGCAAAAGGTGCAACAGCTTATGTCACCCTTGAGCCTTGTAGTCATTTTGGTCGAACTCCACCTTGTGCCCAAGCCTTGATTGATGCAGGGGTAACCCGAGTGGTCGCCGCTATGATAGACCCCAACCCTAACGTATCGGGTAATGGTTTAAAAATGCTCGAACAACAGGGCATTGTGACGCAGTTTGGATTATTAGAGCAAAGTGCTAAGGCGTTAAACCGTGGGTTTATTAAACGAATGCAAACCGGTAAACCCTGGGTAACGATTAAGCTAGCCTCTAGTTTAGACGGTAAAACCGCCTTGCAAAATGGCCTTAGTCAGTGGATCACAAGCCCAGCGGCTAGACAAGACGTGCAGCGCCATCGAGCCAAAAGTTGTGCTGTGTTATCTGGCTCTGGCACTGTGCTTGCTGATAACCCCAGTCTTAATGTTCGTTACGACGAACTAGGGCTTACTGAATCTGTTTTGCCATTATCTGCTTTACGCCAGCCACTTAGGGTATTACTCGACGGTCGAAATCAACTTACCCCTGAATTAAAATGTTTGCAGTCAGGTAAAGGACGTAAGCAGTCTGATGTACTGATCATCAACCGTGAGCCCAGTGTGCATATGTTTGCAGAGCATGTGCAGCAATGGCAAGCTCAGGCCAATGGCAATAAACTAGACTTAGAAGCGGTTTTTCAGCATTTAGGTCGACTGCAGTTAAATGAGATTTGGATCGAAGCCGGAGCGACCTTAGCAGGTGCCTTGCTAGATAATCATCAGGTAGATGAGTTGATTTTATATCAAGCGCCCAAACTTATTGGAGGCGCAGGGCAAAACTTGTTTAATTCACGCACTGTGCAGTCGATGCAAGACATCACCCAATTGACTTGGACAGATGTTAGGCAAGTAGGCGTTGATATCAAACTTACTGCCCTAATTGAACCTAATCAATAGCAGTGCAAGTCATTCAAATCAGAGTAACAATATTATGTTTACCGGAATAATAGAAGATGTAGGCGTCATTCAAAGCCTTACACCCAATGGCGATGATATTCGCCTGTCGATTAAAACGACTAAACTCGACATGAGTGATGTGAATCTAGGTGACAGCATTGCCAACAATGGCGTGTGCCTGACTGTGGTTGAATATAGTGCGCACGGATTCAGTGCCGACGTTTCTCACGAGACCATTAAGCGTACGGGTTTTGCCAGTTATCAAGCTGGGAGTCGAGTCAATCTAGAAAAAGCCCTGCAAGCTAATGGCCGCTTAGGTGGACACATAGTGAGTGGGCATGTTGATGGCGTGGGCGAGGTATTGTCTGTGGCACAGGTTGGTCGATACGTGGAAATCTGGGTACACGCCCCAGACAGTTTGGCTAAATACTTGGCTGAAAAAGGTTCGATTACCGTTGATGGTGTGAGCTTAACGGTAAACCAAGTTAAGGGTGCCAAGTTTTTATTGACCTTGATCCCCCATAGTCTGCAAGAAACTATCATTGGGCAATACCAAAAGGGCACTAAAGTAAACCTTGAGGTAGATGTTATCGCCCGCTATTTAGAAAGATTAGTATTGGGTGATAAAGCTGCTCACGAACAGCCTACTGCAGGTCAAGATATCAGCATGGCGTTTTTAGCTGAAAATGGTTATCTAAAATAACCCAGCTGAGATTATGTTGGGCGAACAATGCAGATATGCCCAAATCAGCTGAAACCAAGTGTTTTTAAGTGGTTTGGGTTTATAATGGTCTGCTCTAGACGAAATACTAACCGTCTCCCCTTACGTGGAAACGACAAAGAGAAACTATGGTACTTAATAGCAGTGAAGAAATAATCGAAGATATTCGCCAAGGCAAGATGGTGATATTAATGGATGATGAAGACCGCGAAAACGAAGGCGATATCATCATGGCAGCCGAACATGTGACCCCAGAGGCCATTAACTTTATGGTGACTCACGCCAGAGGGCTGGTATGTTTACCTATGTCTGCTGAGCGTTGCCGTCGGTTAAATTTACCCTTAATGGTAGATAATAACGGCGCCCAATTTTCGACCAACTTTACTGTGTCTATTGAAGCGGCAGAAGGGGTAACAACCGGCATTTCGGCTGCAGACCGAGCTCGCACTATTTTAGCGGCTGTAGCCCCTGATGCGCAGGCTAAAGATATTGTTCAGCCTGGGCACATATTTCCGCTGATTGGTAAAGAAGGCGGTGTGTTAAATCGGGCAGGGCATACAGAAGCAGGTATTGACCTTGCTAGGTTGGCAGGATGCGAAGCGGCCTCTGTAATTGTTGAGATTTTAAACGAAGACGGCAGCATGGCAAGACGCCCTGAGTTAGAGCAATTTGCCAGTAAACATAATTTAAAAATTGGCACTATTGCCGACTTAATTGAATATCGCAATTTACACGAAACCACCATTGAGCGAATTGCCAGTTGCAAGTTGCCTACTGAATATGGCGAGTTTGATTTGGTTACGTTTAAAGACTCTATCGACAATCAAGTGCATTTTGCCTTGTGCAAAGGTGAAATTTCGGACACCACGCCGACCTTAGTGAGAGTGCATTTACAAAATACCTTTAGTGACATGTTAGGCTCGCAACGCTCATTAAATCGTAGTGTTGGTTTAGCTCAGGCCCAGCAATACATTGCAGAGCATGGCGGAGTGTTGGTTTTATTAGGTAAAAATGAAGATTTGGTCTCGCAAGTTAAGTTATTTGAAGCTGAAGATAATGGCGATTTACCCTCTACAGCCAAATGGCAAGGGACGTCTCGTACTGTTGGGGTGGGCAGTCAAATCTTAGCCAGTTTGGGCGTTAAACAAATGCGCTTAATCAGCAAACCTAAAAAATACCACGCACTATCTGGCTATGGCTTAGAGGTAGTAGAGTACGTCGAAATCTAACAAATAAAATCCCTAAGATAATCGACTAAATTATTTAATACTCGGCGCGCAGTTGTGGTAAACTGCGCGCCGATTTTTCTAGTAAGGTATTTGAAATGAATATTATTGAAGGTAACGTTCGCGCCACAGGTAAAAAATTCGCATTAGTTGTATCTCGCTTTAACAGTTTTGTTGTTGAAAGCTTGGTAGAAGGTGCGGTTGATGCCCTTGAACGACACGGTGAAGTGAACGACCAAGATATTACTCTTGTTCGAGTACCGGGCGCGTATGAGCTGCCAATTGCTGCTAAAAAACTAGCTGAGCAAAATAAATATGACGCTATTATTGCGTTGGGTGCCGTTATTCGTGGCGGCACACCGCATTTTGATTTTGTTGCTGGCGAGTGTAACAAAGGGCTAGCACAAGTATCGTTAGATTTTGGTATTCCTGTCTCATTTGGTGTGATCACCACAGATAGCATAGAACAAGCCATCGAACGTTCTGGCACTAAAGCTGGAAACAAAGGCGCAGAAGCAGCTATCGGCGCCCTTGAAATGGTGAACGTGCTGGCAAATATCGAAGAGGCAAAATAGGTGAAACCAAAAGCACGTCGCCTAGCGAGACAGCTCGCGTTACAGGCCGTTTACGGCTGGCAGTTGAATAAAGTTCCTGTCGAGCAAGTAGAGTTAAGCATGGTTACGAGTAACAACATGCAAAAAGTTGATACCGAATACTTTTTGGAGTTATTGCGTGCTGTGGTTAAAGATACAGCTGAGCTAGATGCTAAAATTAAGCCTTACCTTGGCCGCTTACCTGAAGAACTAGATCCGGTAGAAAATGCCATTTTGCGCATTGCTACCTACGAGCTAGTTGCTCGTATCGATGTTCCTTATAAGGTGGTGATCAACGAAGCCATTGAATTAGCTAAATCGTTCGGAGCCGACGAAAGTCATAAATTTGTTAATGGCGTACTAGATAAAGCCATTAAAACACTACGTAAAAACGAGCGCGCTTAACCTCTTCAAAAACCCCAACAATATGTTGGGGTTTTGTTTTTATACACACCAACGGATTGTTTGTATCGTGAAAGAATTTAGCCTTATTGATCATTTCTTCAAGCAAAAAACCAGTACCCGAAAAGACGTTATCATAGGTATTGGTGACGACGCTGCCATTACCCACATACCCGATGGTCAAGCTCTGGTTACTACCACAGATACCTTACTGAGTGGCGTACACTTTTTACCTGATGCAGATCCTTTTACCATCGCCCAAAAAGCCATAGCAGTAAATTTAAGTGATTTAGCCGCGATGGGCGCAGAGCCAGCATGGATCAGCTTGTCTTTGAGCTTACCCGAAGTCGACCAGTCGTGGTTAGAAGCCTTTTCTGAAGGGCTGCGCCAGCATCTTGAGTATTACTCGATTCAGTTGATTGGCGGCGATACAGTACAAGGCCCGTTAGCCATTACAATTACGGCTCAAGGCTTTGTTCCTAAAGGCCAAGCAATTACTCGTGGCGGTGCAAATCCTGGTGATCTGATTTATGTTACAGGTAGCATAGGTGACGCGGGTTTAGGCTTGGCAATCGCTAAAGGAGAAGCTGACAAGGTTATTCGTGAGCCGCTGTTACCCGCCCATGGCGAATTTTTGCTAAAGCGTTTAAATTCGCCAACGCCTAGGTTGTTGGTTGGGACGTTACTTCGCCGTATGGCCAGTTCTTGCATCGATTTGTCTGACGGTTTGATTTCTGATTTGGGGCATATTTTGGCCGCATCTGAATGCGGTGCTGTGGTTGATGTGGATCACTTGCCTTTATCAACCGCTATGACGGAGTCAGTTGACAGGCCTACAGCAATTAATTATGCGTTAAGTGCAGGGGATGACTATGAGCTATTGTTTACCATAAACGAAGAGCAAAAAGGCAAACTAGAAACGGCTTTGTCTAGCGTGAATGCCATGGCAATGTGTGTCGGCCATATTAATCGCTCTGGTAAATTAGAGTTGAAGCAAAATGACCAACCTTTTGCGACCCAAACTTTGGGTTACCAACACTTTTAGTCTTTGGGGAACATATGCAACCTGATATTCGACAACGCGTTCGCTTACTTAACCCCATTCACTTTTTAGCCCTTGGTTTTGGTAGCGGTTTAGCGCCAAAAGCACCGGGTACTTTTGGTACGCTAGCGGCTGTGCCTTTGGTGGTCTTACTTGGGTTGTTTACGCCCTTATATGTGTACTTAGGGGTTACGCTACTGGTATGTGTATTGGGTGTGTACCTATGTGGTGTGACCGCCAGAGACATGCAGGTACACGACGACTCTTCTATTGTTTGGGACGAGATTGCTGGCCTGCTGATCACTATGATAGCCGTACCAATTAGCTGGCATTCTGTGCTCGTTGGATTTTTACTGTTTAGGTTGTTTGATATCGCCAAGCCTTGGCCTATCGGTTTTATCGATAAACGTTTACATGGTGGTTTAGGCATAATGCTCGACGACATCATTGCGGGCTTGATGGCCTTGGCTGGTACTCATCTATTTATTTACTGGCTTTAATGATAGAGTTTTGTCCGACTGTATTTTCGACAATTGTATTTTCGACACTAAGAGTATAAAGATGATAACCAAATCACTAACCTTTTATTTTACCTTGTTACTTAGCCTTTTATGTTTTTCCTCTCATGCCAATGAATATGCCCACGACCAGAAATCGGCCAAGATAGCCAACCAAACTTTGGTTGCAATGGGCGGCAGAGACAATTACGACCAGCTTAGGTTTGTTAGCTGGAATTTTTTCGGTAAGCGCTTCCATATATGGGATAAGCATACAGGTGACATTCGCATTGAATTTGGCGAAAACCTTGATGATGTACTGGTTATGAACATTCATACCAAGCAAGGTCAATGGTGGCAGCAAGGGCAGCTGGTATCTGATTTGGCCGAGCTTAGAAAAAAACTAAATTGGGGCTACCGAGTTTGGATCAACGATTCTTACTGGTTAGTTATGCCATTTAAATTGCATGATCCCGGTGTTAATTTGACTTACGCCCGAGAAGATAAAAGTTTGACGGGTCAACCCGTAGATGTCTTAACCATGACCTTTAATGACGTTGGCGTGACGCCAGACAATAAGTATGAGTTGTTTATCGATAAGCAAACTCAGCTAATTAGTGAATTTGCCTTTTACAAAACGGTAGAGACAGAAAAACCTAGATTTAGAATGCCTTGGGCGAACTATAAAGCCTATGGTGAGGTGCTGTTGGCCGATAATCGAGGTAAAAACAGTGTGGCACCTGTCAATGTTTACCAAAAGCTGGGTGCGGGTGTAATGAGCAGCAACACACCAGCCGTTGATGCTCAGGGGCAGCCCATTCCAAAAACCAAGTAATTAAAGTCCTGCTACTTTGCCTCTCTGTTAAGACAAAGTAGCTAAACAGGTAAAGCTGTGGTGTGAACCGGAGATTTAAGTACAAAAGACGAGTGCACACCACTAACCCCCTCAATCGGAGTCAATTTAGTCAATAGAAATTGCTGAAAATGCTCCATATCCCTGACGATCACTTTTAGCAAATAGTCCGCTGACTGGCCCGTAACTAAATGGCATTCAAGCACTTCAGAACACTTGGTGATTTGTTGCTCAAAATATTCAAATCGTTCGGGTGTGTGCTTATCCATGCTAACTTGCATAAAAGATACTAGGCTCAAGCCTAGTTTTTTAGCGTCGAGTAAGGCAGCATATCCAGCAATTAAGCCCTGTTCTTCTAGTTGTTTTACTCTGCGCAGACAAGGCGATGGCGATAAGTTAATCGTTTCGGCTAGCTCTTGATTCGAGATGCGACCCTGCTGCTGCAAGGTTTCTAAAATGCGTTTGTCGTATTTATCCAATGTCATAATATTCTTTTTTAACAGTTAATTATATTAAGTATTTTTAATATATTGGCATATTATTGCTTAGTTAAAGGGTTTTTATAAGATAATCGCAATCTAATTTGGTTCTAAGAGGCGTAAACTGTTTGGCATTGATTAAACGGAATACGAGGGCGCTATGATTACCCACCCTAAAACTAAATATTCAGCCTTTAAAGGTGTCGCTTTGCCCAAACGCGTATGGCCGAGCCAACAAATTACTCAGCCACCCATTTGGATGAGTACAGATTTACGTGATGGCAACCAAGCCTTAATTAACCCTATGTCTGTCGAAACCAAGCTTCGCTTTTTTAAGCAATTGGTGGCCATTGGTTTTAAACAGATCGAAGTTGGCTTTCCTGCTGCATCCAAGGCTGACTTTGATTTCGTTCGGCGGTTGATAGAAGAGCGGCATATTCCCGATGATGTGACGATAGAAGTCTTGGTTCAGGCTAGATACGAGTTGATTCAGCGCACCGTTGAAAGCTTGCGTGGCGCAAAGCAGGCTATCTTGCATATGTATAATCCTTTGGCACCAGATTTTAGAGAAATCGTTTATAACACGGATAAATCAGGGGTTAAACAGATTGCCGTTCAAGGTACTCGCTGGGTTAAAGAATTAATACAAGGCGCACCTGAAGTTAACTGGACCTTTCAATATTCGCCAGTGGTCTTTTCTGGTACTGAGCTTCGCTTTGCTAAAGAGGTCTGCGATCAAGTCGTGAGTACTTGGCAACCAAGTCGAGACAATAAAGTAATTATCAATTTACCTGCGACCGTAGAAATGAGTACGCCTAATGTTTACGCAGATCAAATTGAGTGGATGCATACGCATTTAAAACAGCGACAGCACATTATCTTGAGTGTTCATCCTCATAACGATAGAGGGACAGCAGTAGCCGCAGCTGAGTTAGCTATTATGGCAGGAGCGGACAGAGTAGAGGGCTGTTTATTTGGAAACGGTGAGCGGACAGGCAATGTGTGTTTAGTCACACTCGCTATGAATTTATATACTCAGGGCGTTCACCCTAATTTAAATTTTAGCAAGATCGACGAAATACGCAGTTTGGTAGAGCAATGTAATCAACTGCCTGTTCATCCTCGCCATCCGTATGCGGGGGAGTTGGTGTATACGGCTTTTTCTGGCTCCCATCAAGATGCCATCAAAAAAGGCTTAGCGCAACAATCTGATAAGGGCCCATGGAGAGTGCCTTACTTACCCCTAGATCCTGCTGATGTAGGTCGAAGTTATGACGCAGTGGTTAGAGTTAATAGTCAATCGGGTAAGGGGGGCGTAAGTTTTTTATTAGCTAATCACGCAGGATTCGATTTACCTAGAAAATTACAAGTGGCGTTTAGTCAGATAGTACAAAACCACAATGACCGCACAGGTAGAGAGGCCACACCTCAACAAATCGTGGATTTGTTCGAACAAACTTATTTACAGTTTGGTGAGCCTTACCGTTTAATTAACTGCGAGATTTATACCCAGATAGACGGTCAACATGGAGTAACGCTTACATTGGGGGGCGGGCAACACCCTATAACAATCAAAGGAGTAGGGAACGGCCCGGTAGATGCGGCATGTAATGCAGTTAATCAATGGTCGGGGATGACGCTACGAATTCTTAACTACCACGAACATGCCATGCAAAGAGGAGCCGATAGCTCAGCAGTGTGTTATTTAGAGCTGATTGACCAAAGTAGCCACGCATTTTTTGCCGTTGCGCAAGATGGCAATATAGTCAATGCTGCGGTTAAGGCGTTAGTTTCTGGGGTGAACTATCAAATAACGGAAGCATTAGCCTCGGCCGAAGCAGTAAACGAATAAAGATAGGCAGTCCCTGACTAATCTTTGGCTATTCTAATAGGCTTTAGCCGCCAAATGGTTATTTAATCGATAACTGATAGGTACATATATTTACTGCACTGGCGAGGTTTAGGGAGTCGATTTTACCTGCTCCGGCTATGGTGTAAGGCTTGGCGTCAAAGCCTGATAAGGCGTCTTTTGGCACCCCTCGGGCCTCGTTACCAAACAAGTAACATGGGTAATCGCCAAATGATGGGTGGCTGATTACATCCCCTTGTAAGTCTAAATAAGCAAAGCGTGTGTAGCGCTCGGATAAGTCGGAGAGCTCTACCCCTAATTCAAGGGGAATATGGAAGATTGCACCCATACTGGCCCTGACAACTTTGGGGTTGTAGGGATCAACACTGTTATCGCTGAGTAAGAGTCTGAAGTTACCAAACCAAGCCAGAGTGCGCAAAATGGTGCCTAAGTTACCTGGATCTTGAACCTGATGTAAATAGATTGCCTTTTCACTAGGCGTTGTGGCAGCGAGTCTATCATTTCTGGCTTTTTGCGCAGAAGGTATGGGAACACATGCAGCAATACCTTGGGGTGTTTCGGTTTGGCTAATTTGCGCCATTTGCTTTTCGGTGACTGTGACAATTAAAAATCCTGAGCCGAGAGCTTCTGCCCACTGCTGATAATTGTCAGTCACATACAAGGTGGCGTTTGCTAAGCTAGCTTGTTGCTGAGCTGCTTTAGCTAGTTCGAGTACTAAGTGCTCTCCTTCAATTAAATAGTGGCCAAATTGAGTGCGGTATTTTTTTGAGTGTAGCTTTTTAACGTCGCTGATTTTCATGGCATGTATTGAATGAGTAAGCTCGAGATAGTGACGGTTATTGTACCTGTTAATTGCGTGCAATGCTCATTTCGCGGTGTGAATATCATTGGCAAATTAGCTGCTTCACCATACAATAAGCGCCGTTTCAATACTGACCTAGACAACAGATTATGGCCCGATCAAAAACCAGCAAAAAATGGCTCGACGAGCACGTAAACGATCCATATGTTAAAAAAGCTCAGGCTGATGGTTATCGTTCTCGCGCGAGTTACAAACTGCTAGAAATTAACGAAAAAGACAAACTGTTTACGACTGGCAGTATTGTGATGGACTTAGGCTCTGCGCCCGGTGGATGGTCGCAAGTAGTGGCTCCTTTGGTTGGGGATACGGGTCGAGTGATTGCCTCTGATATATTGCCGATGACACCGATTAATGACGTGGATTTTATTCAAGGGGATTTTACTGAAGAGTCAGTGTATAACCAGATCTTAGAAGTATTAGGCAATGATCACGTTGACTTAGTTGTGTCAGATATGGCGCCCAATATGAGCGGCGTGAATACCACAGATCAGTATTCTTCTATGTACTTGGTTGAGTTGGCTTTGGACATGGCGAAAAATGTACTTAAACCAGGTGGACATTTTTGTGCGAAAGTGTTCCAAGGTGTGGGTTACGAAGAGTATGTTAAAGAGGTGCGCAGTGCGTTCAATAAAGTGCTGATTCGCAAGCCTGCCGCATCAAGGCCACGCTCTCGAGAAGTGTATCTTGTTGCAAAAAACTTTAAAGGCTAGCAACAATCAGTATCAGTAGGTTTTGAACTAGAGCGTTTAACCTAAATCCAGATTAAATCGCTATATTCGAAAAAGAGCAGGGCACAGATCTGGTGATCCGTGCCCTGCTTATTGGTAAACCTGAGCTATGAAGAAGACGTTACTCAGAATTTAGGTTATACCCTAAAGACTTAGGTTTAGCGGATTTTCGTTGGTACAAAGCCAAACCTAAAATGATGGTACTTGCCCCTACAATAATATTAGTTGTGAGGGCTTCGTCATTTAACGTTCTACCCAGCAATATCGCCAAAACGGGTGTCATCATAGTAATCAGGGCTACGCTATTCGCGGTTAGTTTTTGCAAAACGTAAAAGTAGCAAATAAAGCCAACCAATGAGCCAAATATGCCTAGGTATATTATGGATAGTATAGATTGAGCACTCCAGGTTTCTATAGGCAAACTGCGATCCATCACTAACCAAGCTAAAAAGTATAATGGCACGGCAACCAGCATTGAGCCGACCATAGTTGCGCCCGGATGAATGTCTATTTTGATTGTTTTGATCAAAACCGCACTGTAACTAAAGCTGCATACTGCTAGGGCAATTAATAGCATACCTTTCCACGCGTCAACGCCAAGGTTTACTGAGTCTGAAAAGACGATAAGCAAGCCGCTCAAAGAGACGCAAATAGCCAATATTTTTGTTAAGCCTAATTTTGGCTCATCAAGCAGTTTATAGGCCAACAACCCCGTGATAATCGGAGACATGCCAAATGCCAAAGAAATCATACCAGTTGTGATGTAGGCAGTTGCTAAATACGAGCAGAACATGCCACCAAATATCCCGACACAAGACGCGCTGTAAAGTTTAAATGCCTGTTTATTTAGGGGCAGAGGTACGCGCCATATTCGAAGTAAGGCTAAGCCGAGTACCAAAGCAATGACCATACGCAATAACCCCGCCATGCTTGGATGCACAGTTGCGCTGCTCCATGCTAGTCCAAGAGGGGTGGTAGACCAAACCAACACAACAGTGAGGTAAGCGATGGCAATTTTCATGATACGACTCCTTTTTAGTAATGAGAATATTGGGGTTAGCCTTATTCAACGTTAAAAGTCGGAGTATTTAGCCACGTATTTATCAGTTTTTGAGGAGTAAAAAGATAAAAGCCGCAGACTAAATGCTGCGGCTTTTGAGTAAACAATGGTTATCTACATCAAGCTACAGCAGCCCTATGCCAGCGCATAATAGGCACTAGTCGGCAGACTGGTTTTGCTGTTAGATGTAGATTGATTGAATTCATTTTAAAGCGTGTTCTCGTGCTAGTTTATTTGTTACTAAGTAAGGGCCACTTAACTTTGCCCTTATTAGCCCTTCAATAGGTACTATATTTTACGACTCAAAATAGACTAATCGTAAATATGCTCAATAACAAGCGTTTTTTTGCAGGGTGAAAACTGGGTACTAAAGGTTTCATGGCAGGTGGGGCTCTGTCTAATCTGAATTCAAGATAATAAGTTGGGCTCTTGGGAGCCGGTTGCCTATTTTCAAGGCTGCCATAGATTTGTTTTGTTGGTGCTTTAGGGACCAACCCCCAAGTAACGCCACTAAAAGAAGAGAGAGTATTAAATGTGTGTGGCAGTCGCGGCTACGACCTGATTACGCCCTTGTTGTTTGCCAACGTATAGTGCTTTATCGGCTGGATTAAGTATAGATGACACGGCAAGGTTTTCGGTTAACTCAACATAATCCCAGCCTATTGTGACGGTAATTCGCACTGGTTGTTTATCATGTGTTTGAAGCTTTAAACCCGCGATGTTTCTTCGAATATTTTGTGCAAGGTTCACTGCTTCATCTGGCGTGACATAAGATAAAATAGCTAAAAATTCTTCACCGCCGTAACGACCAACTACATCTCTGTTAGTTTGAATTGATTCACTTATGCTTCGGCTAACAGCTTGTAAACATTCGTCTCCAAAGAGGTGGCCGTAACTGTCGTTAAGCTTTTTAAAGTGATCGACATCAATCATTAAGATTGCGATAGGGCCATTTGCTTGGTAGTTGCTCAGCTTTTGTTGGAGTATTTCCATGATATTACGACGATTAGGCAGGCCTGTCAGCTCATCTTGATACGCTCTTTTAGTAAGCGCAGCTCTTAGTTTTTGATTCGTTTGATTGAATACTTGCGCAAATCCTGCCCCCAACAAACAGCCAAGAATAAGCCAAGTAGCTCTAGATCGAGTTCTGTCTATTGAGATAGTTTCGTTGGACAAACTAATTAAGTTATCGTGGTAAAAAAGTAAAGATAATATAAATAATACAGTTAATACCGTCACTATTTTTGAGTCTCTATTATTAGATAACAGTGCGACCATAACAGGTGATACTGTTAATAGTGACGTGAACTGGCTGTTGATACCTCCAGATACAATAATGAGAGGGACTATGCTTAAATACCCCATACTTATCACTAGATATCTATGCCAATATTGGGGCTTGTTGTTGGCTATTATGAGGTACAGGATAGCGAACATACAGGTATTTGCTGCGCCCGCTAGCGTAAAATAGTAGCTTTGATTGACAAAAATAGGCACGACTATAGTCGGGACTAAAGAAGTTAACGTCAAAATAAGCGCAGTGGCTTGAATTAACTTTGGTCTAGGATCTTCTATCTTCATTTTATTTTTTGTCTTGTCTTGTCTACTCTAACTAGGCTAAGGTTCATTCAATCAGTGTATACTGAATAAGCAATCAATCTAACTCCAGACATGCCTATCTTAAAGAGCTAAAGTAGCGCAGGGGCCGTTCCCTCGCACCTTTATGACGTTAACGTGAAACTAAACTTAGGCGTAAAAGGCGTTAACTCTATTGATTATGCCTTGGCTATCTAGCCCAAGCTCGGTGTACATCTCCTGTTGAGTACCTTGCATAATGAACTCATCGGGAAGGCCGAGTTGGATTAACTTAGTATTATGTTTAGAAGACATCAGATATTCAGCGACTGCGCTACCTGCTCCTCCTAGGATCGCACCATCCTCAATACTCACAAAGAGTTCATGATCTGAGGCTAGGGTATCGATTATTTCAGTATCTAGGGGCTTAACAAAGCGCATATCAATCACGGATGCGCCAAGCACTTGCGCAGCTTGTTCGGCGAAAGGCAGTAAAATACCAAAGTTTAGAATAGCGATTTTTTTACCTGTTTGAATGACGCGGCTTTTGCCTATATCCATACAAGTCATGGTATCTTGCGGCGTCACTCCAGTGGCACTACCCCGAGGATAGCGAACTGCTGCAGGTTTGTTTAGTTTATGGCCTGTGTATAGCATTTGTCGACATTCGTTTTCATCAGATGGCGCCATAATCACCATATTAGGAATACAACGTAAAAATGGAATATCAAAGGCACCTTGATGGGTAGGGCCGTCGGCTCCAACTAACCCTGCTCGGTCAATAGCGAACAATACGGGTAAGTCTTGTAGGGCCACATCGTGGATTAACTGGTCGTAGGCGCGCTGTAAAAATGTTGAATAAATAGCAACAACTGCATTTAACCCTTCTTTTGCTAAGCCCGCAGCAAAGGTTACTGCATGTTGCTCGGCAATGGCTACATCAAAATACTGCTCTGGATAGGTCTGAGAAAAACGCACCATACCTGAACCTTCACGCATTGCTGGCGTCACAGCCATCAAATTTTTATCCTTAGCGGCCATGTCGCAGAGCCAGTCACCAAAAACAGCGGAAAAGGTAGGATCACTAGGCGGTGCTTTGGGTAAGTCTTGTGCGGTGGGATCAAATTTAGGTACAGCATGAAACTTAATAGGATCTTGTTCGGCTAATTCAAACCCTTTGCCTTTTTGGGTGACCACATGCAATATCTGAGGCCCTTTGATGTTGCGCATGTTAGCTAGGGTATCGACTACGCCATTTACATCATGGCCATCGATTGGCCCAATATAGCTAAAACCTAACTCTTCGAATATAGTGCCCGGCACTACCATGCCTTTGATATGCTCTTCTGCACGGCTCGCAAATTCTTTGATTGGCGGTACATTGCTCAAGAGTTTTTTACTGCGATCGCGGATCGAGGTAAAGACATTGCCCGTTAGCAAACGGGCAAGATGACTATTTAAAGCGCCGACGTTTTCAGAGATAGACATGTCGTTATCGTTAAGTACAACGAGTAGATCTTTACCTATATCGCCGCCGTGGTTTAGGGCTTCAAAAGCCATTCCGGCGGTAATTGCCCCATCACCAATCACTGCAACCGTTTTGCGGCCTAAGCCTTCTTTGTCGGCAGCAACGGCCATACCCAGTGCTGCGCTTATGGATGTTGACGAGTGACCTACGGCGAAGGTGTCGTACTCACTTTCGCCCGGCCAAGGGAAAGGATGCAAGCCATTTTTTTTGCGTATGGTTGGCATCTTTTCTCGTCGGCCAGTTAATATTTTGTGAGGGTAAGCTTGGTGGCCTACATCCCATAATAAACGGTCGAAAGGTGTGTTATAAACATAGTGTAGGGCAACTGTAAGCTCTACTGTGCCCAACCCAGAAGCAAAATGCCCACTGCTTTGACTCACGCTTGTCAGTAAATATTGGCGCAACTCAGCCGCCAATTGTTGTAACTTCTCTTTGGGTAATTTCTTGAGCTGTTCTGGCGTGTCGGCTAAAGCAAGCGTTGGATAGTGAGCGATGTCTAGGGTCATTAAATGGGTATCAACTAATTGTCTGCTGTTATTTCGTTTTTGGACCAGGTTAATGGGTACGACGAATAACAAGCTCGGTAAAAGATTTCAAAACCTCGGTATTGTAAGGCAAAGCGGCTAAAGCTTGAAGCGATTGTTGATGAAGTTCTTCGAGATAGGCCTTGGCTGGCTCTAAACCCAACAAAGACGGATACGTGCTTTTATTCAATTCTTGATCAGAGCCTTGGGGCTTACCTAAGGTTGCAGAATCACCCACTACATCTAGTATGTCATCTTGGACTTGAAAGGCTAGGCCCACTGTTTGTGCATAGGTCATCAAGTGTTGTTTATCTTGAGAGGATACGTTTGTGGCTAAGGCTATCGCCATTTCGACACAAGCGGTAAGCAAGGCGCCAGTTTTTTTACTGTGTAGATTTTGCAACTCATGTTGGGATATTTTATGGTCAGTGGCTGCTATATCCATGGCTTGTCCGCCACACATGCCCAAATAGCCTGAGGCGCGGCTCACAATCTTGACTAACTCTAGGTGTGCAGAAGGCGACTGATTAGTATCTTCGCAGAGTATTTCAAATGCAAAAGTTTGCAACGCATCGCCAGCCAAAATCGCCGTAGCTTCATCAAATTCAATGTGATTGGTTGGGTGCCCACGGCGTAAATCGTCGTCGTCCATGGCTGGTAAATCATCATGGATCAGCGAATAGGTGTGAATGGCTTCAATGGCAATGGCTGGAGCATCTAACGCTTGCTGCGATACGCCAAGCATTTGGCCTGTGGCATATACCAAAAATGGACGCATTCTCTTACCGCCTACCATAAGGGAATACTTCATGGCCTGTTTTAGGCGCGGCGCATGGGATGGCAGCGCATCTATCTTATCCGCCAATAGTTGGTCAATACGCTTAGTAGTTGCTACTTGAAAAGATTGAGCGCTCACTAGTTGTTTGACTCAAATACATCTAAGGTCTGCTGACCATTTTGGCTGGTTAACACTTGCACTTTTTGTTCGGCATCTTTTAACTGTTGTTGACTATGTCTAGCCAGTTGGATACCACGCTCAAAGTCTTTCAGGGCCTCTTCTAATGGTAGGTCACCTCGTTCCATTTTACTGACAAGATTTTCTAATTCTTGCATAGATTTTTCGAAGGTTAAGGATTCAACTTTACTTTTTTGCGGCATTGCGCACCTAAACTGGCTATGTTTACGAATGTCAGGCACCTTACCTGAGCACAAAAATGGGGTCAATTACTAAATGGGGCTGCATTACTGTAGAAATATTTTGGATTGTCGATAATATGGAACAAGGTCATGATTTTTTATAATAAAATTTAACAGATACACCATTATCTTTATTGGGAGTGACAGGTGGATTTAGCCAGTATAATCGGTATTTTGGGAGCCATTGGCTTTGTTGTCATGGCTATGATTCAAGGCGGAGACATAGGTATGTTTATCAATGTGCCGTCAATCTTGATCGTATTCTGTGGCAGTTTGTTTGTAGTTTTGTCTCAATATACATTAGGCCAGTTTTTTGGTGCAGGTAAAATTGCCGGCAAGGCGTTTATGTTTAAAATTGATGCGCCTGAGACCTTAATCGAAAAAATTGTCGAAATGGCTGACGCTGCACGAAAAGGCGGATTTCTTGCCTTAGAAGAAGCCGAGATAGATAACGAATTCATGCAAAAAGGCGTGGATATGCTGGTAGATGGTCACGATGTGGACGTAGTAAAAGCCACTTTGGGCAAAGACATTGCCATGACTACAGAGCGCCATGAATTTGGTGTGACGATTTTCAAAAACTTAGGTGACGTAGGTCCTGCAATGGGCATGATAGGTACCTTAGTAGGTTTGGTTGCTATGTTATCAAACATGGATGATCCCAAGTCGATAGGCCCGGCAATGGCGGTTGCTTTGTTAACCACATTGTATGGTGCAATGCTAGCTAACTTACTGGCTATTCCTATTGCTACAAAATTAGGGCACAGAGCCGAAGAAGAAAAGCTTAGTCAAAGTTTGGTTTTAGATGGGATTGTAGGGATTGCTGATGGTCAAAACCCTCGTGTAATCGAAGGTATTTTGAAAAATTATATTGCAGCAGGAAAACGCGGCTCAAGTGAAGATGCGGAATAACTGATGTCTGAAGAAGAATGCCCCAAATGTCCCCCTGAAGGTTTACCTGCGTGGATGGGGACCTTCGCAGATTTAATGTCTTTGTTGATGTGCTTTTTTGTACTCTTATTGTCATTTTCGGAGATGGACGTACTTAAATTCAAACAGATTGCAGGGTCTATGAAGTTTGCGTTTGGGGTACAAAATAAAATAGAAGTTAAAGATATACCTAAGGGCACCAGTGTTATTGCCATGGAATTTAGACCGGGTAGACCAGAGCCGACTCCTATAGAAACTATTCAACAGCAAACCACAGATATGACCCAAGAAATGCTCGAATTCCAAGATGGAAACGAAGATTCTGCTGGTGGCCGACAAAAACAACGAGGTGAACAGAGAGGCGGGGCGGCTCAGCAAACAGCATCTGAGCAAAGCACCACCAATGACAATGCCAGTCAAGAAGAAATTGCCGAGCAAATGAAGAAAGTTGCACAGCAATTAGAAAAACAAATTATTGATGGGGCCATTGAAATGGAATCTTTGGGTCAACAAATTACTATCCGTATTCGTGAAAACGGATCTTTCTCTGCAGGTTCAGCCTTTTTACAACCGCAATTCGTACCGATTATTCGTAAAATTGGAGAGTTGTTGGCAGACATGCCCGGTGATATCGAAGTATCCGGTCACAGTGACAGTCAGCAGATCTCGAATGAGTTGTATCGTTCGAATTGGGATTTGTCTTCTCAGCGAGCGGTTGCTGTGGCAGAAGAGTTAAGACGGGCTGAAGGATTTAACGAAGCCCGTATGTCAGTTGTAGGTAAAGCAGATACTGCCCCATTAGAGGCGGAAAATGATTCGATACAAAGTCGCAGCCGTAATCGTCGAGTTGAGATAGCAATTAATCAAGGCAAGCCTAAAATATCCGATCCTATTTCTGTGCTGGAGTAGATAAATTAGAATTTTTATTGAGGTAAATTAAATTTTTTGAAATATTTTATAGGACCTATAGGTCTTATGTTTTGAAACCTGATGAATATCAAATTTACACGAAACAAATTTAGCTAAAGGAAAATTTAAAAATGAAACAAATCAAAAAAACTACTATCGCGACAACTCTTGGTGCTGTTGTAATTGGCTCTTTAGCTACAATTAGTTTACAAGCAAGTGCTAGCCCATTTGATGTGCAGGCCTTAGAGTCGGGTTACATGGAAAAAGCCAAAGAAGGTAAATGTGGCGAAGGCAAATGCGGTGAAGGTAAATGCGGCGGCGACAGCAAGTCTGGTAAAGAAGGCAAATGCGGCGAAGGCAAGTGTGGCGAAGGTAAATGCGGCGGCGACAGCAAGTCTGGTAAAGAAGGCAAATGCGGCGAAGGCAAATGCGGCGGCGACAGCAAGTCTAGCAAAGAAGGTAAATGTGGCGAAGGCAAGTGCGGCGGCGACAGCAAGTCTAGCAAAGAAGGTAAATGTGGCGAAGGCAAATGCGGCGGCGACAGCAAGTCTAGCAAAGAAGGTAAATGCGGCGAAGGCAAGTGCGGTGAAGGCAAATGTGGCGGCGACAGCAAGTCTGGCAAAGAAGGTAAATGTGGCGAAGGCAAGTGCGGTGAAGGCAAATGCGGCGGCGACAAAAAAAGTAAAAAATAAGGCTTAATCTAAGCTAATAAAGCCGGCTATATGCCGGCTTTATTGTTAGTGAATAACTCAGTTAAATAGCGTTAGTAAAAGGTAATGGGTATGAAAGAACTTGCAGGAGTAGGACTGGGGTTAAGAAGAGAAATGCTTAACGAGTTGGGTAACCAAACCCCCAGTGGTGTAGATTTTTGGGAAGTTGCACCAGAGAATTGGATCCCTTTTGGTGGCAAATACCAGAAGGTTTTAAAAGAGTTCACCTCACACACACCTTTTACTACCCATGGATTGTCACTATCAATCGGTAGTCCTGATCCCCTTGACGTTAACTTTGTTAAGTCTGTTAAAACCTTTCTTGATAAGCATGACATTATGTTTTACAGCGAGCACTTAAGTTATTGTTCTGGTGAAGGACATATGTATGACTTAATGCCTATTCCCTTCACAGAAGAAGCCGTAAAGCATGTCGTTGAACGTGTAAAGCAAGTTCAAGATATTATTGAACGCCCTTTAGTTTTAGAGAATGTTTCTTACTATGCTGCGCCCGGTCAAGAAATGACTGAGCAAGAGTTTACTCTGTCTATTTTAGAGGAGTCTGGATGTTTGATGTTATTGGATGTCAATAACATATACGTCAACTCAATTAACCATAACTACGATGCTGATGCGTTTTTGCGAGCTATGCCTAGCAATAAAATTGTATATGGCCACATTGCAGGGCATTACGATGAAAGAGATGACTTAAAAGTGGATACTCACGGGGCTGATGTGATCCAACCTGTATGGGATTTGTTGAAAACTGCTTATGAAGTACATGGTGTATTTCCTACTTTACTTGAGCGTGATTTTAATATTCCGCCCATTGAAGAACTGTTGGTTGAAGTCAATAAAATTAGAGATATTCAAAAGCAAGTCGCTAAGGCTAACCCTTCAAAGAGAACTGCCTAATGAAAGCTTTTCAGCAAACCCAGCTTGAATTTGTCGCGCATATCAAAGATCCTGAGTCCAACCCGTTTAAGGGCGAAATTGAAGATGCAAGATTAAAGATATATCGCGATTTATTTTTTAATAATGTGAGTGGTTTTTTAAGTTCGGGGTTTCCTGTACTAGAGAGCCTGTATGCCCCTGAGGACTGGCAGGCTTTAGCAAGACGATTTTTTGCCGATCACCACTGTCGTTCACCTTATTTTGTCGATATCAGTAAAGAGTTTGTCGAGTTTTTGAGCAATGAGTATCAACTAACCGACAAAGATCCTGAATTTATGCAAGAGTTGGCTCATTATGAGTGGCTCGAACTCGATTTGAGTGTACGAAAAGCTGGACAACAATTTGCGCCTTGGGACCAAACGTCTAAGATTGAAAATGTGGTAGTGTCAGAGTTGGCGAGCTTAGTGAGTTACCAATACCCAGTACATCAAATTAGTCCTGATTTTCGCCCACAGGAGCCCAGTGGCCCCATCTATTTGGTTGTATATAGAGATAACGAAGATGCAGTTAACTTTACGCTAGTGAATGAAGTTACGGCGCACTTGATTAATATTGTCCAGCAAAATCAAGAGGTTAGTCTTCAGGATTTGATTCAGGTTATGATTGAGGCCATGCCTCAGCTTGCTCCGCAACAAGTTGCAGATTCTGTACAGCAAGTTGTGGTCCAATTACTCACCCAGCAAATACTATTGCCAGTCACAATATAACCAGCTTGACTCATCTAAGCTTTGAGTTTGGATGAGTCTAAACTACTATCAATTTTGCGCACTTTGGATTACCATTTGCGACCTTAATTTTTATGTTTTAATTGGGCATTTGCCCATTGCGCTGGAGAAAACACATGCAAGACGATCATTCGGTCAATGAACCATTTAACTGGATTTATTTTTTTGCTGCGCTAGGTCTACTTGTCGCATTACCTTTAATGCATGTAATTATCGGTTGGTTCAAGTTCTACCTTTAAGCCATTTAGCTTCCTTTTCTTTTATTTATCTTATTTAACTTAGTACGGGGAATGCTGTGCCCGCCACATATATAAAATCTGTTATTCGAACTGTTCCTGATTACCCAAAACCTGGCATTATGTTTCGCGATGTCACTTCTGTTTTAGAGGATCACAAAGCGTACTCTGAGTCTATTGCTCAGTTAGTTGAGCATTATGGCCCAATGGGTTTTGATAAAGTCGCAGGCACAGAAGCGAGAGGTTTTTTGTTTGGCGCACCCCTTGCGATAGAGCTAGGAATTGGATTTATTCCTGTTAGGAAACCTAAAAAACTACCTCGTGAAGTGATAAGTGAAAGCTACGAATTAGAATATGGTACAGATAGCCTAGAAATTCATAAAGATGCAGTGAAACCTGGCGAAAAAGTGTTAATGCTAGATGATTTGCTTGCAACAGGCGGAACTATGATTGCCACTGCAAAGCTTATTCGTCGCCTTGGCGGTATTGTAGAGCACGCTGGGTTCGTTATTTCTTTGCCTGAACTTGGCGGTGAGAAAAAACTACAAGAATGCGGCGTGACCAGTTTTTCTATTTGTGAATTTGAAGGCGAGTAAAAGCCACAATGAGTTATCAAGTTTTAGCGAGAAAATGGCGACCTAATCGCTTTAGTGAATTAGTTGGGCAGGAGCATGTGGTCTCAGCTATTACCAATGCCCTTGATAACGACCGCTTGCATCATGCCTATTTATTCACTGGTACGCGTGGTGTGGGTAAAACTACCATAGCGCGGATTTTCTCAAAAAGCTTAAATTGTGAACAAGGTCAAAGCGCTAACCCTTGTGGGCAATGTAGTACTTGCGTTGAGATTGAAAACGGTAATTTTATCGATCTACTTGAGATAGATGCTGCATCTCGTACTAAAGTAGAAGATACTCGAGAGCTACTCGACAACGTTCAATATAAGCCTAGTCGCGGTAAATATAAGGTTTACCTGATTGACGAAGTGCATATGTTGTCGAAGCACAGTTTTAATGCCCTTTTAAAAACCTTAGAAGAACCCCCTCCACACGTTAAGTTTTTGTTGGCAACGACAGATCCTCAAAAATTACCCGTTACTATTTTGTCACGCTGTTTGCAGTTTAATCTCAAAGCTTTGTCTCGAGAGCAAATTACTCAACAGCTTGAGCATGTGTTAGGTCAAGAGCAACTCGGATTCGACCTTGATGGCTTAAAACAGCTTGCTCGGGCAGCCCAAGGCAGTATGCGAGATGCCTTAAGTTTAACCGATCAAGCTATTGCTCAAGGCAATGGTATGGTATCTCTTGGTGTGGTTACCAGTATGCTGGGCTTGATGGACAAGAATCAAGTGCTTAAACTTATTCATGGAATAGTTGAAGGTAACACTCAAGGGGTGTTTGCGCAGGTCGAAGCGCTATCTGTTCAGGCGCCTAATTTTGCTCAAGTATTGGCCGAGATGATGAGCTTGTTGCATCAAATCGCCTTGACTCAGTTTGTGCCCGATGCCTGTAAGTTAGAAACGATTTCTGCCCGTGCAATTTACCAATTAGCAAAATCGATTCCCGCAGAACAAGTGCAATTGTATTATCAAATTGTTCTGGCTGGAGCGAAAGATTTACCCCATGCTGCGGATCCAAAATCTGGATTCGAAATGGTGTTGTTACGCTTGTTAGCCTTCTCACCCAAGGGTGTGGTGGTGAGTTCAGATGATTTGAATGCGCTAAATCAAGAGCAAGCTAAATTGCCTGATTTAGCTCAGTCCTCGGCGCCTGAGGCACTTACATCAATTGACTCTCAGCCTCAAGAGCTAAGCAAAGCTGAGATTACTCAGCCAAGCCCAGTTATAGCAGAGCCTATCTCGGACAATGAAACGCAGCCCAAGGCTAACGTTGAGCAAACGAGTCAGGTTGCTTCTTTTGATTATGAACCATCAAAACCAGCTATGCCCGATGACGTTAGTCAGGTTTCCTTAGAGGCGTCAGCAGTAAATTTGCCACATGATGCTGATGTTGCTCCCCAAGATTTACCTATGCCTGCGCAAGATTTTGATTACCTTGAGCCCTCGAATGACGAGCCTAGTCATCAGGCTGGATTAGGCACGCATGATGCACATTATCAGCAATCACCTGATCACGCGCCGCCTTTGCCTCTTGAACCGTCCTATAGTGCGCCAGAGTTTAATCAGGCGATAGAGCAACAGATGTTTGCTGAACAAGAGACGATTATTGAGCAAGCTCGTGATTATGGTTTTGCTGAATCTGTTTCTAGGCACAATGAGACTCAAGAGCAGGCCCCTGTTCAACAACCTCAACATTCCGAACAACCGTCTCCAAGCAGTACCGCAGAGCTGATTGCCCTTCGCAACAAAATTAAGCAAAACCAGTCGTCAGGGGAGGGCGATCTTTCAGCGTCAAAAAAGTCTGATACCAGTTCTAATTTTGCGTCGCCTCAACCAGTTACTCCATCAGTTACACCAAATACTCATGCTTTTCGCCCTACAGGAGGCCCAGAAGGAGCATCTTCGTCCTCGCAGGTTAATACCCTAGATCAAACTTTGTCTGAACGGGCTAACGAAACTAAACCAGATAGACCAGATAGAGAGTTGAACAAGCCGAGCGCCAAACCCGTGTCTGGGGAAATGGACAAAAAGTCGAACAATATTCAAAACTTACCTTCAGATCCAAACGATTTGCCGCCTTGGCTGACTGAGGATATGCATCAGCCAGATACTCACGTTAGTTTGATTAATGCTATGCAAGCTCAGCCAGTTGCAGAACGCGAACCTGAGCCTGAGTTCGACCCTAATGCTCATTTGGATAGTGACAATGTTGGAAAAGTTGATGCTGAAGTACCTGCGTTTTTACCTAACAAGCAAAAGGTCACTAAATCAGAGCAACTCGATGACTGGAGTGCGTTGATTGAACAGATGAACATAAACGCGCTGACTAAGCAATTGGCGCTGCATTCGTCATTCAACCGGGTAGACTCGTCAGTCACTTTGACGTTACTTGAAGGCAAAGAACACCTTAATTCTCCATCAGCCAGAGAGATGTTGAGCCAAGCCTTAAGTCAACATTTAGGTCAGGCCGTGAATTTGACCATTAATATGGGACAACCGGTGAATACCCCCTATGGATTGCAAATTAAAATCAACCAAGTGCGTCAAGATTATGCGCGTCAGGTTATTGAGCAAGATGCAGGTGTTTGTTTGTTACAGCAAAGGTTTTCTGCAAAGGTTGACGAAACCAGTATTCAGGCAAGGTAGTGCATGATTAGCGCGTACGTACAGCCTTTATTGTGTTCCAGCTTTTTGTGTTGGCTCTGTTTTTAAGTTCGTAATACTCAGTGCATAGCCATTAAAGGTATGCCGAGGGATAATATATTTATGTGCATGGGTATCATTACCCTGTAGTTTTTAGTTAGTGATTAAGAGAGATAAAGTATGTTCAAAGGTGGAATGGGTAACATGATGAAGCAAGCGCAACAAATGCAAGAGCGCATGCAAAAAACACAAGAAGAGCTAGCTAATACCGAAGTAACGGGAGAATCTGGTGCAGGTCTAGTTAAAGTGACTATGACGTGTGGTCATGCCGTACGCAAAGTTGAGATCGACGAAAGCTTAATGGAAGACGATAAAGAAATGATCGAAGATTTAGTTGCCGCCGCAATTAACGATTGTAATCGTCGCATTCAAGAAACCAGCAAAGAAAAAATGGCCGATGTAACAGGCGGTATGCAAATGCCTCCAGGTTTTAAAATGCCGTTTTAGATTTAAAGTATTGAAATATAAATAAAATATTTCTGATTGCTTTGTGAGGGGACAAGTATGGGACAAAAGCATTTGACTTATATCTCTTCCCCTAACCCAATATCTCTAGTTGTCATAAACAAAAAGGCCACTTTAATAAAGTGGCCTTTGCTATATGTGGCTGTGAATATACCTTTACGTTACAAAAAAATAACCTTTTCACCAAAAGTTAGGTGTTTTTGTGGACGGCTTAAGATCACAAAGAGCTTTAATGTTTAACTTTTTGATATTAATAAGAAAATAATATACAAAAAAGGAATCTTCGTTGTATTTACAACCTAAATTATTTTGTGGGTTGGTGCACACACAGAATATTTTTTTTACTTTGTCCAGTGATGTGATTTAATCAAAGAGTAAAGGGAGAGTTAGTCTTTGAATAAATTCGTTTTGATATGCTTGCTCAACCTCATCCCGTTTTTATCAGTAGCGGACGATGTTGAACCTGACTCTTGCCTTACACCACTAGAGTGTATTTCTAAAATTCACAGTATACTCGATACTAGCTCGCGACCTGGGCAATATCCTTCTGTTGAAGAGCAAGCGATTATCGAAAAACTGCTTCGATTTGGTGATGAAGGTATGCCATTCATCATTAACCTTCTGGAAGAAAAAGATCCCTTAGTTGCACGTATTGGTGCCGTAGCATTAAGAAAAGTCGAGAAGATTTCTCCTCGATATTTGCCTGCTATTGTCGAAGGTCTTGATAAGAATGTTTCTTGGTTAGCACCTGCGCTCGCCAGAGTTGGAACGTCAGAAGCATCCGAAATAGCGGTTGAAAGATACCTCAAATCCAGAAGCGCACCTCACAACCAAGAGGCATATGCTATTCAGTTGTTTGGTATGGGAGCTGTTGCGGCGATTATCGAGGCAATAAAATGTACCGCGAATTGTTTGCCTAATCGATTCTACTTACTTGGAAGCGTGTTAAATGATTTTAAATCAGGGAAGGCTGAAATTGCTAACCAGCTAATAGCGATATCCAAAGACTCTAAGTTAGCCCATGAGATTAGAACAGGTTCTCTAGAGGTAATTAGTTTTTTAGGAGAGAGCGCTCAAGCCATAGAAAGCGATATCCTAGCCCTAAAAAGCACTGAGCAAGAGCTTTTATACTCAGCCAATCAAGCATTGATTGGGATTAAATCCGAATATGCTGCCAGTGTATTGGCTGAAGCTTTAGGGTCTGAGGCTGATTTGTGGGTATTGAGAGACATCGCTGAACTTGGCACGAACGGAAAGGGAGCAGGTAAACGCATCACATCGCTGTTAGATAGCCTAGACCCTAAAATCCAGTTATTTGCTGCGAGAACACTTGGCTATATTGAATACGAAGCTTCTATTCCCAAATTAATAGAGCTACTAAATAAACGCACGGATGTTCTTATCGGATTAGTTGCAGCTGAATCATTGGGGAGGATGAAAAAAACCATAGCGTCCCCTGACCTTCTCGAAGCTTCTCAAAATCATTGGCACCCTTCGGTGAGAGATGCTGCTCAAAAAGCCCTCGAAAATATTGATGGCAAAAACCTAATTACTAACGCAGCTCATCGAGATAATTTTGCCTTTGACTACTTCAGTTTTCAGCATCTTGATGTCGAATCTTGTGAGTCTGTTAAGCTCGAATTAAAACCTGAACCAGTAAATCTAAAACTCTATAAGTCTAGCGCTAAAGAAAAATTAGAAGCCTTGACTTACAAGTCCGTAATCCTCAGTTACGGGGCAATTGACGAGGAAGAGCAAGTATCTGAAAACCTTGACGGCGTTATTGAAGTAAATGATCAAAACATAGTTGAGGATCGACATTATGTGGATCAAATTCCTCAAATGGCGTTGCGCGTAAATAATGGTTGGCTAGCAGGGAGTAATCGGGGTGAGTGGGGCGGCGAGCTTGTTTTTATTAGCGATAACGATGATGAACCTCAATACATATTGAAAGAAAATATCGAGGATATTTACTTTGTAGATGGTAACTATATCGCGATAACCGGATTGGCTCATTTAACTATGAATAGCGGAATGATATATAAATTGCATAGAGATGAAGATGGGCACTGGAATAGTAAACCGTGGATCAATCTGCCTGGTTCTCCTCGATCTTCTTGGTTTGTTGAATCTGGAGAGTTGTTGATAAATACATATGGCGGAGGGAGTCTATTACTGTCTTCTGACGGTTCGTTTCGAATGGCAAAGTGTTCAATTGATGAATAAGCTGGGTGAACACCTCTATATGTATAACTTTATATGCAGTAGCTCACATCCGATCTGACAATTTGGGATGAAGAGTCTTGACCTAATATGACAAGCTCCTTTGTTGAGCAGCGGGCTAACAACTATGCTTTCCTGGGCGGCAGCACTACTGTCGGATGCACAATCCTGAAAAGACTCTTTATTAAATACCTCCATAAGATTACTCCATTAGTGCTTTAGCAGCTTAGTTTTAAACTGGTACTAAAAAACATGCCACCAAAAAACTAAGTTATTATTAGTTCCAAAACAAAGTTCTAAGAAGAGCATCTTTCTTTTAAAGTATGCAATTCTTCTTTAAGACTTTTTTGAATTGGCTTGCATATGTCTTCAAAAACCTTAAGTTGCTCAATTCTTTTTTCTAAATTCTTAATTCTTTGTAATTCTTCACTCGGCTCTTTTCTATCCAAGTGCCTTGAGATAAAGCTGACCTCGTCTGATTCGACGGTTCTTGAGATTGTTCGAATCCAGTCTAGTGTTTTGTCATCAGTAGCATCATTAATTGCCTGTTCAAACATAAAAGTGATCAAAGTCCTCGTTGTTTTATCTAGCGCTTTGATCATTTCTAACCAAGAAGAAGGAACCTCTGTATTTTGGCGTTGATCTTTGTCGTAGAAGTTAAGTACATAGCGGGGTAAAGCCGATTCTGGATCTAAGGATTCCAACGCACGGAATATAGGCTCAAAACTTTCAAATGGCCGAGTTCCATTGGGTAATGCAGTCCGGTTGTGCCAAAGCTTTATAATAACGTTGACACAATTTGCAATTGATTCTTTATTTCCTCCTTCAGCTTCTACCATTTGTTCGGATAAATAACTTACCATCCAAGCGGTAATCTGATCTGGGTCGTTGTCTTTTAGACTATTCAGCATCATCTTGCCCAAGTCGATAACTCTTTCTTGAATCTCTAAGTTTTCCGTCGCCAGATAAGATGAAGGTTTTGCTGTAGCCTGGAACATATCCGAGTTCGTCATCACTATTCCTATTACTGTACGAATGTTTTTGAGTGCGGCTAATATTTACTTGAATGGCAATGTTTACGCCAAGCTTGTTACATATCAATCTCAAGAATTTTAAAGAAGATTGCACAGGTTTGCCTGAGCTTATGTAAGTGTCTGTATCCTCTGGTTTATCTTCGCTCCAGTATATATTCCTTAAGCACAAGCTATTATCAGAAATTAGTATACAGTGCTTTTGGTTGTGCGAATAAGTCACACTTATGTCATCACTTATACACTTAGCGACTGTCAAAGGATTATGCTCTATTGTACCTGAAAACGGGTTTTTCGACTCCAGTTCATTGTTCACTTCCTGCGAAACAAGCCACTCTTTTCCGCTAAAATCTCCTTTTATATCGCTATAATCTGATTCGCAAAAATTATATAGATAAACTTCATTGTGATGGTTTGAAAAATTATCAACCGTTCGTAAGAGCGAAATACCTAATCCTTTCGGAACAAGTATTGATGAAAAAGACACATCTTCACATTTTCCATCATTGTAATGGCTCCAACTTCCTTCGATATTCAACCACAAGTTATTGCCATTTCCTCTGATTAAGTGATCAACAAAGTCTGACTCTTGTATTGACCATCGCCAATTATCATCGGTTTTTTGAGTTATCCATTCCGGCGTGCACAGAGGGATCGCGTCTCTTAATTCAGCCAACAACATTTTTTCATCATTAAGAATGAGGTACTGATTGAGCCATTCATCCCAAGCATTGGTGTCCTCATTCTTGCCTTGTAACGGTGGCATTGATACTAATAGCATAGATGCAACTTCTAGCAATAAATGATATTCAGAGTAAAAGGAATGGGTATCAATATCAGGGAAGCCATATCGGGAATGAAGAGAGGAATGCGGGTAATGCCTGCTTTTCCATAGCTCTGCTCTTGGATCAGATTTATGCGAAGAACCTTTGCTTTGTTTCCAATGCTTTGTGTATATGTATCCCGCCAATTCTCTTAATTGTTCTACGGGAACACCAAAAACTCTTGATAATGGTTTGAGTCTGTTTTTTTCAAAATCGTAACCAAAGTGAATATCTTCAATTGAAGATAGGTCGCCAGTTTTGTGCCATGGAGTATCTGTTTTATATTTATATTTATATTTGTCTTCACATAGCAGTGGACGTTGTGAAACACACGCTGCTTGGATTTCATTAAACTGTTTGTGTTTGAAGCAATTGGAATCGTAGTTTTGTAGTTCTATACAAATTTGCTTAGCATAGTATTGAAACAAAATGCCTTGTTGTTTATTTGTTGCAATATCAGAAAACTGCTCAGCTTTGGTTATCAGTAACTCAGGTGAAATGTGCACACATCTAGTAAATGCAACTAATAGATATAGCTTTGCGTGCAAATCGTAAAACTTATATTTCGTTGGAACGTATGAGTTTGGTAATCCAGTTTCAATGCAGTCTAATAGATAATTAATAGTGGTCTGGGACTTCAAATCATGCAATCGGATTATGGCATGCAGTGCCCTCCATCTTTCCGTTGAATTGGGTGAACCTAAATTTGCATAAATATAATAGGCAACAGCATGGTCAAGGGTTGTTGGTAACTGGCTATTTTGATTCCAAGTCCCATCTGCATAATCATCATCTAGAAATTTTTCAAGTCTCGCTAGACCAAAGTTTAAGAGATCTTTGGCTTGCTGCCCTGTCAATTGACTTGCGCTGAAATGGGCAAAACCAAACAAGGCTCTGGGTGATTCAATATCAACAGAATGAGACAGTCCATTTGTTACACCTGCTGAAATCGCTGCGTTGGTAAAATCATCGAATAGAAACGGTTTAACAATATAGTTTCTTCCGTAAATCTCCATGAACATACTGGGAAAGCGTGCCGCTAATTTACTAATAATTGAGTTCTAATGTTTTTTCACAGAAGCCGAGTATTTCCAATTCTCAGGAATTTGTTCAAATGCTCCACTTAAGTCATAAAATCCTAGCGACTCAGAATGAACAATGAGGTTTAAGAACGTTATTACATTTCTTTGAGTAATTTTTTTTAAACAACCATGCCAAAATTCTTCTGTCCTTCGAGGATACCCTTGGCTTAGTAAATTTTGGTATGCTTTATTGAACCCCGATTCGGTCAACAAGTCGAAGCTTCCAAAGGTCTCTTCCCAAGGAAATTTATCTTTATTCTCGGTAGATTTTGTCGTTGTCGGTTCAGACTCTCTTTCAGGTATAGAGGATTTTGATAGCTCTTTGATAAGTTCCTCTGACAAGCAGTTAAGCTCAAACCTGTTAGCTAAGCCTTGCACTGTCAGCCAAATATCACCGGTAACTCCTTGTATTCTGAGGTCATGGATATAGTGTTCCATCATTTGCTGTTGCAAAGCCTTTGTCGGCTGATTGCTTAGACACTTTTCTAAGAAATCGTCCAAGCCATTCTCCCAAGCAAAGGCAGATAAGGACCAAATTGTAGATGAAGGCACTTCGCTAAAATCTATTGCGCTGTTCACTAAAGGTTTAATTAAACGTTCGTGCCATCCAACTTCCCTGTCTTTCCACCTATGTAGAATTGGAAATGCAGACTCTGGTGACAATTGAAAACAAGTCGCAACTGCATCGTTTCTGTCCCAATACTTTTCTCTCGCTACTGAGTCTCCAATCATTTCCGCACATCGCATGTATCCGTGTGCGAGTTCTGCCGAACCTTTTCCTTCTTGAGCACTTCGCTTGGCGATAGAAGTTAATGCTTCCCAGCGAATAACTCCTTCTTCACCAAAATCAGAAGCTTTGTTTAATGCATCATCAAAATAAGCTTCTGCATTACCGATACCTTCAGAAAGAACTGCTCTACATAGTGTTAAAAGATTCTCTGAACGAGACTCAGGTGGGTCTTCGTAATCGTGACTTTTAAGAGATGAGTAACAGTTATTTTCGATAGCCCCACTAAGCTCTTTGAGCTTGTCGGCTCTGCAAGCAGCTCTTAGAAAATATAAGTCATCAACAAAGCTTACTTTTAGTTTCTGCTCATTATAATTATTTGAAAACAACTCAAGTTCATCTAAATAGTCAGAACTACAAATTAATATATTTTGGAACTTTGCTTTTGTAGTTTCAAAAGGAATAGGTTCATATCCCTGATAAGATCGGCTTCCCACTTTTGAGGCCAATGAGTAAGCGTTTTCATGCTCTTTTTTCAAGCTCAATGTTATACCTGAGAAAACCTTTGCTCGTACCATGTACCAAGGCAGTAGTTTTCTTATATACTCCTTTGCCCTTTCTAATTCTCTGTTTTCTTCATAGCCGTTTTTTTTACTTTGCCATTCTTTGGGAGTAAACTTCTCAAAATCCAGAGAGAAATTCTTACTAATAGCAGCTTGTAGCGATAGAAAACGTAAAAAGTTTTCCCTCGCCCCTTTCCATTGGTGCTCATCTGCAATACGGTAAAGTCGGGGTGCCTCATAATAGTAATTTAACCCCCTTCTTATATTGACAGATGGTAATTTATGAATAACGCACGCTTCAAAAAATGAAAGATATGCATCATTAGAGAATCCTACATCGTGAATATCGTCACCAGGTCTATCTAGCTTAGATTTAGGTTTTATAATTTTATTTAGGCAGCGCGTTAAACAACTTTTAGGTGGTGTTCGCCCAATTTTTATTAATTCTGATGCAACGGCTAATATAAAGCTAGGTTCCCCCTTACCGTAATTTGCCATCAGTTCGATGTTTTTATAATCGCCAATGTCAATAAGCCTTTCAATAAGAGCCGATGTAGCTTTAAAAATGCAACTCGATGGAGTCCATGATAAAAGGAAGTTTACACATTGTTTGTTGCCTCTTATTCTATAAATCGTATGGGCTAACTCTAATATCTCTAGGTTTTCTAACTTTTCCATAAAACGTTCTTCATCATTTTTTGCGTCATCACGTTTTTCAAAATACCTATTAAGCCAATGGTTGGCAGAACGCAAATAGCTGTGAGCTTCGCCTTTTAGTGATGAGATAGTTGATAACAAAGAAGCTGAATAAGCGGTTTCTGAACCATCCCAGTTTCCTGAAATTTCTTTCCTATGTGCTAGTTCTTGCAAACGTGCAGGTGCAAGAAAAGTAGAAGCTAAATCAATATTATTTTTTAGTATATCTAGTTGGCGGCTATTTCCCGCTATTTTTTCACCAGCGAGAAGTGCAAGTTTTACAGCTTCAAAAGTTTTACCTGATTTTAGTGCAGCTTTAAAAGCATACTGAAGCCGTTGCACTTTCACCTGAATATCATCATACTTACTGTTCTGCTTTAATTTAACCGGACACTTCAATAAAGGAATATAATCCTGAAATTGAGGTGTATATGACAAAACGAAAAAACAGAAGTTATACCAATGAGTTCAAGCAAGAAGCTGTGGCATTGGTAACCGAGCAAGGCTATAGCGTCTCAAAGGCGGCAACGTCTTTAGGTATAACAGATAAGTTACTTTACAACTGGAAGGCCAAGTTTGAAGCAGAACAATCTGGTGCGGCTCTGACAGCTGATGAACGCGCTGAACTGATTAAATTACGCAAGGAAAACAAAGAGCTAAGGATGGAAAAAGATATATTAAAAAAGGCCAGTGCCCTATTGCTAAAGGAAACCAAGTAGCGTTTGAAGCCATTCAATCACTCGCTTCGACATATCCAATAGCCAAGCTTTGCAAAAACATGAGCGTGAGTCGTTCAGCCTACTATGCTTGGCTCAAGAAGCCAGCTGAAGTGATAACCGCTGAGCAGTTGCATTTGTACCGCAGAGCCAAGGCAATATTTAAGGAGAGTCGCAACAGCTTAGGGTATCGAGAGCTACGCAAACGGTTATG
>CANMKA010000030.1 GCA_947498355.1 uncultured Paraglaciecola sp. | reverse complement strand
CTTCAATGTAGGCCACTTCGACAAACTCTTTGTGAGTATCAAGGCCAATAAAAAGTATGTTATGTTTGTTCATGCTGCTCTCCTTTTATTAGTTTGTTCAAAGCAACAAAAAAATTTAGAAAGACACCCATTTTAGTATTTGTAAAATGGATGGTTGGAACTAAGCTTTGGGTTAGTTTGTTCATTAAAGGTATTCCCTCATGCCTCAATCTCGTAAAAGCCAAATCAGCCTTGTTGATACGTCGTACTACCACTGCGTTTCACGCTGTGTGAGGCGGTCTTTTTTATGTGGTGTAGATAAGTACTCAGGTCAAAATTACGAACATAGGCGAGAATGGGTAGAGCAGCGTTTATTGTTTTTATCTTCAGTGTTTTCTATTGATATTGCCGCGTATGCGGTGATGAGTAATCATTGCCATGTGGTTATGTATGTCGATAAAGACCAAGCTGATAAGTGGTCACAAGATGACGTGTTAGCACGTTGGAATAAACTGCATAAAGGTACGCTTATTACACAAAAGTATACTAGACAAGAGGTGTTAACAAAGAGTGAAGGTATAGTTTTTGACGAGACCATAGAGGTATACAGAAAGCGTCTGTATGACATTAGTTGGTTCATGCGTAACCTCAATGAGCATATTGCCCGCGAAGCCAATAAAGAAGACAAATGTACAGGTCGATTTTGGGAAGGCAGATTCAAATCTCAAGCTCTATTAGATGAAGCAGCCGTGCTAGCTTGTATGGCTTATGTTGACTTGAACCCCATTAGAGCCAAGATGGCAAACACGCCAGAGGACTCCAAATACACTAGCATTCACAAACGCACTCAAGCGATTAAACAGAAAAAGCATCAACCAAAAACACTTATGCCTTTCATAGGCAATCCCAGACAAGATATGCCAAAAGGCATAGCTTACAGCCTAAAAGACTACTGTGAATTGGTAGACTGTACAGGTCGATGTATACGGGCACATAAAGCAGGGTATATTGAAGACACTCAAAGCCCAATACTAGAGCGACTAAGCCTAGACGCAGACCAATGGCTGACCCTCACCACAGAATTTGAACAACACTTTTCAACCGCTGTAGGCAGTGAACACATGTTACAGCAATTCAAACAGCACACAGACCATCGACGAATACGAGGCATGGCAAAGGCCAAAACCTTATTCAAATCGGCATAACCCAGTCAATAAACTAACCCACCACAACTCAAATACCTTGAGTCCACTTAAGCTGCCCAGTATTCATCAAAAGGCCATAAAAAGCCTTAAAGCTTGAGGCAAAACCGACTTTTTAGCCAGACAGACGCAAACGCAAAGTTAATTTTTACCAAGCTACATTGATTCAAATGTTAACTTGGCGTAGCTTATAACTATGGCTGTCTACGTAATACTTCATATCAACAAATAAAACCTAACAAACAATTAAACATACTCCCTTCGGTCGCGCGGACAATTATACAATGCGCCTTCGGCATTATCGCATTGTATAATTGCCCGTTAATTGGAAGTTATGCATACAGGTAAACAAACGAGCAGGCCGAAAGTACATATGGAATGTAAGATAAAAATACATGATGAATACTTTAAGCAACAATAATTCAAGAATCATTAACCAAGTTGGTCAGTATATTTACGATAATAGCGACCAAACTATCACCCTTGATGGCCTAGCAAGTTATACCGGATTTTCTAAGTACCATTTTAACCGCATATTTTTTGCGGCGACAGGTTACCAATTGGGTGAGTTTATTCAGCGGCATAAACTTGAAAAGGCACTGCATTTAATTAAACAAGGAAACCACAATATTATCGATGTCGCTCTTAGTATCGGCTACGATTCCCCATCATCTTTTTCTAGGGCGTTTAAAAAGAACTTCTCTATAACGCCAAGCGATATAGCCCAAGGAAAACTGCCAAACAATGAACGTGCTGGCAGCCTTAAACCTAAAAAACAGCTTACTAATCAAAAATTGGAACCTGTTTGGAAGACGCTACCTGAACGGAAAGTGTACGGATTTTATGGCAAAGGGTTTAATGAGCAATCTTTCTCCTCGGTGGCTAGAGAGCTATACGGTCGTCTATCAACTATAGCAGCCCCTTTAAGTTATGAGGACTTACAGCCTATTGGCGTCTCTGTTGATAACCCGTGGGCGGGGGAACAAACTGAAAGCCGTTTTTTTGCTGGCTTTGTTGAAGGTCTCTCTGAGCATCATGAAAAACTAGAAGCTTTTATATGGCGCGCCGGCCGATGGGCCTGCTTCACGCATAATGGTCCACACGATTGTATGTGGCAAACAGTTTCTCAGGTTTATTCTCAATGGGTTTTGCCGAATAACATCAATCTTAAAGACCAACAAATTGTGCAGCTATACCTCAACAATCCTATGGAAAGTGACCCCGAAGCACTAAAAACAGAATTGTATTTTGCAGTAGAAGACTAGTAGCCGACGGGTTTGGCAGGATACAAAGCTTAACATTGTGCATGAAGCGATATTCTTTTGGCAAAACGCACTTTCTGCACAGCGCAGCTAAATAATGTATGTATATTTGCGGTATAGAATGTTCAAGAAAAAATATGTAGAGAGAACTATGAACCTAAATATAATTAAACTTTTCTGTATTGGTCTTGTGTTGCTTACTTATTTAAGCAGTGCTCAGGCCATCAC
This sequence comes from uncultured Paraglaciecola sp., assembly GCA_947498355.1. Lineage (GTDB taxonomy): Bacteria > Pseudomonadota > Gammaproteobacteria > Enterobacterales > Alteromonadaceae > Paraglaciecola. The sequence continues at coordinate 45,389 of CANMKA010000030.1, read as the reverse complement.
TAGCGATGCAATAGAACTGAAGACCAAAGAAGTCGACTTCGTAAATCAAACCGTGAATCGACCAACTAAAATCAAGTTTTGGTATCAAGGTAGCGCAGAACCTTGTGAAGCTACTATTTGCTTATCACCGAAGCAAAACAATCACCGAATTGCGGTTATCTCGCATGGAGCCTTTGGCTCTCCCCGCGAAATGAACTGGCTGGGCTATGCATTAGCTTCGCAAGGATGGGTTGTTGCAGGGGTAGCCCATTTTGGTGAGTCCTGGGTTTATGGGGCTGAGAATATAGATCCCAGTTCGGCCATGCGCTTCTGGCAACGCCCACAAGATGTAAGCTTTGCGATCGATAGTTTATCTAAAGAGGGGCTGTTTAACACCTCACTTAAAACTGACAACGTAATAATGCTTGGTCATTCGTCAGGTGGGTTTACGTCTTTAGCAATGGCAGGCGCTAATTTAGAAGCGGGTAAGTCGGAAGCCTATTGCGCGTCAAAAAAGGCAAAGGATGATAAAGGCTGCAACTATGGTCAGCAAAGTAAGCGCAAACCAATGACTGAAGAAATGCTAACGAAAATTGGTTTGTTACAAAAGAAAATGCGAGACGAGAGAGTTGCAGCTGTTATTGCTTTAGATCCGGCTTTAGGCCATGCGGTTAGTGAACAGAGCCTAGAAAGTATAAAGGTTCCTGCTTTAGTTATTGGCTCTTTAGAAAATGACTTTCTGCCTTACAGCACGCACTCCAAATATTACGCAAACCATATTCAAGGCGCGAATTTAGTAGGCATTGAACAAGGGGCTGGTCATTTCGTATATATTGATAAATGCGACTCAGACAGAGAAATAAAAGGCGTATTTTTGTGTAAGGATAGAGACGGTGTCGATCGAAAGGCAATACAAAAACAAATACTTCAGCATATATTTAGCTTTATTTATAGGAACGGTTTTAGCTAAAAAAATCATAAAGTCTAAAAACGTGATGTTAAAAAGTCATCTATATTTAGTTGAGTAACAATAGTCTCATTACTGCTGATTATTTGAAGTAAAAAGAACTAATATTAGTTTTAGGCTAATTGCATAACAAAAGCCTGAATGCGCTCGTAAACTCGCTCGGACAATTAACAATGGGTTATTGTCGCTGGCGCTCAATTGGCTCAACCCATTGTTAATTTCCGCTTAGGCTGGCGTTAGGGTAAAGGGAACTTATGCGTAAAATTTTAACTTTGGTATTACTGATTTTTTCAAATTTAGCTATAAGCCAAGATGTTTTAGAAGCGGGTCAGTTTGCAGTCGTCCATGTTGATGGCCATGTGACAAATAAAGTCTTTCGTGTTGTAAGTGAAAAAGGGAGGTGGCGCGTGGAAGATCAGAAAGAAAACGGAAACTGGGAAGATGTTACATGTGAAATAAATTGTATCCTTTCAAAATCACATTCAGATCAGGTGATCGAGTTCTTTCATAATAAACTACCTGAAAACACAGAAATAGAATGTGTTCACAATCAAGCTTTTGCATTTTGTACTCTGTTGGCTAATTCTGTAAAAACAAGTGTTCTGGTAGCATTTACACCAAAAGCCCCTATACATGTACCTTTAAAAAAACTAGGTACGGAGTAGCTTTACTCTAAAAAGAGAGCTTGAAGTGGATAAAAATTAAGAGCGATTTTTACCGCTTAAGCGGGTGTTAGTTTCTTTTGATAAAGAGTACGCTTTAACGTACGCTGGGAGCGATGCGGAGGAATTTTTATGCCTACTTTATCAGCCACAGAAGCTGGAGCTAACTTGTACAGAGTGATTGATGAAACAGCTGAATCACATGAACCAGTTTTAATAACCAGTAAAAGAAACAACGCTATACTCGTTTCAGAAAGCGATTGGAACTCAATCCAAGAAACTCTTTATCTGCTGTCTATACCTGGGGTGCGAGAATCTATAAAAGAGGGAATGGAAGCAGATATATCTGACTGTTCGGAGGAATTGGACTGGTGACATGGAAAGTTGTTTACACCAAGCAGGCACAGAAAGATGCCAGGAAGCTTGCAAGCGGTAATCTGAAGTCCAAAGCGAAATCTCTTATTCAAATCATTAGCGAAAGTCCTTATCAAATACCTCCTCCTTACGAAAAATTAGTTGGTGACCTAAACGGAGCTTACTTTAGGCGCATCAACATCCAACATCGTCTGGTTTATCAAGTTTTAGAGGATATTCAGACCATAAAGGTTTTGAGGATGTGGACACATTATGAGTAAGAAACCTAACAAAAGACTATGGCGTCAATAGTTAATTTATCGACTTTGGCGCTTCCCACATTACCCCATCTCTGAGCATCGAGTTAAGAATAACCAGCATCTTTATAATACACGCGATAGTGGCTATTTTTCTGGATTTACCTGCTGCAATCCGTCGCCAGTAGAATATGAGCAAAATACTTTAAGAAAAGAGTCTAAAACCGTTGTGCAGAAAAAAAGCTGTCCAATTTCTTGGACAGCTTAGATAAAGAGGGGGGTAATAATTAGACGTTAAATCTAAAGTGGATTACGTCTCCGTCTTTTACTATGTAGTCTTTTCCTTCGAGACGCCATTTTCCAGCGTCTTTCGCACCTTGTTCGCCATTAAATTCAACGAAGTTGTCGTAACCGATAATTTCTGCGCGAATAAAGCCTTTTTCAAAGTCGGTATGGATAATACCTGCGGTTTGAGGGGCTGTTGAGCCTTCTGGAAAGGTCCATGCACGCACTTCTTGGACACCTGCTGTGAAGTAGGTTTTTAGGTTTAGTAATTCGTACCCAGAGCGGATAACGCGGTTTAATCCTGGCTCTTCTAAGCCCATGTCGGCCATAAATTCAGCTTTTTCTTCTTCGTCTAGTTCGCCAATTTCTGCTTCGATTTCGGCGCATACTGCAACTACAACCGCTCCTTCGCTTTCGGCAATGGCGCGCACTTGATCTAGGTAGGGGTTGTTCTCAAAGCCGTCGTCGTTAACGTTGGCAATGTACATAGTTGGCTTAAGCGTTAAGTAGTTCATGTAGCTGATGACTTTAAGTTCATCGGCAGTGAGTTCTAATGAACGCAATAATTCACCTTCATCGAGGTGAGGTTTGATTTTTTCTAAGACTTTTAATTCGGCTTTAGCATCTGCATCACCGCCTTTTGCGCGTTTGGCTACGCGAATTAAGGCTTTTTCTGTGGTATCTAAGTCGGCTAGAGCAAGCTCGGTATTAATAATGTCAATGTCGTCTTGAGGGCTAACTTTACCTGCCACATGCACTATATTTTCGTTGTCGAAACAACGCACAACATGACCGATTGCGTCTGTCTCGCGGATGTTTGCTAAGAATTTATTGCCTAAGCCTTCGCCTTTTGACGCGCCTTCAACTAAACCTGCAATATCCACAAACTCCATAGAGGTGGGAATAATGCGTTTAGGGTTGACGATTTCGGCAAGTTTGTCTAAGCGTAGGTCAGGAACGGGTACCACACCTGTATTAGGCTCTATGGTACAAAATGGAAAGTTGGCTGCTTCTATACCTGCTTTGGTAAGTGCATTAAAAAGTGTAGATTTACCGACATTGGGTAGGCCGACTATGCCGCATTTAAAGCCCATTTTGTATTCCTCTTTATAAGTAAAATATAACGCTAGGTTGCGCGTATATTGAGATATGCTATTTGCTTAACTTGCTTTGAAACTGTGTAATCGATTCATTGCCGCTTTGATATCTTGTTTAAATAAAATGTCGATACAACGGCTGGCTTCGTCAATAGCGGCTTCGATTTGTTCTTGCTCTTGACGTGGCGCTTTGCCTAAAACATGGCCAGTTACACGGTTTTTATCACCTGGATGGCCTATGCCTATGCGCAAGCGCAAGAAATCTTTGTTGTTACTCATTCGACTCACTATATCGCGGATACCATTTTGACTAGAGCTACCGCCTTGCTTGAATTTGGCTACGCCAGGGGGAAGATCTAGCTCGTCAAATGCAACGAGTATATTGGCTAACGGGATCTGATAGAACTTTGCCATAGCTGCGACGGCTTGGCCGCTTTTGTTCATGAAGGTAGTAGGAATGAGTAGGCGTACATCGTGACCATCTATTGAGATGCGACCGGTGTAACCAAAAAATTTGTTTTCGAGTTTTAATTGGCAGTTATAGGTTTTAGCGAGAGATTCGACTAACCACCAACCAGCATTATGACGAGTATGCTGGTATTCGGGGCCTGGATTACCCAGGCCCACGATCAACTGAATACTGTTAGCAGATTCAGTCAAAGCAACTTATTCTTCTGTTGCTTCTTCTTCGTCTGATTCAGCTTGAGGACCTTTAGCAGCTTTAACTGTAACTACCGCTAGGTCATGGCCTTCGCCTTTAGCTAATTCAGGAAGTGAAACGCCTTCAGGCAATACTAGATCAGACAAGTGAAGTGTCTGGCCTAGCTCAACTGGAGTAAGGTCAACTTCGATAAACTCAGGAAGTTTACCTGGTAAGCAGCTAATTTCTACTTCGTTCAAGTGATGCTCAGCGTGACCGCCTTGGATCTTGATTGAATCAGCAGTGGCTTCGTTGATGTAATGTAATGGAACATTAGTGTGAACCGCTTTAGATGCATCGATACGTAAGAAATCAAGGTGCATAACAAGAGGTTTAAAAGCATGACGTTGCATGTCTTTTACTAACACTTCAACTGACTCACCCGCAATGTTTAATGTTAAAACATGAGAGTAAAACGCTTCAAACGCTTGAGCTTGAAAAACCTTGTTGTGAGACAAAGTTAAAGAAACGGCTTCTTTATCCGCTCCGTATAAGACAGCAGGGACTTTACCAGCGTGACGTAGGCGGCGGCTCGCACCTTTCCCTAAATCAGTACGGACTTCTGCGTCTAATGTGAAAATTCCTTCAGACATTGAAATAACTCCAAAATAAGTAAATGAGTGTAGATTTTTGCGACCAAAATCTACGTAAATATTTCAAGGTTAAGCCACATACATGACAAACCTTGTAAATAGCCCTCAAAAAAGGGCGGCGAATATTAACACTAGGCGTGCAAGGACACAATCTTTAGATATAAAAAAGGCGATTTTACATCGCCTTTTTTATATCTGCTGAGTGCTTTTGAATTTAGTATTCAAACATCGCAGAGATGGACTCTTCGTTGCTAACTCGTCTAATGGCTTCGGCTAACATGTTAGACAGGGTTAGTTGCTTAACTTTCGGAATAGCACGAATCTCTGGATCAAGTGGGATACTGTCGGTGATGATGATTTCATCGATAACCGACTCGCGGATATTTTTTGCAGCGTTGCCCGAAAAAATTGCGTGGGTTGCGTAGGCGTAAACATTTTTGGCACCGTGCGCTTTTAAGGCTTCTGCTGCTTTGGCTAGGGTGCCACCTGTGTCAATCATGTCGTCAACAATAATACAGTCGCGGCCTTCTACATCACCAATAATATGCATAACTTGGGCAACGTTTGCCTTTGGACGACGTTTATCTATGATAGCTAGGTCTGTGTCGTTCATAAGTTTGGCCAATGCACGAGCGCGTACTACACCACCAATGTCTGGAGAGACAACCACTGGGTTTTCAAAGTTACGTGTACGCATGTCGTCTAGCAAGATAGGCGTTCCAAACGCATTATCGACCGGTACATCGAAGAAACCCTGAATTTGCTCTGCGTGTAAGTCTATGGTTAGTACACGGTCAACTCCAACATTCGATAAGAAATCGGCAACCACTTTAGCGGTAATAGGTACACGGGCAGAACGAACACGTCTGTCTTGGCGAGCATAGCCAAAATAAGGGATAACCGCAGTAATACGGCCTGCAGACGCGCGACGGAAAGCATCAATCATAACGATGAGTTCCATTAGGTTGTCGTTAGTGGGGGCACAGGTTGATTGAATAATAAATACGTCAGAACCACGAACGTTCTCGTGAACCTCTATACTGATTTCCCCGTCACTAAAACGGCCAACGCTCATGTGGCCTAGTTTGGTGTAAAGTCGATCAGCAACTTTTTGTGCTAATTCAGGTACTGCATTTCCTGCGAAAAGCTTCATATCCGGCACGATTAAAATCCTCGGTGCGAAAAGGTTAAGAGGTGGCTGGGGTAGCTGGACTTGAACCAACGAATGGCGGGATCAAAACCCGCTGCCTTACCACTTGGCTATACCCCAATTAAACTTGTGTCTGATTAACGTGCAATCTTTTTGGATTGCAACGATTGCAAATGTGTATGTAGGGGCGACGTATTTATCCCTCGCGCGATAAAACTGCTTGTGCCTTGTGGCAACTTAGCCTGAACTTGCATAGCATATTCTGGCTGCTCAAACATCGCAAATACACATGCGCCGGTACCCGTCATTCTCGACGGCGCGTATTCTATCAACCAGTGTAATGTGTTTGCAACATTCGGGTATAGATCACAGACCAATTGTTGACAATCATTTTTAGTATTGTCGAAATTGTAATCGCTAATGGCGATTTTGGCGGTGTTTCTTGGTAAATCTGGATGTTGGAATATTTGTGCGGTCGATACATGGCAATCTGGGAATACTACCAAATAATGTTGCTCGGGCAGGGTTATGTTTTGCAGTTTCTCACCCACCCCTTCGGCAAATGCGCTGTGTCCGTTTACAAAAATGGGCACATCAGCCCCTAAAGTTAAGCCAATCTTTTGTAACTCTGCGCTAGACAAGCCTAATTCCCATAAAAAATTTAGCGCAACTAAACAAGTCGCGGCATTCGATGAACCGCCGCCTATCCCCCCACCCATGGGTAAGCGTTTATCTATGTGTATGGTACAGCCCAACGTATCTACCTGGTTTTGTTTGCCTGCTGTGGTATGTTGTTTAGCATACTCTTTTAGCAACAGGCTTGCGCGAATAATTAGATTATTTTCTGGTGGCACATCAGGCATGTCTGTGGCTAGGGTAATGTGGCCCGATTGGTTGGGTTGGAATGCTAGTTGATCACCAAAATCAACTAATTGAAATAGGCTTTGTAATTGATGATAACCGTTATCGTAACGCCCGTTAATATGCAGAAATAAGTTTAATTTGGCTGGGCTTGGCCACCAATTAAGAGCTTGAGATGTCAGTTCCATGTGTTCACTTTAATCAGTAATTGGCTGTTATTTATGATGTTTTTAAGGATGATTTTATGGGGTAGCCAGCGTTTTTCAACAAATTGATAAGCGCTGTAGTGTATTTCCCATTGCTCGCAATTTGAGCAGCTAGGGTTAAGTTGGGTGACCCAGCCTTGGTCACTTAACACCACGTGATCTTGGTTTCGATAAGCGCCTTTTACCCAAGTTGGAAAATGCTCTACGGGTATTTCCCAGCCAGTGGTACGCCAAATCAAAAAGCTCGCATCTGTATCTTGGTAGGTGTCTTTGCCTACTTTGAGTAGTACGTTTTGCTCGTCTCCTTGCATGCTTAAAATCGAAGAGCCAAGAATAGAGGTTAAATTTAATTGGTATTTTTTACGCGTTTGAAGCCAACGTAAACTGGCACTTTGTTTTTTTTCAGGACTTTTAAAGCCGATTTTTCCTTGAATCGTCCAATTTTTATAACTGGTTAAAGATTGTTGGTGTACTTGGCTATCGACTGGCAGGGTAGGGGATATTGACGGTTGATGAGCACAACCCGCCATTAATCCAACCCATACTAGCAACCATACACTGCGCCAGATTCCGTGGCTTAGTGTGACAATAGCTAGCATGCCTTTACTGCTAAAAGTATGACAAGCCGTTAAATAAGAGGGTGATAAGTTCAATGATTCTGGGTCGATTAGATTGCTTAAGCTAATGGGAACACAAAAGGTACTGCCCTTTCAATAGTTTTACCTTTTGCGTACAATGCGCGCAGATTAAGTTGTAGACCGTATTTATCGTAAATGACCCTCATTGCTTTTGGCATCAATCACAAAACTGCACCTATATCTTTGCGTGAAAAAATTGCTTTTTCACCCGATGCTATAGTCGACGCCCTTGCTTCGTTGGGGAGCATAACGGGTGCTCGCGAGTCTGTTATTGTGTCTACGTGCAATCGAACAGAAATATATGCTCACCTCGACCAAAACCAAGTTGAGAAAATTCCCGCTTGGTTAGCAGCGTTCCATAATACCGACGAGAATGAATTACGCCACAATAGTTATTTGTATCAGCACGATGAGGCCATTCGGCACATTATGCGAGTGGCATGTGGGCTAGATTCTTTGATGTTGGGTGAGCCGCAAATACTTGGACAGGTTAAGCAGGCGTTTACCGATGCTAAAAATTCAGGGGTAATACGCACAGAGTTTGAACGTTTGTTTCAACATACTTTTTCGGTGGCGAAACGCGTACGAAACGAAACCGAAATTGGCGAAAATGCCGTATCTGTGGCCTATGCCGCGGTGCAACTCGCAAAACATATATTTTCGTCTTTGGCGAAAAGTAGAGTGTTACTAATTGGTGCGGGCGACACTATAGAGCTAGTGGCAAAGCATATACGCGAAAACGGTGCGAAGTCGATTACCGTGGCAAACCGTACATTGGCCAAAGCTAAAGCCATTGCCGAACCTTTGGGGGGCGAGGTGCTGACCTTAGCGCAGATTCCTAGCCATTTAAAAGACGCAGACATTGTCATTAGCTCAACTGCCAGCCAATTGCCTATTATTGGTCAGGGCTTAGTGCAAAGCGCGTTAAAAGAGCGTAAATACAAGCCTATGTTTATTGTTGATTTGGCGGTGCCCAGAGACGTGGAAGCCGAAGTGGGCGAATTAGATGATGCGTTTTTATATACAGTAGATGATTTACAACAGATTGTTGAGCAAAACTTAGCGTCGAGACAAGATGCCGCGGTGCTGGCAAATCAAATGATTGAGCAGCAGTTGCAACAATATGTGCAGTGGCAGCAAAGCCAATCTTCAATTGATTTGTTGCTGGGGTTTCGTGAAAAAAGTGAGGCCCAGCGTGATCTACTCGTGACTCGCGCGCTTAATTTGTTGGCTGATGGTCGGCCACCAGAGCAAGTCTTGGTTGAATTGGCCAATAAGTTAACCAATAACTTGATTCATGCCCCAACCAAAGCGTTAAAAAATGCTGCTAAAGAGCAAGACGTGCAACGTCTTGCGGTTTTAAAAGAGGCCTTAGGCCTTAAAAATATTGAGAGTTGAGCCGACTCTCAGATCTATCTTATTAGGTGTATTTACACCAAAAACTGGGTTGTGTTCATCGTCAGTATGTCGTTGTACTGACTTGAATACGGCACAGATGTTAACTATTTAGGAAGACAATGAAAGAATCAGTTCAACGCAAATTAGAATCGTTAATTGAACGTTTTGAAGAAGTTCAGGCTTTGCTAGGCGAAGCAGAAGTCATAGCCGATCAAGACAGGTACCGTGCTTTAACCAAAGAGTATTCGCAACTCGAAGATGTGGTTAAATGTTTCCGTCGCTATCAGCAAGCTCAGCAAGATTTAGAGTCTGCTCAAGAAATGATGCAAGAAGACGACGCCGAGATGCGTGATATGGCCCAAGAAGAGTTCAAGGCGGCTAAACAGCAAATTGAACAAACTGGCCAAGATTTGCAGGTACTTTTACTGCCTAAAGATCCCAACGATGACAGCAGCTGTTTTGTCGAAATACGGGCTGGCGCTGGGGGCGATGAAGCCGCTATTTTTGCTGGCGATATTTTCCGTATGTACAGCCGTTATGCCGAAAAGCAAGGCTGGAAAGTTGAGGTCGTGACCTTAAATGATGGTGATCATGGCGGTTACAAAGAGGTGATTGCTAATGTTAAAGGTGATGGCGCATATGGCGTGATGAAGTTTGAATCGGGTGGTCATAGGGTTCAGCGTGTGCCCGAAACTGAGTCTCAAGGCCGTGTGCATACCTCAGCTTGTACTGTAGTTGTGATGCCGGAGGTACCCGAGTCTGAAGCCATTGAAATCAATAAAGCGGACTTAAAAATAGACACCTTTAGGGCTTCGGGTGCGGGCGGACAGCACGTTAACAAAACCGACTCAGCTATTCGTATTGCGCATATTCCAACAGGTATTGTTGTGGAGTGTCAGGATGAACGTTCACAGCACAAAAACCGCGCTAAGGCCATGGCTGTACTGCAGTCGCGATTGAACCAACTTGAAGAAGAAAAGCGCCAAGCAGAAGAAACCTCAACACGCCGTAACTTAGTGGCTAGTGGTGACCGTTCTGAGCGCATTCGTACTTATAATTTTCCTCAAGGTCGTGTTACGGATCACAGAATAAACCTGACTTTGTATCGCTTAGATGAAGTGATTGCTGGTGATTTAGGGGCCATACTCGAACCTATTCGCCAAGAGCACCAAGCCGATTTGCTCGCGTCTTTGTCTGACGAATAGTACCTTGTCTACGTCATCACTTAGCCTGCCAGAATCGCCATCCATAGCAGATGCCATGAGTTGGGTGAAAATTCAACTGAGGCAGCAAGGTGTAAGTGATGACGGTGTATCAGATAGTGCTAATGCCGACAGCAAAGCCTTATTAGGGGCGTGTCTTCAGCAAGATTTGGTTTACTTGATGATGTGGCCAGAAAAATGTTTACAGCCGACTGAACGTGAACGCTTGATGGCATGGGTAACCAGGCGCTTAAAAGGTGAACCCATCGCCTACATTATTGGCTACCGTGACTTTTGGAGTTTACGCTTAAAGGTTTCTCCCGCCACTCTTATTCCTAGAGCTGATACCGAAACCCTAGTCGAACTTGCCTTAGCGCTAGACCTAAGGCCTGATGCCCATGTGGCAGATTTAGGGACAGGTACTGGCGCTATCGCGCTGGCATTAGGTACAGAGCGACCAAGCTGGTCGGTTCTGGGCTGCGATCTGTCTTTTGAAGCTGTGGCGCTTGCTACTGAAAACGCGCAGACTAACCATATTACGAATGTGGAATTTATTCAAAGTAACTGGTTTGCTGAACTAGGCAATCAGCTATTTGACATGATAGTTAGCAATCCTCCTTATGTTGAATCTACTAGCCAATATTTGACCCAAGGCGATGTTAGATTTGAACCCAGCAGTGCCTTAACCTCTGGTGAAGACGGCCTAGATGATATTCGATTGATTATTAAGCAGGCCAAGACACACTTGCGTGCCAGTGGGTGGCTGGTGTTTGAGCATGGTTTTGAGCAGGGCCAAGCCATTAGAGTGTTGTTTGCTCAGGCAGGCTTTCAACACATTGCGACCCACACAGATTTGAATGGCCAAGACAGAGTAACGTGTGGCCAATTTGGCTAAGGTCTGTTTAACCTTCGAAATATCTTGTTATCTCAAACACTTTTCTTTACTTTTGTGTTACATATTTGACGCCATGGTATGACCCCACTGGGAATTTTGAATGTCTGACGAAATACTTTTTGTAGAAGATGATGAGAACGATGACGTTCTGGTTACGGGCAATTGGAAATTGCTGATAGTTGATGACGAACCTGAAGTGCATGCCGTCACAAAGTTAGCCTTGGGGGATTTTGTTTTTCAAGATCAGGGCTTGGAGTTTTTGAGTGCATATGATGGTGAGCAAGCCAAGAAAATTATGCGAGAAACCCCGGATATTGCAGTAGTGTTATTGGACGTGGTGATGGAGACCGATGACGCAGGCCTAAAAGTTGCCGATTATATTCGTAACCAGCTCGCCAATAATTTCGTCAGAATTATATTGCGTACGGGCCAACCCGGCCAAGCCCCAGAGCGTGATGTAATCATTAATTACGACATTAATGATTACAAATCCAAAACCGAGCTAACCGCACAAAAACTGTTTACTGTGGTGATTGCGGCCTTGCGCTCTTATCGAGACATCAACTCTATTGATGAAAATCGCCAAGGCTTAGAAAAAATCATCTCGGCGTCTGCAGACTTGTTCAGTATTTTGTCTCTGGAGAATTTTATTGAAGGGGTGATGCAGCAATTGTGTTCTTTGCTAGGCGGAATAGAGGGCTCTGCTTATTTGGCTTCGTCTGAATCTTCGTTGAACGTTAAGCCTGATGTTGACCAAGACAATACCTTGAATAATTTATATGTGTTTGCTGGGAAAGGCGTATACGAAGATAATGGCGGAGATGGGCTGCTGCAGTTGGTCTCTGGATCTTTGCTCGAAACCTGTCAATTGGCGTATAAAAACCAGACCATTGAATATAATGCTGATGCTTTGGCGGCATACTGTAAAGGCAGTAATAAGCATGGCTCATTATTGGTATTGGTAGGCTTGCCCAGAGAACTAAAAGATGCAGATAAACGTTTAGTTGAGATGTTTACTCAAAATGTGCAATGTGCCTTCGAAAACGTCATGTTAACTCGTGATATCGAAAACACCCAAAGAGAAGTCATTGACCGAGTGGGCAAAGCCATGGCCCACCATTTTGGCAAAGGCAAACATATTCAGCGCATGGTAAAAATTTGCGACGTATTGGGTCGAAATATCGGGTTAACCCAAACCGAGCTAAATACCTTGTGTTTAGTCGTACCTTTGCATGATATGGCTAAGGTTAAAACCCTAGATGGTTTACCCTTGAGTGCTAGCAGTATTGATCGGAGTCAGTTGACTAGCCTTTATCAACAACCAGATACCAAACCGACTATTTTGAACGAAACTAACCAGCCGTTGATTAACACCGCAGCATTAATCGCCCGAGATCATTACGAGTTTTGGAATGGAGGAGGTTACCCGAGAGGAAAATCGGGTGAAGATATTCACATATTTTGTCGGATTACTGCACTAGCCGATGCCTACGACGTTCTCAGGAATCCATCAGATACCAAACCAGAATGGAGTCGTGAACGGGTGGTTAATTTTGTAGAACAACAAAAAGGGTTGCATTTTGATCCCAGCCTAGTGGAGGTGTTGTTGGCGAATCTTGACGAAATAGAAAGCATTATTCGCTCTGATCCTGATTTTGTCGCGTCAGAGCATCCCATACTCAATTAACCGCAATAACGATAATAACCATGTAACAGGAGCAGTCACTATGTACACAGGCATTAAACACTTTCACCTACTTTTAATTGGGTTGAGTGTGGGGCTATTTTTAATCCGCTTTATTCTAAGCGAGATGAAATCGCCTATTTTACAAAAGAAATGGCTGAAAATTCTGCCTCACCTTGTTGATACTCTGTTAATCGTGAGCGCTGTGACTCTGTGCGTATTGATTGAGCAATATCCGTTTGTTAATGCTTGGGTTACTGAGAAATTACTGGCCTTACTGCTATACGTGTTTATGGTGACATTGGCTCTTAAAATGGCGCGCACGGTTTTTATGAAATACATAGGGCTACTAGGTGCAATAAGTTGGGTCGCCTTTGCTGGTATGGTGGCCGTTTCTAAACAGCCTATTTTATTTGGCTAAAAAAATTTGTAGGCTCTATTTAACCTAAATTCTTACAAAATCAGTAAAGAAACCACGCGTCACACCGATAAAATAAACAGTGAGTGTTTTTGAGGTGTGACAGTGAAATCCCTATTACGGGCGATAGAAATGAACGATTGTTTCTTAGCCGCTATCCATATTGCCGATATCTTTCAGCCTAACCGTATTCAGGTAGAAACCTATACTAGGCAACTGCAAGTTTGGTCTGAGCAAGCTTTGCAGCAATTGTCGACGCGCTGCGATGCCAACGATTTTCAGCGTTTACTAAAATTCTTCTACGTAGATTTAGCTTTTAGTGGTGATGAAGACCACTATTTCGCGTGTAAATGTAATTTAATTAATCAAGTGATGGATTACCGTACTGGGATCCAAGTAACCTTATCGACTATATTTCAAGCTCTTGCAAATAGAGCAGGGTTTGATGTGGTTGGAGTGAATTTTCCCGGACACTTCTTACTAAAAGCCCAATTTTTAAATACGCCTAGTGTGTTTATAGATCCGTTAACTGGCAAGTGCCTCAGCCATGCTGATTTACACCACTTGTATTTCTCCATCTTAACTGAGATCGAGGGAGAAACTATGCCAAGTGAGGCCCTAGAAGAGGCAAGCTGCGGTGAGACAGTGGTGAGGATGCTGCATAATTTGAAAGCTGCATATATCAGTGAAAAATCTTATTCCAATGCATTGAAGGCCGTTCAGCTATTGGTGGACTTATGCCCTAATGACCCCTATGAGCGACGCGATAGGGGGTTTTTGCTGCATCAATTAGATTGCACCGAAGTCGCTATTGCAGACTATCAGTATTTTATTCGTCAATGCCCAGATGATCCCTCTACCCAATTGTTGCAAGCACAATTACAACAATTATCTAGTTTAGTGCCCCAAGTCTTCCATTAAGCCAAGATCTAATCCTGTCTGCCTATTCTTTATAAGCAGCCTTACTTCTCGATGATAATTAGCGTGTGACAGTTAATTGCTTTCGAATTTACTGAGCACTGAAGCAATAAATTTTAAGCAAAAAAAAGCCCAAAAAATATCTGGGCTAAACATACTAGGAACACACAATATAAAACACACGCTACATATGACCTGAGTCAGGCGAAAAAAGTTCGCTAATTAATTAAAAAAAATAAAATATTTTCGAAATACGCCAATAATCACCTAGTGGTTTAACTTAACTATTTGATTTTATTGTAACTTTATAAATTTAAAAAATTATTTGGTGGAAATAAATAACGCTCGATTAACCTCGGTTTTTCGTCATAAATGTGCAACTGTACTATTTTTATTACTGAAATGTTTCCATTGACGTTTTAGCGCGGTTATGTACGAGTAGGGCACATAGCGCATTTTATTTATGAAGCATCCAATGCGCTATAAATTGCAGTTGTCAGCAAAGATAGTTGTTCAGAGGTCACTATGTAAGGGGGCATGATATAAATCAATTTGCCAAATGGCCTGATCCATACGCCTTGTCGAATAAAGTGCTTTTGTATTTCGGCAACATCGACCGCGGATTGAGTTTCAACTACCCCTATCGCACCTAAAACTCGGACATCAACCACGGCATCAAGGGCCAAGCATAGAGTAAGCTCTTGTTTTAACTGTTGCTCTATTGCACTGACTTGAGCTTGCCATTGATTGGTTTGAATTACGTCCAGACTCGCATTGGCAACAGCACAGGCTAACGGATTTCCCATGAAAGTAGGCCCATGCATAAACACCCCAGGTTCGCCTTGGCATACGCCTTGTGCCACATCTTCACTGCATAAAGTAGCGGCCAAGCTCATGTATCCTCCTGTTAATGCCTTGCCTAAGCACAAAATGTCAGGGCTAATATCGGCGTGTTCACAGGCAAACAGTTTGCCCGTTCGCCCAAAGCCTGTAGCGATTTCGTCGCAAATAAGCAAAATATTGTACTCGTTGCATAGTTGACGACAGCGCTTTAAATATTCTGGGTGATAAATACGCATGCCTCCAGCATTTTGTACTATGGGTTCGATGATCAGCGCAGCAAGTTCGTGGTGATGCACTTTTAGTAGGTCCTCTAAGGGACTGATGTCATCTTCATTCCATTGTTTGTCAAAACGCGTTTGAGGGGCAGGGGCAAATATTTGTTGGCTTAACGCTTTGGTAAACAAGCTGTGCATACCATTGATTGGATCGCATACCGACATAGCGGCAAACGTGTCGCCATGATAGCCATTCCGTGGTGTTATAAATTTGTGCTTTTTGTCATTGCCTTGGCATGCCCAGTATTGCAACGCCATTTTCATGGCGACTTCGACCGATACCGATCCAGAGTCGGCTAAAAATACTCGGTCTAACCCAGATGGGGTCATATCAATGAGTTTTCGGCATAAATCTATGGCGGGTTGGTGAGTCAAACCACCAAACATCACATGGGCAAATGCCTGAGTTTGGTCAATCACGGCTTGATTTAATTTGGGATGATTGTAGCCATGTATCGCTGTCCACCATGACGCTACACCGTCGACTAATTTTTCGCCTGTGGCGAGATGAATATGAACGCCCTCGGCTTTCACCACTTGGTAGCAAGGTAAAGGGGTGATGGCTGACGTGTAAGGATGCCAGATATGCTGCTGATCAAATTCGAGATTATTGTTCAAAATTCATTCACTTGTAAAGTTTGAGGGTGGCTTTAGGTTGACAATGACGGCCAGAAACATAGACTAAGCGCGCGTGTTTTTAAAGTAAATTTTGCTAATTATTGATAATCACAAGGTCTAGCTATGTCTCAATTTTCCGCCGCTTCAGCATCTTCTCACGTTCGCCATGACTGGACCTTGGATGAGGTGAATGCCTTATTTGCATTGCCTTTTAATGATTTATTATTTCAGGCTCAATGTGTTCACAGGCAACACTTTGATCCTAATCACGTACAAGTCAGCACGTTATTGTCGATCAAAACAGGGGCTTGCCCAGAGGATTGTAAATATTGTCCTCAAAGTGCCCGTTATGATACGGGCCTAGAAAAAGAACGCTTGCTCGAAATAGAAAAAGTTATTCAGCGCGCAAAAGAAGCTAAAGCTACGGGGTCTACCCGTTTTTGTATGGGGGCGGCGTGGCGAAATCCTCGTGACCGAGATATGCCTTATGTCATAGACATGGTTAAAGAAGTGAAAAAGCTAGGTCTAGAAACCTGTATGACGCTAGGTATGCTAACCCGTGACCAAGCGCTCATGCTAAAGCAAGCCGGGCTCGATTATTACAATCATAATTTAGATACGTCTCCTGAGTTTTACGGCGACATTATTACCACTCGTACCTACCAAGACAGACTCGATACTTTATCAAATGTGCGCGAAGCTGGCATGAATGTTTGCTCTGGCGGCATAGTGGGTATGGGCGAAACAGGCTCAGACCGTAGCGGCTTATTGATGCAATTGGCGAACTTAAAGCAGCAGCCTGAAAGTGTGCCAATTAACATGCTAGTTAAAGTTAAAGGCACGCCTATGGAGAAGGTAGAAGACTTAGACCATTTTGACTTTATTCGAACGATTGCCGTGGCGAGGATCATGATGCCCAAATCGTATGTGAGATTGTCAGCGGGCAGAGAGGCTATGAACGAACAAATGCAGTCTATGTGTTTCTTAGCGGGGGCCAATTCAATTTTCTATGGTTGCAAGCTTTTGACTACCTCGAACCCAGATACTCATGAAGATGTTATGTTATTTAAAAAATTGGGGATCAATTCAAAGCAAACCCGAGAGTATTCAGATGAAGCCCACGAGGCGGCTTTACTTGAGGAAATCGAGGACACTGCGAGTTCAGATTTATTTTACGACGCTTCAAATCAACCTGTTGCAGCTACTGTTGAAGGCTAATGGCCTTTGCGTTTATTGATGAGGCCCTAGCTAAGCGACAGGCCCAAGGCCTATTTAGACAGAGGGTTGTGATTGATTCGGCCCAAGGGCCGATTATTGAGATACAAGGCCAGCATTATTTGAATTTTTCGAGTAATGATTACTTAGCTATGCGTCGTTCTACTACAGTAGCGCAAGCCTGGGCTGACGGCATCAATGAGTTTGGTGGCGGCAGCGGGGCATCGCCTTTAGTGACTGGTTATACTCAAGCCCATCAAGCACTCGAAGTCTATTTGGCCGAACAGTTAGGCCGTGAAAAAGTGTTATTATTTAACTCTGGTTTTGCAGCAAACCAAGCGCTTTGCCAAGGGCTTTTTGGCGCTGGTCTCAATACCCCTTCACAGAGTCATATTCTGGCCGACAAACTTATGCATGCGTCTTTTCTTGATGGCGCGATGGCCAGTTCGGCTAAGTTACAGCGCTTTAAACATAATGATTTATCGCATTTTCAGCACTGTTTTTCGCGCATAGGAAAAGATCTTGATACCCTAGTGGCTACCGAGAGCGTATTTAGTATGGACGGCGACCAAGGGCCAGTTACCGACATAGTTCATGCCTTGCGTGATTCAGAGGCATGGCTGATGGTTGATGACGCCCACGGCTTTGGTGTGTTGGGTGAGCAAGGTTTAGGGGTGGCTGAGCAATACAATTTAACTCAGCAGCAGTTACCTATCTTGATGGCAACGTTTGGTAAAGCCATAGGTACCGCAGGTGCTTTTATCGCAGGCAGTGAAAAACTGATTGATTACCTTATTAATTTTTCACGTCACTATATATACAGCACGGCTATGCCAGCAGCGCAAGCGTATGCGACCCTAGTGAGTTTGCAGTCGAGTAAGCGGTTGGAAAATAAGCACGTTCTTGATGCTAACATTCAGTTGTTTCGGCACTTATGTCAAACCGCAGGTATACCCATAAGTGAATCTCAATCTGCGATTCAGCCGATCATATTGGGCGAGGCTAGTAAAGCGTTGCATATCAGTAGCGAGCTAAAACGACTTGGGATTTGGGTGGGGGCTATCCGTTATCCAACTGTTCCAAAGGGCTCGGATAGATTACGTATTACCATAACGGCTGGCCATACTAAGCAAGATATTGAGGCATTGGTGGATGCCTTAACCCTTACCTTGGACCCGTTGCCAAGTCGGGATGTACAGTAAATGACGTTATCACATCAGCCAATCAAAGATAAAATTGCTGCGCAATTTAGCCGAGCCGCGACTCGCTATAACCAGTTAGCAAAAGTACAAAACGAGATTGCACAAGATGCCATTGGTTTGTTGCCCAAGCATAGCGATAGTGTGCTCGACATTGGGTGCGGTACAGGGCGTTATAGTCAAAATTTAGGGTGCCTTTGTGAGCAATTAGTTGCCATAGATTTGGCTATGGGCATGTTAAGTGTGGCCAAAAAACAAACCATAGGGACGCCAGCGCTATGGATCCAAGGGGATGCTGAACATTTGCCTTTGCAGAGCAGTTCAATCGATACTGTTTTTTCATCTATGGCCCTGCAATGGTGCAAACAGCCCTTAATTGTGATGCAAGAGGTATCACGCGTCCTTAAACCAGGTGGGCGAGCTGTATTGGCAATTATGTGTGAAGGCTCATTGCATGAGTTACAACAAAGTTGGGCAGAACTAGATAGTGCCAAACACGTCAATCGTTTTGCCTCAAGCAGCACTTGGCAAAATGCAGGAGAAACGGCGGAACTCAAGGTTGAGAGTGCTCAGAGGCAGTATGTGAGTTATCACCCTACAATCAGGTCGTTACTGGCGTCGATTAAGGGAATTGGAGCCAATGTCTTGCTAGATACTGGCAGTGAAAAAGGCCAGCAGACATCCATGACGCGAGCATCTTTAAAACAACTGGAATTGATTTATCAAAACAAATTTGCAGACAATGGGCAACTTCCTTTGAGTTATCAGGTCTGTTATCTAAGCTGTAGCAAAAAGTAGGTACCAGTTTTTGCATACCGGTTTGCGAAAATAAGATACGGGCTATGCCTACAGAATAATAATAGGAAAATTATGGGACACTTAACTGACACTAAACAAGCTTTTTTCGTGACTGGAACAGATACGGAAATGGGCAAAACTTTTATTTGTCAAAGTCTACTCGATGCATTGAATAACAAAGGTTACGTAACCGCAGGATATAAACCCATTGCGGCAGGTTGTGAGCAAACCCCAGAAGGGCTGCGCAATGAAGATGGCTTAACCTTACAAGCTAGTTCATCCTTAGATTTAACCTACGAAGAGGTTAACCCTATTGCCTTTGAGGCGCCCGTTGCGCCACATTTAGCGCATCAGGCTCAGGTGTCTGACGAGGACGCGCAATACATTCCTATCGATAAAATCCGCCACGGGTTTGTACATTTAGTGCAAAAAGAGCCAAATGTTATTGTTATAGAGGGAGCAGGAGGTTGGCGATTGCCCTTAGGAGGCAGTTATCAAGGTAAACCTAGGTACTTGTCCGAATTTGTTATTGAGCAAAATCTAGCTGTGATCTTGGTGGTAGGGATCCGCTTAGGGTGCTTGAATCATGCGGTGTTAACCGCAGAGGCGATTCGTAATGATGGACTCAAGATCGCTGGCTGGGTTGCAAATCAAGTCGACCAAAATATGGCGATGCAAGATGAGAATATAGAAACTCTTAAATCCTTAATAGATGCTCCCTTTATTGGTAAGGTTCCACAAGTAGATGGGCAGCCACACGGTGGTCAGTATTTAGATTTAGCTGCATTGAATCTCTAGTCCGTGAAGCGGTATGTTAAGTGACTTAACGTCGAGGTTTACATAAGGCTTAGAAGGCGAGACTACAAAGCCCGAATTAACCCTTGTGATTGAATGGAATAGAGCTTGTTTAATCGGGAAAGGGCGTTGCCGATGAGGCAATGTCTATGGTGTTACTCTATCAGTTAAAAGACGACTGATCGTGGGAAGTAAAGGAAACCCTATTGGGTTAAAATACGCCATTTACGTTTAAAAATACGTTGCTTTGAGCATCTACTCGCTTTAGTTCTCTGTCAGCGTAACCTGCTGTAATTTCAATAGATGGATTAACTGAGTAAGCAATCCCAACCGAGTAATCTTGAAATTCACGTTTACCTTGTTGCCTGTTGCTTATGTAGCCTTTAACGCGAAGGTTTTTGTTAACTGGATAGGTAGATGTAACTTCGATTCTTTCTCGATTTCTGTTTTGATCAGCTTTCACGTTTACATTGAATAAGTCAGTCACTACCCCAACCACCCATTCAAATGATTTGTCTTTTTTATTGGTATACAGCTTTGTATCTAACGCAACGTCTATGCCTAAAAGCTTGTTGAACTTTTGGGTGTAACTCACATGCTTGCCCGGTATGCGGCTACGGGTGGCGTGGTCTGATAATATGTTCTGATTAAAGGCTTTGCCGTTTAGCAATTTAGGATTAGCTTTTTTTACCGCTGTGTTATTGTCGCCAATTTTCGCAGAAGCAGGTAGTGCCATGATCATGCAAAGCATCAAAAGCGAGATACCACTTAATAGTGATTTTGCTGTTTGTTGACTAAGAGTTCTGTATGTCACTTGGCTTTTTCTCATTACCGTTGTTATCTTGACTATCTGTTTTTTCATGGTCCGTATAGTATGTGTTTAAAAAAGAAACACCTACTGAATATGGGTATGACCATCTATACCTTGGTATTTTACAATATATAAAACATTGATTTTGTTGAGTTTACTAACTTTTTTGTTAAATTTTATGAGAAATTGAAACGATTTTGTTTGGAGGTTGAGTGACTAAACGTTAAATAATGTTTTAGGACTTGAGTTATCTCATTTTTTAGCAAATTTGAAATTATTGAAATCCGCAGCACTTTTTAAATTTTTTACCACTGTTACACACACAGGGATCGTTTCTTTTAAGGGTTAATTCACCCGTGTCATTTAGCATTTTGCCCTCGGTATAAAACCATTCGCTATGCTCGTAGATAAAGTCAGACCGTTCGTGCATTAGGTATAAACCTTGGTCGGTACGGTAGTAAGCTTTAAACTCAACATGGGCAGTGTTCATTGCTGTGCTATGTTGAATAACATCTAGGGCTAACCAGTCAGTATATTGAGAGTGTTGAGCAAGCTCCTCCACTGAGAGTTCTTCTCTATAGAGTGGCGCATAGGTTTTGAGTATGTATTGGTAGTTTTTGACCATATAGGCACTAAACCTTGCCCGCATTAGGGCTTCGGCGCTGGGGGCGCTTTCGCCTTTATGGTAAGGCTCACAACAGCTAGAGTACGGACTTTTAATGCCGCAATAGCAGCGAGTAGACGGGGCGTTGCTCATGATAATTTACATTTTGAATAGATAGAAAAACAAAGAGGTCCGTAGACCCCTCATTTTGGATTACAAACCTTGGCTGGCCAAATAACTTTCGTAATTGCCTTTAAAATCTACAATACCGTTAGGCGTAATATCGATGATTCTAGTCGCGAGAGAAGAGACAAATTCGCGGTCATGACTCACGAAGATCAAGGTTCCTTCGTAGTTTTCTAGAGCCATATTCAAAGACTCAATTGACTCCATGTCCAAGTGGTTGGTGGGTTCATCCATAACCAAGATATTCGGCTTTTGTAACATAAGCTTGCCAAATAGCATTCGGCCTTGTTCTCCACCTGAGATCACTTTTACCGACTTGTTAATGTCGTTTTGTGAGAACAGTAAACGTCCTAATGTACCACGCATCACTTGCTCGTCATCGCCTTCTTGTGCCCATTGGTACATCCAATCCATTAGGGTCATGTCTTTTTCGAAATCTTCCGCGTGGTCCTGCGCATAGTAACCAATGTTGGCGTTTTCAGACCACTTAACACTACCCGAGGTTAAATCGGTGTCGCCCACTAAACACTTAAGTAACGTGGTTTTACCCGCGCCATTTGGTCCAATTACAGCAACACGCTCGCCAACTTCTACCATCAAGTTTAAGTCTTTGAATAACTGTTCTTCATAAGACTTGCTCATGCCTTCGATTTCTAATGCTGTGCGATGTAGCTTTTTGTCTTGTTCAAATCGGATAAAGGGGTTCTGACGACTAGAAGGTTTAACTTCTTCAATTTGAATTTTATCAATTTGTTTGGCTCGAGATGTAGCTTGTTTTGACTTAGATGCGTTGGCTGAAAAACGGCTAACAAAGGTTTTTAGCTCAGCAATTTGCGCCTTTTTCTTAGCGTTATCCGATAGCAAGCGTTCTCTAGATTGGGTTGCCGCTGTCATGTATTCGTCGTAATTACCTGGGAACAAACGGATTTCGCCATAGTCAATATCGGCCATATGAGTGCAAACCGAGTTTAAGAAGTGCCTATCGTGAGAAATGATGATCATAGTGCAGTTGCGTTCATTCAAAACCGTTTCTAACCAGCGTATGGTATTAATATCCAAGTTGTTGGTAGGTTCGTCGAGAAGCATAATGTCTGGGTCTGAGAACAGCACTTGAGCGAGTAACACTCTAAGCTTCCAACCTGGCGCAATTTCGCTCATTGGCCCATAGTGTTGATCGACGGGAATGCCAACGCCAATTAGTAATTCACCGGCGCGAGATTCTGCAGTGTATCCATCCATTTCTGCAAATTCAGATTCCAGATCGGCCACTCGGATCCCGTCTTCTTCGGTCATTTCTGGGTTAGCGTAAATTGCATCCCGTTCAGACTTAACTGTCCACAACTCATGATTACCCATGACAACCGTATCAATTACGCTGAATTCTTCGTAGGCAAATTGGTCTTGTTTAAGCTTACCTATGCGCTCACCTGGATCTACCGAGACATTGCCGCTACTTGGTTCAAGGTCGTCACCAATAATTTTCATAAAGGTTGATTTACCGCAGCCATTAGCGCCGATTAATCCATATTTATTGCCGTTACCAAATTTGGCCGATACGTTCTCAAATAAAGGCTTCTCGCCAAATTGAATAGTAATATTTGCAGTAGAGAGCAAGGTGATTTTCCGATAGTCAAAATTTGGCGCGGATTATGCCACAAAATCCAAAGACGATCACGACTATAAAATGCGTAAGTGCACTAAAAAAGCGTTCTTTTTTGAGGTTAGTCAAGGCGCATTTTTAGAAGGGAATACACTAAAAAGATCGATAGGCTCGAGTCTCGGAGAGTTTAGTTTTTAATGGATTCACATTTATAAGTGGATGACATGTTTTGTAACAATCGTTTTACATTATCTCGGGGTATAGATAATGTTTTGTTGTATAGTGAGTTCGAACCTCTAATCTGTGGTCAGTATTTAAAGGATAAAATGCAGTGCTATGCCTAGTCTTAAATAAGGAATTTTTTCATGTTAAATCTCTATCACTTTGGTCGAACTGATCTAGTGACTTTGCTGCGTTGTTCAGCATTTATTGCAGTTTGTATAGTTTTTGGTGGATGCTCTTCGACCTCAACCTCTAAAACTAAATCTGTAGAACAGCCTTTCTCTGGCCCTTTACCTGTGACACCTCGTGTTACTCAGGGGCAGTTAGATAATGGGTTGCGCTACATCATCCAAAAAAACGCCAAGCCCGAAAAGCGGGTAGATTTGCGGTTGATTGTGAATATTGGATCATTAGCAGAAGACGAGAGTCAATTAGGTTTTGCGCATTTTGCCGAGCATATGGCATTTAATGGCACTGAGGATTTCGAAAAACATCAAATTGTTGAATTCGTCGAATCTATTGGTATGAAGTTTGGCTCCCATTTAAATGCTCATACTAGTTTCGATGAGACGGTTTATAAGCTGCATATCCCTACAGATAGACCTGAGAACGTGGAAAAAGGTTTTCATATTTTAGAAAACTGGGCACATAAAATACGTTTTGAACCAGAGGAAATTGATAAGGAGCGTGGAGTAATACTTGAGGAGTTACGCAGAAGGAAGGGGGCTAGCGATCGTATTCGGCAAAAACAAACTCCTGTTACTTGGGCTGGAGCGCGCCATATTAAGCGATGGCCAATTGGTACCAAAGAGATTATTGAACACGGCAAACATCAAGATCTGATTCGGTTTTACAGAGAGTGGTACCGTCCTGAGTTAATGTCGATTGTCGTTGTCGGTGATGTCGACCCCCAGCATGCAGAGCAGCTGATCCATCAATATTTCTCGCCTTTGAGTTCAGAACAAAACCTAGCAACCAAGATTAGGTATTCTTTACCCGATAACCTTGCACCTTTAGTGAGTATCGAAACCGACCCCGAAATAACCTACAGTTCAGTAAGGTTTCAGATAAAACATGATAAAAAGGCTATTGAAACTTATGAGGACCTGAAGCAACAACTTATTCGTCAGTTGGTGATAGGGATGTTGAACACGCGCCTACTTGAGTTAACTTTATCCGCTGACTCGAGTGCCATAAAAGCCCACGCAAGGTTTGGCCTATATTTGGCAGACAAAAACCAATTTACTCTGTCAGCTCAGGTTAAGTCTGGTAAGAGCTTAGAGGGCTTAACGCAACTTGTGAATGAGTATCAAAGGGTATGGCAACATGGCTTTTTATCAAGTGAACTGAAAAGACAAAAGAAAAGTTTAGTCGGACGCGTTCGCTCAAGGGCAAAAGAAATTGATAAAACCTACTCTCGTGTATATTTGGGTCAGTATGCTGCACATTTACTACATGGAAGCCCCTTGCTTGATGCCGAGCAAAGGTTAGCTGCGTATAGAAATTTGGTGAAAACTATTCATTTAGAAGAGGTAAATCAACTAGTTAAATCTTTTTGGCGGGATGACAACCAAGTCATTAGCATAGTTGCCCCCGCATCTGATGGAGAGTCTCTGCCTTCTGTTAATCAAGTGCTAGAAGTAGTTAACAATAGAACAAGCAGCTCATTGGGGGACTATGTAGATAACGCGAGCAGCTCAAAGTTAATTAAAACCTTACCTAGCCCAGGACGTGTAGTCGAAAAAAGCTTTGACGAGAGTCTTCAAGCACATATTTGGCAACTAAGTAACGGTGCCACTGTGCTATTAAAACGCACGGATTTTAAGGATAATCAGGTTCTTTTTCGGGCACAAAGTACTGGTGGAACTTCTATGTTATCCCCAGAGCATTATAAGCAAGTGAGCGCAACACCATCCGTTGTTAGAGGCATGGGCCTAGGTGATATGAGTGCTGTGCAGTTATCTAAATATGTAAAAGGCAAAAGTGTCTCGGTTAAACCTAGAATTAGCACATACCAACATGGTTTAACTGGTAATAGTTCGGTTAAGCGGTTCAAAGACCTATTAGAGTTTGTTCATTTAGCATTTCAGCGGCCACGCCATGACCAACAGATGTTTGATACTATGATTGAATATTCAATTGAGAGCATAAGAGATAGAAATAATTCTCCTCAGTATATTTTAAATCAACATGTTCAACGGGCTAAATATGGCAATTCTCTCCGCTATTTTGAACGGGACGAGGAATATTATCGAGAGCAAACGCTTCAACCTATATTGGACTTTTATCAGCAGCAATTTTCTAATGCGGCTAATTTTGACTTTGTGTTTGTTGGCAATATCGATTTAGATAAAGCCCAACCATTGATTGAAACCTATATCGCAAGTATACCGAGTAAAGAAGCAACAGATGAATGGAAAGTACTGCCAAATGACCGAAACAAAGGCAACCTAGAGGTTAAGGTAAAGAAAGGCTTAGCAGATAAAGCAAGCGTCAGACTTGATTTTTATGGTGACAGACAATGGCTGCTAGCAGATAATTCATCGTTTTCTGCAATGCGCTCTATCTTGTCAAAAAAGCTCAGAGAGCAGTTGAGGGAAGAAAAGTCTGGTGTTTATACTGTAAAAGTGAGAGGCGGATTCTCAGCGTTGAGCAATCAACATAGTTTGAGTATATCGTTTACCTGTAACCCTGATCGAGTTGATGAATTAATAGCAGACACGCGAGATGTATTAGACTCGTTTAAGCAGCAAGTGCCTGATATAAAATACGTAGACAACTATAAAAAAGAATATACCAAATCTATGCAAGCTAGGGTTAAAAGCAATTCATTTTGGCTGGGGTATTTAACTGCCAGCCGCGAGCATACTCAACCCTTTATAGACATGGCCACTCGAGCCTCAAGTATTGACGCTATAAGCCCTGAAGATATTCAGCGTGCTGCCCAGGTATTTATTTCTGAGCGGGATACCTTCCTATCAATTCTGTTGCCTGAAGAGGGGGAATAAGCGAGGGCAATAGATGCGATATATAAAAACTAAAATCCGCCAACCTTAGCATCTTGCTAATGGTTGGTTAATTTGTTGAATAATGGAGAGCCTATTGCAAGGTAACTTGATGCAACATTTAGGAAAATTAGCGACTAGAACGCAAATTAATTTTCAGGTTCAATTTACACTCAAAGAAAAGCAATCAGTACGAGTAGGGCGCTTTGTCCGCCCCATTGTTTTGGCGCTTGGTGAAAGCCTTTTACTGCAGGGTGTTGAATGAGCCAGTTGGGAATCGCCTTTTTCAGAACGTATGTGCCTTTGCCGTGCATAATAGATACACATTGGCAGTGCTGCTTTTGCGCCGCTTGAATTAGGGCTGCGATTTCGAGCTTGGCGTCGTCTTTTGTGTAGCCATGTAAGTCGAGAATTAGATCGGGTGGGTAGTCACCCCGTTTCAGGCGTTTAACCTGTTGGCTATCTTCGGGCTCTCGTACGTATTTTAATGGTTCATCAAGGTCGAAGTGACCTTCAAATCCATCAGAAAACTGAAAAGCAGCGTTGGCCTGCCTTATTTGGGCAGTCTCGACTGAATTTTTTTTGCTTGTTGACCATTTATGCTTGCCGGATATGCGATGAGGAGGTATTTTGTCCTGCTTGATTGGTGCTATGTCTCCAAACGTTTGTTGAAACAAGCTAAGCTCAGCTTGCTCGTTATTTTTGTCGTTTGGGGTTAGCTTTTTTTTCATCTTAAACAGTTAAGTCTTAGGTTTGCTTGGATTATACCAAAATCAATGATTTAGCACACCCGACTCGGTGAGTTTAAGTCAATATTCAATAATGAGACCTCATGTCTACTAATTCATCGTCTGAACAAATCGTCGAACATTTACACTCACTGTTAGATATGGTGCGCTGGTCGGTCAGCGCTTTCAATGAAGCTGGCTTATTCTATGGTCACGGTACAGATAACCCGTGGGACGAAGCTGTTAGCTTGGTTTTACAAGTTTTACATTTGCCTCAAGATTTACCTCAGCGAACCGGTGATCAACTGTTCCATAGCAGGCTAACACCTGCTGAAAAGCTCGCTATTGTAGAATTGGTTAATAGACGCACAGAGGAACGTATACCCTTACCTTACTTGACTAATCAAGCTTGGTTTTGCGGGTTACCTTTTTATGTAGATGAACGAGTGTTGATCCCACGTTCTCCTTTTGCTGAATTGATTACAGATCAATTCGAGCCTTGGTTAGAAGGGGCACAACCTACTAGTATTTTAGATTTATGTACAGGTGGGGGCTGCATTGCCATTGCACTGGCCCATGCTTTTGAAGAGGCTGAGGTTGATGCCGTAGACATAAGCCCAGATGCCTTGCAGGTGGCAGATTTAAATATTCAAGAGCATGGACTAAGCCACAGAGTTTTTCCTATCCAGTCAGATCTAATGGGGTCTTTAACGGGCCAGCAGTATGACTTGATTGTGAGTAACCCGCCTTATGTGGATGCTGAAGACATGGATTCCCTACCAGAAGAATTTGAGCATGAGCCCGAATTAGCTTTGGCAGCAGGACATGATGGATTGGAGCTAGTAGACAATATTTTACGCCAAGCCCCTAGTCATTTAACCGACAACGGCTGGCTATTTGTTGAAGTAGGCAATAGTGAGGTCCACATGCATGGACGTTACCCTGATTTGCCTATTCAATGGATCCAATTTGAAAATGGCGGCCACGGTGTGTTTGCTATAAGCAAGAACGAATTGGTTGAGTACTATAAGGCGGTAGATCATTAAACTATTAGGCTGAATGTATTACATCCACCGAATTTAAGACAACAGATACACAGGAACATATAATTATGGCAGGCAATACCTTTGGAAAACTTTTCACCGTGACTACGTTTGGTGAAAGTCACGGTATCGCAATTGGTGGGATTATCGATGGGTGCCCTCCGGGATTAGAAATTTCTGAGAGTGACTTACAAGTAGATTTAGATCGCAGAAAACCCGGCACCTCGCGCTACACTACTGCGCGCAGAGAAGAAGACGAAGTAAAGATTTTGTCTGGCGTGTTTGAAGGTAAAACCACAGGTACGAGCATTGGCTTACTGATCAACAATAACGATCAACGCAGTAACGATTATTCAAAAATTAAAGACACCTTTAGACCGGGCCATGCAGATTACACCTATCAACAAAAGTACGGCCTAAGAGATTATCGAGGCGGTGGACGTTCGTCGGCTAGAGAGACCGCTATTAGAGTGGCTGCTGGAGGCGTGGCGAAAAAATACTTATTGCAGCGCTTTGGCATTGAGATCAAAGGCTATTTGTCTCAACTAGGCCCAGTCAAAATTGATACGGTTGACCATAGTGTGACCAATACTAATGCTTTCTTTTGCCCTGATGCGAGTAAATTAGACGCATTAGATGCGTATATGCGCGACCTTAAAAAGCAGGGTGATTCGGTTGGTGCAAAGGTGTCTGTGGTTGCGACCAACATGCCTGTGGGCTTGGGTGAACCTATTTTTGACCGTCTTGATGCCGATTTAGCTCATGCCATGATGGGCATTAACGCGGTTAAAGGCGTAGAGGTAGGTGATGGTTTCGATACAGTTGAACAAAAAGGCAGCGAACATAGAGACGTCATGACCCCCAATGGCTTTAAAACTAATCGTTCTGGTGGAGTATTAGGTGGAATTTCGACGGGACAAGATTTAGTGGTGCACATGGCACTTAAGCCTACCTCTAGTATTAGTGTTCCCGGTGAGACAATAGACATCAATGGTAAAAGTGCCGAGGTGATCACTAAGGGTCGACATGATCCCTGTGTAGGCATCAGAGCTGTACCTATTGCTGAGGCTATGATGGCCTTGGTTGTGATGGACCACGTATTGCGTCACCGTGGCCAAAACGCTGATGTTGAATCTATTACCCCCGTTATTCCGGGGTCGTCTAGCTAGTTTATGTAAAGGCCCGCCATCCTCGACTATGTGCTTTGGTACGTTGAGAGTGGCAGGGTTAACTTTTCCTTTCTGTTTATCACGCCTTTGTGAGTTAACTATGTCATCCCCCATTACCCATCAGGCGTTTTCTAGCACTAATTTAGTATTGCTTGGCGCCACCTACTTTTTTTATTTTGGCCAATTTGGTGTGGTGATACCGTATTTGGGCGTTTTTCTCGACGACAAAGGCTTTTCTTCTGCTGAAATCGGAGAGTTGTTTGCCCTTATGGTACTTGCTCGTATAGCTGGACCTAACCTGTGGGCTTGGGTAGCCACGCGCTCTGGTCAACCATTGCGGTGCTTGCAATTAGGCGCTTTACTTACCCTAGGAACGTTTTGTTTGGCTTTTGTAGCCAACGGGTTTTGGGCGTTAACCGCTACTTTCGCCATTATGATGATGTTTTGGACGGCAATTTTGCCGCAAATCGAAGTGCTCACTTTAAACTGCGTCAGAGGTGAGTCTGGTATATACGGTAAAGTGCGCCTTTGGGGCAGTGTTGGTTATATTTTGTTAGTGATTTTCACTGGCATGTTACTCGATCACTTTGGCGCTGAGGTACCCATATTTGTTGGTGCAGCGGTATTGCTAATGCTGTTTTTAATGACTTTGCTAGTCACTTACCCACCTCAAGATAATCAAGAGGTGGCAACAAGTGTGTCTTTATGGTCGAGAATTAACACACCTGCGTTTTATGCGTTTATTGCGTCAGCTATGTTGTTGCAGGTGAGTTTTGGGGCTTTTTATGGGTTCTTTGCCTTGTATACATTGGACTTAGGTTATAGCGGTCAAGTAACTGGGGCTTTGATTGGACTCGGAGTATTAGCAGAAGTCGTTATTTTTATTTACGCGGGTAAGCTTATTCATGGTTTTGGTCTAAAAGCTATGTTGTTTATTACCATGCTGTTGACCGCACTGCGCTGGTATTTACTTGGTAGTTTTGCCGACAATATTGTGATTTTATTTGCTAGCCAGTTATTGCACGCGTTTAGCTATGGTATGGCGCATTCAGCAGCCATGAGTTTCATTCACCAGCATTTTGGCCCTAAGCATCAGAGTCAAGGTCAAGCTATGTATGCCAGTATTGCGTTTGGGTTGGGCGGAGCCGTTGGGCATTATGTTGCGGGTTACACTTGGCAGCAAGGAGCAGGTTCGACCTTAACTTTTTCAATTGCGGCGGCTGCAGCTGCGGGGGCAGCGCTTTGTGTATTACTGATACCGGGTGATAAAACGTAAGGGCTAATGCCATGACTTGTTGGGAACGCACCCTTCAATATGTCACTTTTATGACTAAGCTATTGATACGAAAGCTAAGTTTTAAATTTTTTTAGATTATTTGTTGACCTTGGTAAACGGCAGGCTATACTGGAGTGGCTTGAAAGTAAGTTTAATATTTATGTACATTGTTTCGATGTTCCATTGTAGTACCTCGTCTTATACATCATAAGTAATTGCAACAAGCTTCAGCAAAACAGGTCTCGTGCGAGACTAATTACTCTTGAAAATTAATAGGAAAGACTATGTCTACTACTACTGGTACAGTTAAATGGTTTAACGAAGCAAAAGGTTTCGGTTTTATTCAACAAGAAAATGGTCCTGACGTGTTTGCACACTTCCGTGCAATCAACGGTACAGGTTTTAAAACGCTTGCGGAAGGTCAAAAAGTTGAGTTCACTGTAACTCAAGGCCAAAAAGGTCCTCAAGCTGAGAACATCACAGTACTTTAATTGCTAACCAATTAAAGACTGAAAAAGCAAACCTAAGGGTTTGCTTTTTTTATGTCTGGGATCTGTGTTTTTGCAATTCTAATTGGTATAAACATGATAAATCAAGGTTATTTGGGCCACTTTCTCGGATACACTTGCTTTGCCGGCTGGCTCAAATAAGCATTGAGTAAATCAGAAAATATTTGAGTACTTGATACCTTATCTAGGGCTTTGACTAGTGTCTCTAAATCGTCTTCGTCAGCTCTACAACACCTTTGATAGCGCCTAACAACAGCTGTGAGAGACAGTTTTCTTTGTTCTCTTAATTGCTGATCTGCAAGCAAGAAAAAGTACGCACTGCCCCAATAAGCGGCAGGGAGTTTCTCGCTGTCCATTAAACGTCGAGCGACTTGGTCTGCTGGGTAGTTACTGTTAAACCACCTGAGATGAGGCGTAATTTTTCGTCGATACATATCGTCTATATAGTACTCGGTTAGATTTGCTTGATGCATAATTTGATATTGCATATAGCTAGCAAACCCCTCCGAAAACCAAGCATATTGACTCCCCAAATAAGGGAAGGCCATATGTGCCAGTTCATGATAAATGGTCCAGTCGTCTACAAATTTGTTGAGCGGGAATCGCGCGTCTACATATAAATGTACGCTTTGGGTATGATCGCGCATGGTATGTGCCCAGGGTACAGGTTGGTTTGATTTTCTAGCGTGTAAGTGAATTGCTAAAGGAGTAGGGTAAACGCCCAGTGTTTTTCGAGTCGCATTAACCCCAGTTTTGACCCATTCAGTTAATACTGTTTGTTGCTCTTCACTAAATTGGCTAAGACCATGCAAGGTAAATTGATTGGTCGTAATTTTAGCTGGCGTGTTTATCGAAAAAATGCAAAGTACAAAACTAGCTAGTAAAAAGCGCATAAATAAGGCCCATCGCTGTGAGCCTCATGTAATTTGTGCCTCAGGGCACAATTTGTAACTTGAACGAGGCTCAGTGTAAATGTTGACTAAAAAAGTCGACTGCGTGTCTATACATCTTTAACGCAAGAGCCGCATCATAACGATCACCTTGGTCACGCATGAAGGCGTGTTGGGCATTCACTTCATGCCATTCAAAATCGACCTCATGTTCTGCCAGTGTCTGATGAATTAATGTTCTTCCAGCAGCAGATACATGGGGATCTTGCTTGCCAAATACCATAACCAGAGGACATGCTATGGTATGGGCTAGGGTCAACGAATCTTTTCCTTCGATACAAGGCAACGTATTTGAATGAATGTCCGTTGGGTAAAGACAAAATGCGCCTTTGATCTGAGTATTTAATGCAGCTCTAAAGGCTAGATGTCCACCTATGCAAACTCCCATCGCCCCTACCTGATTATTACAAAAATCTTGTTCGTACAAAAAATCTAGCATGGCTTGGGTATCTGAGTCGTGATCTTCTAACGGCTTAGTGAATTTATCTGCATTTCCCTTATCTTTGCCTGCATCATCATAGGCCAAAACGGTACCGATAGGATTAAGCTCATGGAAAACTTCAGGCACCAACACCACAAAACCATGACCAGCTAAAATTTGTGCACTGCGCGTTATTGGCGTGGTTTCTTGAAAAATTTCTGAATAAAAAATAATTGCCGGGTATGCCTTATCGTCGGTCGGGCGATAAATTGAAGTGCGCATTGTTCCTGTGGGCGTGTTGAGATCCAGAGTGTGTTTTTGAATGAGCATGAGTGCCTCGTGGTGTTAAGAGTCGTTTGTTCGATATGTTGAATGTTTAGACGTCATTACGTATTGAATACTATTAATCCAACATATTACCAATAATGCTGAGCAAAGCATACCAAAGCCACATCAGTGTGCTTGCCAAGAGAGTGACAGAAACAGACGCCAAACCACAATGCGTATCGAGCAGTAATGCCCCCACTTGTGTATATTTTACCCCGTTTAGTCGCTACAATACATCGCAGGTTCGTACCAAACAGATTTGTCTACCAGACACAGGGTAAAGAGTTTAATGAAAGGACTTATATATGAATAAAATAGTGTTATCAGCATGTTTGACTCCGTTTTTAGTTGCGTGTGGTGGCGGAGGCTCTGGCGATTCAGGTGGTGGCCAACCCGCTCCTCCTGCTGTGGTGCAAACACAGGTGTCGGGCGTTGCGGTGAAGGGGACCTTGTCCAATGCTTCGGTGTCAGTCTTCAAGTATGTCAACGGGGAGCCTGTTGCACTCTCGTCAGAAGAAATAAGAGAAAGTAATATTACCACGTCAGAAGACGGCAGTTACTCGTTTACCTTGCTCAACTACTCTGGTCCGGTAAAAGTTGAGTTATCGCCAAGTACCGACTCCGCAAACCCAACGACTATGGTGTGTGATGCTTCCATAGGCTGTGGTGACGTTGCCTTTGGCGAAACCATTAATATTACGTCAACTGATCCTGACTTCACGCTATCCGCCTTGTCTGTTGTTGATGGAACAACTGTTACAGTTAATGTTTCTTCACTGACTCATTTGGCTTCAGCCCTGACAGAATCTGACAGCAATGGTGTGAATGCCGTGTCTATTCAGCAGCACGCTTCTGTCATAGCGAATACCTTTGGTATTCAGGGTAACATTACAGAATTGGCTCCCACCAAAATTGACGATTTGTCTGAAGTGGTCAGTGAAAGCAATGACGCAGAGCTCAGATATGGCTTAATCAATGCAGGTATTGCGTCAGCTATCTTCTCAAACGAGGGAGATACGCAATCGGTACTTTCAAATAAATTTGAACAAATAGTGGCCGACTTAGTGGCTAATAACGGAGCGCTGTTAATCGAGCCAGATAATGATGGAACCTTCGAACTTTCGGTGACAGATGTGTTAAACCGCGCTATTGCCACGTCGACTTCAATTCAACGCCGTGTTGTGGGTGCATCGTCGACTATCGACAATGGAACTGAATTAATTGCGCAATTCTCTCAGATCAGCACAGTTTTTGAGAACAGACGCGTAGCGCAAATAGCCGTCGCTGATGCAGGAGGGCGAAGTCAAGTTGTATCGGATATTGCCACAGATGGCGATGCGATAGCTAAGGCTACTGCCATGGTAGAAGACGTACGTTTGTTTAGTCACTTACTCGGATTGACCGACGTTTCGGTTACCCCATCAGAGATAAACAGTGATGGAATTGAAACGGAATTAAATTCTTACACCAGTTTGATTGAAGACGCAGGGCGCATGATTGAGGCCGAAGCAGAAAGCTTTGAGTTGCTTACCGATTTGGCGAATGCCGTTCGGTTGTATATTGACGTAATTGGTATTGAACAGACTCAGACCTTACCTATTGATGACTTATTGAGTCTAGCAAATAGAACGGGCTCAGGTACCTTAACCTGGGATCTAGACACCTCAACTTTTGCGATTGATGCGACTACAGGTGACGAACAAGTGGTGCTCAGTATCAGTGCTAACGTGCCCGAAGGTGCACAACACATAGTATTAAACGTTGAAGGCACGATTGAATCGCCCAATGCTGCAATCGTCATTGCTCCGGGCAGTAAGCTTCAAATTAACGTCATTGATGCGGCTACTGTACTGGCTGCGTATCAAGAAGGCGATAACTTCGACAGCCTCAATTTTGACGGCGGTGAGATATTGCTAGATGTAGAAATTGCACAAAAGGCAACGAGCAGTGTACCTAACCCAGTGACGTTTAGTGGTATGCTCGATGCAAAATTGGACGTGATTGACCTTAGTTCGGTTATTCGCCCTGAAGAAGACTTTGATACGGTTTTTTCATTGCTATTCCAGGATACAGATAGCGAAGTACTCGATGCGCGATTGACTCAACAGGTTGAGTTTGAAGATTTATTCAATTATAGGAGCGGCACGGGGCACCACAATCCAGTATTTAGTCCATTATTGACGACAGTTGAACTACCGGATTTACTGAGTTTGCAAGGTGCGTTTTCATCTGAACAAGGGAATCAGATAGAAGCTAGCTTGACAGTTGATCTTACTAATGTTGATGAGTTTGAAGAACGAGCTACGCCTACCTTTGGCCGAGTTTTAAAAGACGCTGTAGTTTATGAGTTATCGGATGATATGAATGCGCTAACAGAGACTCATTCTGTCGAATCATCCCCCGAGCAACGCAAACATGTTACGACATATACTTCACTTGGAGAGCCTGGTTCTTGGATGGTAACGAGAGACAGTTCCTCTGTGGTCGAGGGTCAGAGGGTAGTGACGTTTAAGCGTTTCTTGAGTGTTAGATCTTTCAATGACGGTTCTTATCAAGTGGCTCAAGCCAATGTGCATCTGAATCCTCTTTTTGCAGAGAGATCCTTCGCCAGTGTAGATCTATACAGGAATCAAGGAAATGGTGATTACATCGTAGACAGAATTTCATCTCGGTCTCCTATGAGCGACAATATCGACTATGACAATCCGGTGAATGATAACGCAGAGCTGGTTACTGTTGATGGTCAGTATTTGAGTATTAATAACCCAGGTAACGGACGCGTAATATCCCAAAGACTCTCAGAAGGCTCAGAACTTTTCAGAGTGTCTGAACTGGGGCGTTTTCCTTATGAAATAACAAATGCAGCAGAGTTTGAGGTCCAAAATCACGAAAGAATAATCAAAATACGAGGATTTGATTGGACTGCCTATCGTGCGCAGGAGTTTGATCAAGGCTTTGGGTATCGTTTAAGTGGCTTACGAGAAATGTATGCTTTAGAGCAAGGTCGCGATGTATCCGTTGATGTTGGCATAGTGCAACCCCGCCTTACCAATGGGGCGGCTGTTACGGTCAGTGACGACGGTTCCACCATAGTTACTGAGCTTGAAGCTGGCGTGCGCTCTGAGCTCAGTTTTGGCATTGTTGATTTTGTAGGTTTCGATGGTAGTGAAGAACTCTTGCACTGGCGGGCCAGCCTAGTGGTGTATGACCAAGATGTTGTTACCCACGATTATGTTATCGAATATAGGCCTACCTTAAATTCGATTAAAAAGCTCACTATCAGTTCGAATCACATCACTGACCCACGCCAAGCAAATGTGCTGCAAATTATCAAAGGAACCAGTTCATCTGATGATGAGATAGTACGTCTGGGCAGGGACCTAGAGGCAGGTGGACAGTTATCTAGGGTGTTTGATGAAATCCACGTTGATTCTCGTTCTTCAAGTACGAGGTCCCAGTGGTTGGCAGCAATGGATGGTATGCGCATCAATCCCTCTGTCGTTTCTGATGTTATGGATTTGTATGGGTTGAATTTAGGTTTTTTTGAAATCGCATCTTTTGAGACCTTCTTCTTCACTACATCTGAGGCTTTTGTCAATAACCGCTTCAGTACGGGAACACTACTAACCGAGGAGATAGAAGGTGTAGGGCAAGTAGCGCTCCTCTCATCAGCAGAGAGTCGCCTAAAAATTCGCGAGCTTATACGAAGTATTGATAGTTCTGACCAAACCTTAGGGGGGCAAACCTTTGAGTTAGACACTTTCATCATTGCGCCTGAAAATATTTCTGATGATGGCGAAATTGATGCTAACGGCATTGAGACTGCAGATGCGTTTTTAACAGGAACTGCTGCTTTGTCCTTGCGTACGGTCTTGGGTGACTATGAAGTGGATATAGAATTGTCGGGCAGTAAAACCGGTTTTGAAGAGGGCGAACTCTCCTTAAGCCTAGCTTATCAGCTACCGGGTGAAACAAATCGACGTGCGTTTACGACCGAAGTCAATACCACGCAACCGGATACCTTAGTGATGACTAATGCTGAGGGGGTTACGTTGACATTGACAGAGATAACGGATACTCAGGGGCAAGGCGAAGTCACACTGGGTACGATTACCGTTGGCGATACAAACGAGCAAGCCGCCAGAGTGGTGGTGCGAAACGGTTTAGTGTTAATCATTTATGCAAATGGAACGGTTGAAAGTTTGTAACTTGGTCTACATGCAGTGATTACATGTTTGTAAAATGCCAGATAAGATTATCTGGCATTTTTTATTTAGAACAACAAAAATTTAGTTTTTATTATGAGAAAAAGAAACCTTATGTTTAAGGGTATGCCCTCAATTTTATGTATATTGGCTTTATCTACACACACTAGTCTGGCTGAAGAAGCCCCTATGAGATTATCGCTGTTTTCTTCAAATTCGGCCTATACGGACATTTTACCGATTAAGCAGCTAGTTACGGATGATTGGCTACACGCCCCTAACGATAATGCTAGCTTGGGTTTTTCGCAAAATGAGGCGGGGATTCGAGGTTATTGGGGGCGGGTGTCAATGAGTATATCGCGACGATACGATTACTTTGTTAATGTTTCGCCAGACACGGCACAAGCCTTATATCGGGAGCGCCAAGGTTTGCCACTAAACGAGCAAACTGCTTATCAAGTATCTTTAGATTTAAGGGGCCAGAGCAGCTCTGGGATAAGATTAGGTTATGTCCTAGAACTGGGGAATGTGTATACCGAAGTAAGAGCTGGATACTGGCAACTCGATTCGCGAAGGGCATCTTCTTTAGAGGGACGTTTATCGGCAGACGTAGCGGGTAATCTTATCGGGCAAGTCGCGTTAACCGAAGCTTACAGTGATAATAATCTATTGCGACGGCCCAACAATGGAAGCTGGAATACTCAAGGCCAAGGTCTAACCTTGGATATAATTGCTGATTGGCAAGTGACTTCTACCTTTGCTCTATCTTTGCATATGTTCGATCTTTATTCTGACTTTAAGGTAAACAACCTAGGATTCAGTCAAGGCGTATTTGATACCGAAGGCGAATTTATCAACAGTACAGGAGGGATTGCATTTGCGCCACTTTACCGTGGAGTGGAAACATCCGAAGATCATCAGTTTCGTTTGCCCCAGCGTGTTCAACTAGAGGGCTTATATGAGTTGGGGAAGACAGGTGTCATGGCAAGGGTGCGTAAGCAAGGTAATCATTATTTTCAGCAGTTGGGTGCGAAACGTGCCTTTGGTGAGGCGAGTATGTCACTACTGGTTGATTTGGATTCTTTTGCTCCTGAAGTGACCTACAGCAATGCTTGGTTAAGTTTTACTTTGCAATTGGATGATTGGGATATCAGTCAGGCACAACAAGGCGTCCTGTCAATGACCGTTTCTCACCAATTTTAGGGTGACTAACAATAGGTACAGATTAAGCTTGATAACTTAGACAGTTTTAACTGTTTCGTTTTTCTACGTCCTTTGCTAAATTCTCGTCCCGCTTTACCTTGTATCAATCAATAGGAAAATTATGTTTAAAAATAATCAGTATTTCGATGGAAAAGTTAGCTCAATTGCATTTCAAACGGCTACCTTACCTGCCACTGTTGGCGTAATGGCGATAGGTGAATATGAGTTTGGCACCAGTGAATTTGAAACCATGACTGTGGTAAGCGGAGCGTTGACAGTGACTTTGCCTGGGGCGACTGAATCACAAACCTTTGCCGCTGGTGAAAGCTTTACGGTTGAAGCAAATCAAAGCTTTAAGGTTAAAGTTGAAGTAGAAACTGCTTATTTGTGCACTTACGGCTAAGAGAGTGTAAACCCAATATTGTGAACGTTAAGGCTCTCAAGCAATGAAGAAAACCGTTAAAAAATTGGATAATAATGTCGTTAAGGCATTAACCCTTGCTTGTGAGTCTTTTAAACAAGACATTAGCGGATTTGAATGGCTAACTCACACAGCTGATTGTGCCAATTTTCCAAGTAGCTTAGTGGTGACATGTGTATTTGATACCAATGATTCGGTGCAGATGGCGCTCACCCACTCACAAGATGTTGCTATGCGTCGAACAATTCAACAGCAATTGCTAAAAGCTGGGGTTTTATTGAAAGATGTTAGACGAAACGTATGCTTAGACAGCGAACAAGCTTGCTTGGCTGAGCATAATGGCGATTGGAAAGCTCGCCTTTAATCTTTGCTTAACAGAGGTTCTAGCATAGTTTCGAGGCCATTAACTTTAATCTCATGGATCAATGCTAATTGTTGACCTAATTTCCCCTCAGGAAACCCTTTTTGACTAAACCAAACTAAGTATGGTTCGGGTAAATGTAAGAGCTTTCTGCCTGCGTATTTACCAAAGGGCATAACTTGGTTAATTGCTTCAAGCATGTGCTTATTGTCCATCTTGCTTCCCATTGTGTTGTGCATTCCACAAGTCTTGATAGGCACCCGGTTGACTAACTAGCTGCTTGTGGTGGCCTTGCTGCACTATCTGTCCCTGTCCCAGCACAATGATTTTGTCTGCATCGATTATTGTTGAAAGGCGATGGGCAATAACTAAACTGGTGTGGCCTTTCGAAACTTGGCGAATTGCCTGCAAAATAAGCTGCTCTGATTGACTATCGAGTGAGGATGTTGCTTCGTCAAAAATTAAGATTTTAGGTCGTTTTAATATCGTTCTTGCAATGGCTACTCGCTGTTTCTCGCCACCGGACAATTTTAGCCCTCGCTCGCCAACTCGGGTGTTTTGTTTCTCTGGCAATGACTGGATAAATGTACGCAAGTGGGCCATATCTATGGCGCGGTCGACCTCTTCGTCACTCGCCTCTGGTCGGCCATATCTAATATTTTCGTAGATTGAGTCATTAAAGAGTACCGTATCTTGGGGCACTACGCCTATTTTCTGCCTGACTGAATCAAGGGTGGCGGTTTTGATATTTTGACCGTCTATGCTGACAACGCCATTACTAGGATCATAAAATCTAAACAGCAACTTAACCAAGGTGGACTTACCTGCACCACTTTCACCCACTACTGCGACTTTTTGTCCTGGGCCAATTGAGAATGATAGGGATTGTATAATGGGCCGTGTGTCTGTGTAGGCAAAACTGACTTGCTCAAATCTCACTTCTCCGTTAGACAGGTTCAAAGGCTGACTAGAGGAAGCGTCTGATACCGCGCTTTTTTTGGCTAACAGGGTGAATAAGTTTTCAATATTGGCCAAGGCACCTCTTATTTCTCGGTAGACAAAACCCAAAAAATTAAGAGGCATAAATATTTGCATAGTAAATGCGTTTATCAGTACAAAGTCGCCTATTGTCATTTCACCCTTGGCTACTTGTATGGCGGCAAGGGCCAGCATGCTAGTCATCGAAATCGCAATAACTGAAGCTTGACCCGTGTTTAAAGCGAATAGTGAAAGGCGATTTTTACGTCTAGCTTGTTCCCATTTAGCTAAGTCAGTGTCGTAGCGGTTGGCTTCGTATGACTCGTTATTGAAATATTTAACGGTTTCGTAATTGAGTAGGCTGTCTATTGCCCTTGAGCTGCTGCTGGAGTCTGCGGCATTGACCTCTCTGACAAACTGAGTTCGCCAATCCGTTGCTTTAATCGAAAAAGCGACATAACTGACGACAGAAACAAGAATAATCAAGGCAAAACTAAGGCCATAGTTATAAAACAATACACCTATTACAGCAGTAATTTCGAATAGGGTAGGGCCAATGTTAAACACCAAAAACCGCATCAAAAAGCTGATCCCACTGGTTCCACGCTCTATGTCTCGGGACAAGCCACCTGTTTGTCGATTGAGGTGGAAATCTAAATCAAGTGAGTGTAAATGATTAAATACTTTTAAACCTAAGCGACGCATAGCGCGCTCTGTTACTCGTCCAAACAGAGTATCTCTGATCTCTCCAAATAACACGTTGGCTAAGCGCAGTGCGCCATAAGCTGCAATCAGTCCAAAAGGCACCAACACAAGGGTGTTGGCTCCGTTTTCATTTAGAGTATCTACTGTATCTTTTAAGATGAAGGGTAAGTATATGCTGGCTAATTTTGCGGCGATTAAGCATATCATGGCTAACAATATTCGCCCTTTAAACTCGGTGAGGTAAGGCCAAACTTGATAGAATATTCGCCAATTTATCGGGGCGTCAGCATCTATAGGAAATCGATTGGGTCGCATGAGTACATCTTTTTCATTAACTAGTAAAATTGCGACAACCATAAGATATATTAGAGAAATGTCACGAAAAAACTGAAAGCTAAGGTAATTGGCAGCAGTGGCTGTGTTTTCATTATCGTCAAAGCGCAGTTCGTGGCCCGAGCGAGATAGTATGCGGTTTTGCGAAGCATTGCTGCTGTTGACCACAGCAGGCTGGGCTTGGTTCATGTCAAAACCAATTATGTAGGCTTGCCAATGCGGATCACGCGTTGTTCACGCAGCCCATTTAGTTAACAGTAAAAATGAGAGTGATATTAATAGGAAGATAAACCAGCCAACCTGTTTTTGTTGGCTGGTTTAGACATCCTTGTCTAATTGTTATAGAGCGGGGGGAGCTTTGATAAATGCTGGTCTAGTGTTTTTCTGCCACTAGATACAAGGTATTTCCTTTTTAGTTTTGGTGCAGTGAATTAGACAAAGCAACGATGTCAGCCATAACTTGCTTTTCACCTAGGTCTGCTAAAAACGCAAGGTGCTCAGTCGCTTTAACTATTTGCAGGTTTTCAAGTTTTGGGGTGCCACCTAAGGCTAGTGCGGGTACAAAACCATACATTTCATCGGCTTCAAGTGGGCCTAGTTTTTCTAGTGCACGTTTAAAAAGTGGATTGTCTTCAGGATCATCTATATCCATTTCTTCTTTATCGCGGTTCATATAGTAATAATCTAGAGTTTTGTCGGCACCGTCATTTTTCAAATCTTCCGATTCGTCAGTAGGGAAAATCATTCCGTAAGGGCTAATTATTTTTATACTTTGGCCAGACTTCTCACCCCAAACAAACAATTTACCAAATGCGCTGCGGCCGATGACATAGTATTGGTCTTGATCAATAAGTGGCGTCCCTTCAAGCCATGTTTGTAAAATATCCTCATAGTCATCTGGATTAACCGTCCAAAATATGCCCTCACCCCATCCGCAAAATCCATATTCTTGCCAATATTCTAAAAGCCTATCAGGAAGCTTTCTGTGGTACTTGTCAATAACCTGTTGATTAGGTTGTGCGCTTTTAATTGCGGGACCAAACCCTTCGTAATTATAAAAATCATCAAGAAAACTTTCAAAAGCTTCATCTAATTCAAATTTTTTGTTCATCACTTGCCTATTGGTATGCGTCACTCATTATTTAGACGCTCAATTTCGTCAGCCAGCTCCTGGTCCCAATCAAACTCAATATTAAATTTACCAGTCGGCTCGAGACTATATAACCTTTAATCGCAGAGCCAAATACAGGAATAAAGCCAATGCCAGTTAAGGCTAAGGCAATCCAACCTGCTGCGTCGTTAGTTTCCTCATCATCTGTGAGTAGCATCACATTGGCGCAGACGTCGCGGCAATCCACTTTCGTTAAGGAGAAAGCGTCGACCACTGGAATCATCGAGATGATGGTGCCGCCACAATCTGGCTGGTTGTTTTTTAGTGTGCTTTTTTAGATGCCGAATAAAAAATTCCAGCTAATTTACACTTTTAAGAATTAAATTTGAAATCATTCATCTGGATCATAAAGGCTGGCAATAAATTCTTCAAAGCTATTGGCAACTTTTACAATACTTTCGGGTAATACACTTTCCTTAGGTATAAAAGGTGAAGTGTCTTCAAACTCATGATCTTTATAAAATATTTCACCGTAAGAGTCGCTTCGCAACGATAGCAGGAAAAAGTTACTTGTATGTGTGCTTGCTATAAAAATGACTCCATCAGGTAATATAAAGTCTTTTGATAGACTCTTATGCACAACATCGTATGTTTTTTTTCCACCAATATTAAAAAAGCACTTGATATCGTCACCTTGAATCTTAAGTTTATTGCCGTCAAAATCAACGGCACACTCTTCTGGGCTTCCACCGTTAAATTTGAGTAAGAAATTTTTATAAGAAGTTGGAAAAATTAAATTTAACTTTGCTTCAGCTTCCTTTATATCTTTAGCCGTTAGTGTTTTTTCTGATAATGTCATTGTTTTTATCATAATTTTTCCTTAACGGGACGCTGAAGCCCCACCTTTATGAGTAAATATATCGTGAATATCTTGATCAATTAATAGCATCGAAGACTGGTCTCCATGGTGATGCCAAGTATAATCAATTGGTGATTTATCAGGCCATTCATCTATTCTACTGCCTTTTACTCGTCTCTTAATACCAAATGTTTGTTCAATGTATTTATCCCCCTTAGCCTGAGACATTTGTTCCCATGCTTTAGAAAAATCTCCAGCTTCAGGAAGATCGATGAATCGCTCTTTTAAACCTGTCATATTTT
The DNA here is from genome assembly GCA_947498355.1 of uncultured Paraglaciecola sp. Taxonomy (GTDB): domain Bacteria; phylum Pseudomonadota; class Gammaproteobacteria; order Enterobacterales; family Alteromonadaceae; genus Paraglaciecola. The sequence goes on along the minus strand of CANMKA010000030.1, from coordinate 2,053 downwards.
CAATTTTGACGTCTGCAATTGAGTGAGGACTAAAATCTGGATAACGACTACCATCAGGAGGCCCTGATTTGTAAGCTATTTCTACGTCAACTATTCCTAACGTAGATGTCTCCATATTAGGTTTTCCATATATAATAGTATCGCTTACCTCATCATATTTAACCGTACCACCATTCGTTTTCCACTTCTGGAAGTCAGGAGCGTTAGGACCTGCATTCATTCGAAGTTGACCGCTTTTATCTCGAAACCTTCCTTTTGAGTCTAGTTCTATTGACTTAGCATTAGGGTAAAGCTTTGATGATGCCCCTTTTAAGTCATTGCCTTTAGGTGCATCTAGCTCATCGGCTTTTACTTTTTTCACATCACCGGTTTTGCCTACATGTGGTATCTCACCCGTGTATTCATCTAGTGCTTTGTTAAGGCGTTGATTAACCTGTTCTACCCCTTGTCTTACGCCTTGCTCTATCTTGGGTAATATTTCATCTAGGCTATCGGCATGTTTGTTGATGCTGACGATAGCTTCATCGCTGAGTAATATTCTGGTGGCAAAATTACTGGTAACACTTTGTAGCGCATCTTTAATGCCAATCACTTTTTCGGTGATTAAGTCAGTCGCGTGTTGGGTGATGTCGGCCCAATTGATGTTTCTAAGGTATTTAACAGGATCGCCTTTGCCGATTTTGCGTAACACGGCAAGGGCGGGCTCGATGGCATGTTTGGCATGTTTGGCATGTTTGGCATGTTTAACCACCACTTTACCCACACCTTTAATCGCAGAGCCAAATACAGGAATAAAGCCAATGCCAGTTAAGGCTAAGGCAATCCAACCTGCTGTGTCGTTAGTTTCCTCATCATCTGTGAGTAGCATCACATTGGCGCAGACGTCACGGCAATCCACTTTCGTTAAGGAGAAAGCGTCGACTACTGGAATCATCGAGATGATGGTGCCGCCACAATCTGGCTGGTTGTTTTTTAGTGTGCTTTTTTAGATGCCGAATAAAAATGCCAGCTAACGTGCGTCAACTGACAGATTTGAATTTCATTTTTTATTTATTAAAGAGCCGTTTTATGGTTAATCAACTAACGTGATTATTACTCGATTAATACAGCGATTAGTTTAGTTTGTGATGACTGGTTATGATGAAATGTCAGCTGATTTTTCATTTAGTGCTAAATAGTGAAGTAATTCAAAGTTATATGAGCGTCTATAATTGCTACCATTATTTTTAATGTTGTTCTTCTAGTCGTCGAATCCTAATCTTATCCATGTATCTAAGGTGGGCCAAAATTCAATATTAAATGTAGGAAATTCTGTCGCCCACCAAATCATTGACTTTAATTCACCCATTCGTTCATCAAAAGAAATGTATCCTCCCATACCATTTGAAAAAATAGCAATGCTACTTTCCAAATTAACAGTCAATGAGTCGAATTCATTACTTTCTTCGATTTCCCAATCATATTCGCTTAAACGGAATATTTCCTCTATAGGCATAATTCCCATAGTTCCTGATGCCAAATATACCCAGCCGTCTTGAAATAGATAAAATTGCTTTAATTTTTCTGGGAGAAGTTTAAGGTAATCAGTATCTTGAATATCTTTAGGATTTGAGGCTTGATAGTAAAGAACTTCTTCTTCGTATTCAGACTTTAAGCCATAGACGAGATGATATCTATCGTTGAAAAATACTAAATCTAACGAGATTAGATTATCGCAAATGTACTCGTAAACTAAGCTGAGGACACCTTCAAAAGTTGCCCACTGTTTTTTGAGTTTTTCTATCTTTCTTTTTTCGTCAGAAAGGATATTCAACCATGTTTGTGGGATTTTTTGTTTTTCAATGCTTCCCAAATCACAATATGAAACTACCTTAGGTTCCTCTACATAATCACTTAAAAAATCAAGAAGAATATTTTCCATTGTTAATTACTCCCTTTGACAGCCATTTCATTTATTTTTTTCTGAATTTTTGATGCAAGCTCATTTTCTAATTTTATCATTTTTTCTCTAAATTCAGGAGAAACTTTTATTCCTTTTTTCTTATATTCAGTC
>CANMKA010000029.1 GCA_947498355.1 uncultured Paraglaciecola sp. | reverse complement strand
CCAGAGCCAGAGCCAGAGCCAGAGCCAGAGCCAGAGCCAGAGCCAGAGCCAGAGCCAGAGCCAGAGCCAGAGCCAGAGCCAGAATTAGCGCAGCCTGAAAGTGCTGAGTCTGAGACTATCGAATCAGACGCAGTTGAACCCGAACAGCCAAGTATAGACGATGCTGAACTTGAGAAGCCAAGTGTAGATGAAGTCGAGCCTGAGGTTTTAGAAACAACAACAGAAGAGCCTGATGCGGACGAAGAACAAATAGTTGAGGCTGAACTGGAGCCAGAGCCAGAATTAGCGCAGCCTGAAAGTGCTGAGTCTGAGACTATCGAATCAGACGCAGTTGAACCCGAACAGCCAAGTATAGACGATGCTGAACCTGAGAAGCCAAGTGTAGATGAAGCCGAGCCTGAGGTTTTAGAAACAACAACAGAAGAGCCTGATGCGGACGAAGAACAAATAGTTGAGGCAGAACTAGAGCTAGAGTCCGAATTTGTACAGCCTGACAGTGCTGAGTCTGAGACTGTCGAATCAGACGCAGTTGAACCCGAACAGCCAAGTATAGACGATGCTGAACTTGAGAAGCCAAGTGTAGATGAAGTCGAGCCTGAGGTTTTAGAAACAACAACAGAAGAGCCTGATGCGGACGAAGAACAAATAGTTGAGGCAGAACTAGAGCTAGAGTCCGAATTTGTACAGCCTGACAGTGCTGAGTCTGAGACTGTCGAATCAGACGCAGTTGAACCCGAACAGCCAAGTGCAGATGAAGTTGAACCCGAGATTTCAGAAGCTGCAACAGAAGAGCCTGATGCCGTTGAAGAGCAAACCGCTGAAGCAGAACTAGAGCCAGAATTAGCACAGCCTGAAGCTTCCGAGTTTGAGGCTTCCGAGTCTGAGACTATCGAATCAGACGCGGTTGAACCTGAACAGCCAAGTGTAGATGAGACTGAACCTGAACAGCCAAGTGCAGATGAAGTTGAACCCGAGATTTCAGAAGTGGCAACAGAAGAGCCTGATGCCGTTGAAGAGCAAACCGCTGAAGCAGAACTAGAGCCAAAATTAGCACAGCCTGAAGCTTCCGAGTCTGAGACTATCGAATCAGATGCAGTTGAACCCGACCAGCCAAGTGTAGATGAAGTTGAACCCGAGATTTCAGAAGTGGCAACAGAGGAGCCTGATGCCGTCGAAGAACAAACAACTGAGGCAGAACTAGAGCCAGAATTAGCACAGCCTGAAAGCCCAGAATTTGAGGCCGATTCTGAGGATAGTATTGGGCAGGATGATGAAGAAGACGAACTTGCTTCTCTGCTAGAGCAACTTGATGAGATGCCTGAGGGTGATGAAGAAACACAGAGCACTGAGTCTTCCTTGCCTTTAGAGGACGATTTAGAGTTTGGCGCAGAGTTACTCGATGAAATTAAATCGGTTGATAGCTCTTTAGATGAAGATCAACTAGAAAAGGCTCTTGAAGACTTTGAAAACGAAGAACTAGAGGAAGTATTAGAGGACCTGACTTCAACAGAGCCATCCCCTATCGATTCCCTTGACGATTTAGCATTTGGCGCAATGGATGAGGACTTCTTTGCGGCTGATAAAACCCAAGAACAAACGAGGCCAGAGGAAAGTCTTGAGTCAGCTGACTTAGATTCTTTATCATTTGAGCATACCCTAGACGAAAATTCGCAAGAACAGCCCGCTAGCATCAAAGGTGGCGATGAGCTAGAAGACTTACCTGGACTGGGTGATTGGTTAGGTGATGACGATTCTGATTCAAAATCAAACGATGATACCGAATTGTTAGAAAAAATTGAGGAATCTAGCTTCGATGAAATGCTAGAATCCATCGATTCTGATGAACAAGAGGCTGATGACCTTACTTCACACATCAATATGGAGGCTTTACTCAGTGAGCCCCTAGAAGACGAAAATAGCTCTGCTGAAGAACAAGAGCCTGACGACTTTTTAGATGTTGAAGCTTTGTTAGATGACAGCATGTCGGCTGAACCAGAGGAAGAGCAAGATTTAGCAATTGATCTTGATATAGAACCTTTTGTGTCAGAAGATGATGAATTACAAATGATTGATGTTGATGCCGACAATGGTATGGGAGCTAAACTTGATTTGGCTCATGCATATATAGAAATTGGTGAAACGGAGTCTGCTCAAGAGTTATTACAGGAAGTAATGGAATCTGGGACCGAACAACAGATTTCTGACGCCAAGGAAGTGATGAATAAATTAGAATAATGCGAGTGAAAAAAGGACATTTAACTCAATATGTGAAGTTCACAACACTAATTTTATACGCAAAATTACGATTGTTTGCTAATGTGTTGATAATAATAATGTTAAGGAACATCTAGTCCTATGTTTATACGTATGTCATTTGCCATACTTTGGTTATTCTCATCCGCTATATACGCTAAAGAACAAACTGTAAAAATCGTTGATAGTGCAGGCAAAGGGCATCCTAATGTTGTCATCTACTTTGAACCTAAACAAGCTAGTACAACCATCTCCGACATTGCCCCAGCTATTATGGACCAAATTGATACTCAGTTTGTGCCACACATACTCGCTGTTCAAAAAAACTCAATGGTGCAATTTCCTAATTCTGATTCGATTAAACATCACGTGTATTCTTTTTCTGCGGCAAAAACCTTTGAATTGCAACTCTATAAAGATTTCAAAGCCGATCCACTCTTGTTTGCTAACGAGGGCGTTGTCGAGTTAGGCTGCAACGTTCACGATTGGATGCTTGGTTATATTTTTGTAGTAGACACACCTTACTTTGGGAAAACCAATGCTAAAGGTGAGTGGGTTATTGATTTACCTGAAGGTGATTACTCGTTAAAAGTCTGGAGTCCATTGATTCAAGACAACCTAGAATCGCTTACAAAAGAAGTCAGTATCTCAGAGACGTCGAGTACCTTAGTCATTAACTTGGCTAAACCTATGCTACAGAACTTACATCAATACGAGCAAGTTGATGAGTTCTCAGACTATGAGTAATCGTAAAAGCCAAAAAGGGACGTTACAAAAAAGGCTAGCATTATTTCTTTTGATATTACTGACAGGTATCGTAGTCATTACCCTAACGGTTGTGTGGCGCAGCACCTTCAACCATTTAACCGAGCAGTTAAACTCTCAGTTTAAAACAGCTACGGCCGTAGTCGAAGACCGCATCTTTAATTTGGCAGAATTTCTAGAATCGAACTTGGAACCTGTAGCCAAGGATTTTACCACTAAACAACTTATTTCTAGCGCACGTAAAGATCCTACCTCCCTGTCCGCTGCTATGGATAATTACCAAGAAAACCGCTGGGGAACCGATGTTTATTGGGTTCTCGATGCTGAGTTACAGCCTTTGGTAAGCTCCCAAGGCACGGCACCTATCAGCCAAGAAATTATTTTAAATTTGGCGAACGATGGTGCCCATTGGTATCAAAGTGGTGGTGTATTCTATTTGATGCGAGCTGTACCAGTCAGGTTTGTCGAGCTGTCTGGACAAATAAATGCTTGGATAGTAGCCGGTATCCGCGCCGATAAATTGTTCGATGGTAAGTTAGTCGCCTTAACCGACATGCAAGTGAGTCTTTTTCATTTTGATTCCAAAAAAGTGATTGCCTCTACATTTGACGACGTTAAGGTCGATTCTTTTGATGTATCTAACAACATAAAAGATGCGAAAATCAATGACAGAGTTTATTTGTATGTGACATCTCCTTTGGGCGACTGGATAGAAAGCCCAGTAATGCTAGTTATGGCTAAAAATGAGGCAAAAGCTTATCTATCGAGCCAAATGCTAATTAAAGAGTTGTTTGCCATTCTCATTTTAGCCGGTGTGCTAGCTTGGATTGCAGCGGTTATTGTATCTAGAGGCATCACAGGTCCTCTAATTAAACTCATCGATATCGCCCGAAATATCAGCAAAGGCACATACATAGAAAATTTTCCTAGTTCAAATGCAAGGGAAGTCCAAACCTTATCTTTGGCGATTAGCGATATGCAACATGGCATTGTTGAGCGTGAAAAAGCCATCAACGAATTAGCTTTTTTTGACGAGTTAACTGGGTTGCCAAACCGACTGCAATTTAATCAGCATATTGAAAATCATATTGACGAGATGCCAGATTGTCGCCTGATAGTTGCCACGCTTGATATAGACCGTTTTAAAGAAATTAATGACACAGTCGGCCATGAAATTGGCGATCAACTTTTGCAACTCGTCTCTAGAAGATTGGCCTCATTTAGCGACAATCGCCCTTTCTTTGCGCGTCTAAGCGGTGATGAATTTGGTATTGTGTTTAGTCAAGCAGGGCAAGAGCATGTTGAGCCACTTGCAAAAAGTGTGGTGTGCTTATTTGAGCAACCTTTTGCCATTAATGATTTAGTCTTAGATATTGATTGTAGTGTGGGCGTTGCTGTTTACCCAGACAATGCTAAAACACATCAAGGCCTACTGCAGTGTGCCGACATTGCCATGTACTCTTGTAAAGAACAGCATTATCGTTACGCGATTTATGAGCCAAGCTTAAATCGGTATTCGGTCATGCGTCTGAGCTTAATGTCTGAGTTAAAAGGCGCATTGGGTGAAGGGCAATTGCAATTGCATTACCAACCTAAAGTTTCTTTAGCTACAGACAGAGTAGAAACCGTAGAGTGCTTAATACGCTGGATACATCCAGAACATGGTTTTGTGTCTCCAGACGAATTTATTCCTTTGGCCGAGCAAACCGGAGCGATTCGTTATGTGACTAATTGGGCATTAAAGCAGACGTGTAAAACCCTGTGTGAATGGCGAGAAAAAGGGATTATCCTTGGTGCAGCAGTGAACATCTCTGCAATGGACTTGGTTGATATGCGTTTACCTACATATATTGCTCAGTTGTTGACTGAGTACAATCTATCGCCTGATGTCCTGACGTTAGAAGTTACCGAAAGCGCGGTTATGAGTGATCCAGATAGTGCTTTTAAAGCGTTAAACATCCTTAAAACCATGGGTATTACTTTGTCCATAGACGACTTTGGTACAGGTTACTCTTCAATGGCACAGTTGAAAAAAATGCCAGTGCATGAACTGAAGATCGATAAGACCTTTGTTTTGGATTTAGCCAAAAACAAAGACGACCAAATAATGGTAAAAACCTTGGTATCACTTGCATCAAATCTAAGCCTAAAAACCGTGGCCGAAGGCGTAGAAGATGCAGAGACTCTCAGTCTATTAAAGCAATTTAATTGTACTAAGGCGCAGGGCTTTTATATGAGTAAAGCTTTGCCTGCAGAGGATTTCGAGATATGGTTAGAAACATATATGAACCAGGGGTTGGCGAGCTAGCCATACAATGCGCGTTATAAACTTATCTTTTATTTTACTTGCGGTGCTCAGTACGGGTTTTGCTGTAAGCGCAGTTGAAACTAAAGGCTTAGTGCAAGTCAACTATGTATTTGCTGACGGTCAGCCCTCTTGGTTTGAAAATGGAACAGGTATTCTTGCCTATTCCGATAGCGGCATCAATGTTCAACAGGCTTTAGTTGAGGTTTCAGATTCCTATTCTAACGGGATTAGTTTTTCTATCATCGCCAATTATTATCAGAGGGGTGAGCAGAATTTAGGTATTTCCCAAGCTCAACTCAGATACAAACCCTTAATGGGGGGGAAAGTTAGGTGGAGAGCTAGAGCTGGATTCTTTTATCCGAAGATTTCTTTAGAGAATGTGGATTTGGGATGGTTATCCCCTTATACCTATACTCAATCGGCTATTAACAGTTGGATAGGCGAAGAACTGCGTAACCCAGGGCTAGAGTTTACTTTGTATAGTCCTGGTCGTGCACGTCGCAGTGCATATTCATGGGAGATAACGGGGGGAGTTTTTAAGGGGAATGATCCCACAGGTACTATTTTAAGCTGGCGGGGGTTTGCCTTGCACGATAGGCAGAGCTTGAATAACGACCGTATACCTTTTGCTCCATATCCTACAGTGCTCGACGAGCAGCAAGTTTTTCATCCTAATTACGTTGAGCCTTTTCATGAGTTTGATGGTCATCTAGGTTTTTATTTAGGTGCCCACCTAGATTATTTCCAGAAAGTTAAGTTTAGATATTACTACTACGATAACCAAGCCGATCCTAAAGCAATAAGCTTTGAGCGACTTTACGCATGGCGCACTAAGTTTCACTCATTTGGATTGCAGCATAATATAAATAAAAACCTACGCTTTATTAGCCAATGGATGACAGGCACAACCACTATGGGGTTACGAGCAGTATTCGTAAACTACGACGCTTGGTTTGCAATGTTTAGTTACAAGCTCGATAGACACAGGCTGAGCGCCAGATATGACGGGTTTAAAGTCAGAGAAGACGATTTTATGCCGAATGACCTGAACAATAGTAACGGAAAAGCATTGACACTAGCATGGCGCTATAACCTAAATAAAGCATGGCAGGTGGGTGTTGAACAGCATTTCAATCAAAACTTTGCAGCGAATCGAGCAACGTTACTTGAGCCTACCGAAATCGACCAACAGCAATCTTTAGCTGTACTTCAATATCGCTGGTAGGGCGTTGTGGTATCAAAGAGTGACTTAATTGGAGGAATAAGTAGGTTTGGTTTTTATTCGTTAAATTGGCCTCTAAAATCTAGCTTTTAGAGGCCAATTTAGCTTAAAAGAATGTATAAACTAAGGTTACCGCTGTTTGAGTATCGAGCTTTTCAATGGTTCCGGTTACATCAGTGTTATGGTCTAGTACTAGTGAAACCTTTAAAGACAAATCATCATTTATTTTTGCAGAAACTGAAGATTCAGACTTAGATTTGGTATTATCACTACCCACCTCGGTACTGATAAGCTGTTTAAACTGAGAGGTTTCAGATATTTTCCATTGGTAATCTAGCGCAGCCCTTACAATTAATCCGTTCTCGCTGCTGCCGTCACGACGTTTTGCTAAGGCGTAACCAGGACCGATACTGTAACCAAATTTGCTTTCTGGGTTGTCCCATACTTTTTGAGACCAACCAGCTGCTAAGGTTGACTGATAGTCAAAAGCGCTGAATCTGTCATCTTCGTGAGACAAGAAAGCGAATACGCGATGGTTGGGGTTGTCTAACTTATAATTACCCTGAGCAGACAAAAAGTATTTTTGCGCAGTGGTTTGAGACACGTCGTTGATTTCATCTTTTTTGTACAAGGCTTCTGCTTTGTAGTCGTTGCTCCAGCGTGCTAGTTCTTGGTGAGCACTGATTTTACCTTTCACTGATGTAGTGTCTGTATTACCAGAAGTGGCGATAAAACCAAATTCGCCATCCATTGAAAAAGGTTTTTCTTTGTCGGCGGCAACCGCAGAGCTTGCAGCTAATAAGCCTATGAGTAAAAGAGATTTTTGCATGGTGTGTGATCCTTGTAAAAGTACAGTAAAAGCCAATTTAAGGTTTTATTTGAGTTTCAAATTTTTGAAGAATAAATGTTGGCAGAGTTTAACGAAAATTTTAGCGAGGATCTCGGCCTGTTTACTACAAACTTGGTTATAAGTTATTTTTAGAAAAATTGGTAAACTAGTGTTAGAGCTGTTTGGGTGTCTAGTTCATTTCGACCCTCTGCCACACCTGTGTCATGATTGAGCATAAAACTAAATTTCATGCCCAACGCGCCACTTAACTTAGTTGACATAGAGGTCTCTGAGCGAGTTTTGGTGAAATCAGCTTCGGCTTCAGTACTAACAAATTGTCTGAAGGTAGCATGATCTGAAAACTTCCGTTTGTATTCCATGGCTGCTCTAACAATTAGCCCATTGAAGTCTTCGCGGTTACCCGTTTCTTCGGCTTCAGCAATAGAATAACCTGGGCCTAAGCTATATCTAAGCTGGCTTTTCTTGTTCTTCCATAATTTAGATGACCAGCCTGCCGCAAGAGCTGCTTGGTATAAAAAGCCACTAAAGCGTTTTTCGTCGTATTCTCCGTACACAAAAATCCGATTATTTGGATCGTCTAATTTGTAATCGGCTTGTCCAGATACAAAAAAGTTATGTGCTGTGGTGGCTTTAATCCGCTCACCTCTTCGAGTTCTCGTGCTTTTACGATATAGCAGGTTTGTAAATATCTGATACTCCCAAGCTTTAAGTTCTTGGCTGGCATTGAGTCGGGCTTTGAGGGTAGACGCACTGGAATTGCCTTCGGTAAATAAAAAGCCAAATTCACCCACTACAGATAGCTCTTCGTCTGCTTTATAGTTTGGTTTGTCTGCCATGTATAAGGAGCGCATAAAATTGGGTTTCGCGTGGGTGTTAAACCCAGTAAAGACAGACAAAAAGGTCACAATGAATAGTATATTTTGGTTTTTAAATGGAGTGACTAGATTGGGCATAGTGTGAGTACCAATTAATGTAAACTAATGCTGGGATTCATTATATTGACAATGCTTTGCGCTTCCATTTGCGCATATTTTACGGCATCTTGAATATCCTGTTCTTCAAGCCCCATAGACTTTACTATCAGCGGACTGACTAAGTCATTAACTGAATAAAGCTCTTCATGAGACATGACTACTCCAGCTCTGAGTGAGGTATACATCACTGCACTTTCTTTATTACTTAAAGCTTTATTTTGGTCGTGAACGCAATACAAGGGGGAGTAGACTTGGTTGGGAATATTCCACAGTTCGAGTATGGCGGCACTGCACCAAGTATAGTGAAACCCGATCACAGACAATTGCTGTTTCCAAGGGGAAATGGTTTTGTCGTATTTTACGCACTCAATAGCGGCTTCTGGATGTTTTAGGGCAACCATTAGTTCACCTAAATTATGTAAAAGGCCAATTAAGAAAAACCTCTCACTGCCTCTAATTCGGGTAATTTTGGCAAGGTGTTTGGCGAATAGTGCGGTATAAATGCTCTGCCGCCAAAATCTTTTTAAATCAATTACATCACTACTGAAATGCTCAAACGCCGAATTTGCGGTTTCAATCATTACTAAGTTAAACAAAGCCTCACCACCAATAATATTGATAGCTTTACTGACTGAATCAATCTCTGATGAAAAACGAAAGAGGGGGCTATTTGCTAGCTTGAGTAATTTAGACGACAAAGCGGGATCAAGAGAGATAAGGTCTGCTATATCGTCTAAGTCAGAAACGCCATCATCCAGCATCTCGCGAATACGGAGGCATATTTCAGGCATAGTAAATGACTGATTCGATGCTCGTGCGATTTCTTTAGGGTTAATTGAGGTGTCTGACATGCTAAATGGTTAAATCGATTTACAACTGACGTTAATGAATAATAATCCATCACAAAGGCCAGCGCCACAGGCAGATTAACCATAAGGTTGTGAAATAATACCATCTGTATAAATAAGTAACCACTCAGCGGGAGTTTAAAAGGGCTTAGATAAGGCCCATGAATGAAGGAATAGTGGTGCCCTTTCGAGTTCATGAAACGCTTTATAAGCCCTTTTAAAACCCGCCTGAAAGGAATGCCCCAGCGGCCTTTTCTTTGCGTTGTCGCTATTTGAAAGGGATCACCCATTCCTGCACAGCGACGCCTTAATAAAAAACCACTGGATGCATTCTGAGTGACCATTTATTTACACAGATGGTATAATATTTAAGTATTGCTGGACTTGGTTGAAAAAATATCCAATTGTTCGGTCGATGTGTGGTCTTGAGCGACTTTACGCTTTGCAGTTTTACTGCGTTTTTCACGCAGTCCACAGGCTTTTACTATTTTGCTTTTGACATCTTGTTCGAGCTGGTTCCAGTGCAGGCGTTCCTCTCTGGAGCGAAAGCAGCCCAAGCAATACCCCTTAGGGCCTGATTGGCAAATGCCCACACATGGGCTGCTAATGTCAAATATTTCAATTTGCTTCACGATCTAACTCTTAACTAATGTGGGTTCAGGTTTTCACTAAATGGGCGCGGAGACTACCATATTTTAATACGCTGCTCAGGCGCTAAATACATTTTGTCACCGGGTTTTACATCAAACGCTTGATAAAAGCCGGTAATGTTAGGCAACACACCGTTAACCCTGAATTCACCAGGAGAGTGGGGGCCACTTACCAGTTTAGCCCGTAACGCGTCTTCTCGATATTTGCCCCGCCAAACCTGAGCATAGCCCATGAAAAAGCGTTGAGGGCCAGTGAGACCGTCTATCACTATGGCAGGCTTACCTTGTAAAGACATTTGGTAGGCATTATAGGCTATGGTCACGCCTGCTAAATCGCCAATGTTTTCACCTAAGGTTAGTTCACCGTTAATGGGTAAACCTTCAATCGGTTCGAATTGACTGTATTGTTTAGCGAGTTTGCTACCCAGCTCATCAAATGCCTGTCTATCATGTTCTGTCCACCAGTTGCGCAGACTTCCCGAACCGTCATATTTAGAGCCTTGGTCGTCAAAGCCGTGACCTATCTCGTGGCCGATAACCGCACCAATGGCACCATAATTGACAGCTTCATCAGCAGCTAAATTAAAGAAAGGATATTGTAAAATTCCGGCAGGAAATACAATTTCGTTACCTACAGGATTGTAATAAGCGTTGATGGTTTGTGGCGTCATATGCCAAGTGTTTTTATCCACTGGCTGACCTATTTTGCTCACTTGGTAATCATATTCAAAGTGATAATAGTTGATGTAATTGCCAACTAAATCCCCTTTGTTAACAGACAAACCTTGGTAATCGCGCCATTGATCTGGATAGCCAATTTTAGCGGTAAATGCGCTGAGTTTTCCTAATGCTGCTTGTTTCGTTTCTGGGGTCATCCAGCTAAGTTGCTGAATACTTTGCTCATAAGCTTTAGTTAGGTTGCCAACCAAAGTCTGCATTTTCCGTTTAGCTTCAGCAGGAAAGTGTTTGGCTACGTACTCCTGACCCAATAGTTCGCCCATTGCGTCGCTGGTAGCCGATACTGCGCGTTTCCAACGCGGTTTTTGTTCAGGGATACCGTTTAATGCGGTTGAGTGAAACGCAAAGTGCAAATCAACCAGCTCTTGATGAAGCAGAGGCGCATAGGTATCGACTAGCTTGAAGCGTAAGTAGTTTTTCCAAATATCCAGTGAATGAGCAGAGATTAACTGGGGAAGCCCGTCGAAATAGGGGGAATTGCGAATAACTAAGGTTTCTGATTTATCCATATTGGCGTTTTGTGCGTAGGCGTTCCAATCGAAGGAACCAAACAGGGCGTTTACTTGTTGTTGGGTTTGTTTTAAGTAATTTTTTTCTGCATCGCGACTGTCGACTCGCGAAATATGCTGCTCTGCGATAGCCCCCTCTAGTGCCATTAGTTGGATGGATGCCTCATTACTGTTTGGGTGATTAATCGCCTTTAGTACAGCTTTGATATATTTTTGTAAGGCGGTTCTTGCCTCAACAAATTTGTCATCAGATTTTAGGTAGTAGTCCCTGTCGGGCATACTCAGACCGCTTTGGTAAAGGTAGGCGATCATGGTGTCGGGTTGTTTTGCATCTGGATATACAAAAAAGTCAAAAACGCCAGACACGCCTATTTTATGCAGCTTGGCGAAGGTACTGGCCAGTTCTGAATAATTTTCTATAGCCTCAATCTGAGCAAGGTAGGGTTGCAAGGGGGTTAACTGTTTAAGATTAGCGGCCTCAACGTCCATGTAGCTTTGATAAAACTCCCCCAGCTTGCGTTGATTAGGATTGGTTTGATTTGTGGAAGCCTGTTGAATAATAGTTTGTAATTGAATTTGGGTTTCGTCGAATAAAAAATTAAACACACCATAACGTGACTTACTGGCGGGGATCTCAGTTTCATCTAACCAAGTGCCGTTTACGTAGCGAAAAAAATCATCTTGTGGCCGAGTATCTTTGTCTATGGCAGTTTTATCTATCCCTGACACTAAAGCAGGTTCAGTGACAGGGCCGGATTGCTTAGAAGCGTTGCAGCCACTCAAAATAAAAGCCAAAGCAGTGAAAGTCACAAAGAAAATACGATTAAACATAAGAAGTACCCGTAATCTTAAGGTTATGCCAATAATTTGCAGCTTAACATTGATAGGAGTAAAGGGGCAGGAAAAGCAGCGGATAGGAAGAGCAGATAAGAGCAGTAAATAGTAGCTAGTGGATAGAAAGAGCAAAAGCAAAAGCAAAATCGAGAAGAGCAAAGACAAGCAAGCCATCTTCGTCATTACAGCAGTGAGCGGCCAACTACCTTTAACCTCGTCATTCCAGAGGTCTTTTTATCTGGAATCCAATTTTTTGGCAGCAGAAAGTAGGTAGTAAATAGTGGCAATAAAGAGCAAAAGCAAAAGAGAAAAGAGCAGAGACAAACAATCCACGACCTTATCTATGAATTTGATGTTTTACTATTTCGCAAGTTCATATATCGGTTTACCCATGCACCACTGATTACTAGCACAAAGAACAGTATATGTAGCCAAAGTTTAGGACCAACCTGAGTATTTAAATCTGATAAGGAAGACAAGGAAGAAAGCTGTCCTGTAGTGATAAATTTGACTACCCATTCATTTGCTGGCGTCGCGATTAAAGTCGTCGCCCAGCCAAGTATTATTACTTGTAAAAAACTCACCAAAATCGAGGGGTTAACATGATATATCGAGAGCGAGACAAGGGTGTAAATGATTGAAACGCCAATATGCAGGGCCCAAGATAAGGCCATGGCACCACTCGCATTATAGTTACCTATTTCTACGTAAGCCGCAGCATGCCTAGAAGTTAAAGTGAGCATACCAAAAAACGGTTGTATCAAGATAAACGCAATACTTGCAAAAAGCCCAATAACGATGGAACTTACGAGTATGTTATTTTTGATCATTCCAATTAGCCTCAGTAACTTAAGTTAGATGTACAAAAGACAGGCATTGATTGTAACTTGTTTCAAAAACAATGGAACTAACTTGAGATTGACAACAGTTCGTCAAATTAAAAATACTCTAGGGTTACAGCAGAGTATTGCAGAAGAAGGCAACAATGAAGCTGCATCGAACAGGATGCAGTAAAAAAATAGAAGAAACAAGATATTGAACCATATAGGAAAGCCGTGGATAGGAGATAGTAACTAGTGAATGGGAAGAGCAGTAAATAGTAGCTAGTGGATAGAAAAAACAAAAACAAAAGAGAGAAGAGCAGAGATAAGCAAGCCCATCACCTTCGTCATTACAGCAGTGAACGGCCAACTACTTCTACCCTCGTCATTCCAGAGGTCTTTTTATCTGGAATCCAATTTTTTGGCAGCAGGAAGTAGGTAGTAAATAGTGGCAAGAAAGAGCAAAAGCAAAAGAAGTTGAACCACAGAGGGCACTGAGTTGACAGAGAAGAGCCAAAAGCAATGGAAAGGAAGAACATATAAGATAAGAGGCAAACTAACCAGCACCTTCGTCATTACAGAGGTGTTTAATCTGGAATCCAATTTTTTGGCAGCAGCAAGTAGATAGTAAATAGGAGCTAGAAAAAGCAAAACAAGTTGAACCACAGAGGGCACTGAAGTGGAGCATGCAAAGACTAGGAGCAAGGCACCGAATAGGGGATACGGTGCTTTACTTACTCGGTCAGTAAAACCAAATTCTGATTACTTATTTGTGAACCTTCGCATGAAAAGAAAAACACATGCAAAAATGCTCAATGTTGCCAAATTTGGAGAGTTAACAGCAGTGACCGAATCAATAACCAGATCGTCAATAAGAAATATTTGATTATTATCGGTCAAGTCTTCGATTACGATACGTGTAATGTCGTTGGTCTCTGCATTCCAAGCCCTAAATGCACTGTTGCGTAAGCTAGTATCAACCACTTCTGTAAACAGAAGTTCAGTTTCATTAAAAAACGATATTCTATTTGATTGGGCACGGGTTGAACCAAATGTTAGACCGGCTCTGGCAACGGGGGCAGCCAATGTAATCGTAAGAACGTCTAGCTCGCTGTCTGGTGTGAGTACTCTGCCTGTTGTCCCTAGAAAGTTGGAAAGTGAAAGAATACGAACAACGCCACTTTGACTGGTAAATGTGTGCCCATCGACAGTAAAAGGAGCCGGGATATCAGAATTTAGGGTTTCACCGTCAAAGTCAGTGACAGATGGTGAAATAAAATCACTCAATGTAATAAGTGATGCGTTAGCCGTACAGCTTAGGCACAAAAATAGAATTAAACAGTACTTCATTTTACAACTCTCCGTTTTTATCGAAATTAAGCGAAAAATATGCCAAAACTTAAGTTGTTGTTTAGAATGGTATTATCAAGGTTTTCTTCTAGGTGTGTAAATTATTTTGACACAAGCTGCTGGCTGGGATTACGAGCGTGTTGTTATTACAAGTGAAAAATCAACAGGAGCAGAGTCACATTGGGGCCTGTAACAGACCTTGTGTAACTCTCCCGTTGTGGGGATAGTTGCCCGCCTCAGTTTTTCATGGAAATTTTATACTGCGTGGCTGAACCTGAGTAGCTAGGCGGGGTTTATCGGACGCTTATCTGACTGGAGCTTTGCTAAAAACAAAAAAGGACCTTGCGGTCCTTTTTTAATCGAAATAGTTAACGGATATTACTTCTTCTTTTTCGCTTTCGCGTTGGGTAAATCAGTAATAGAGCCTTCGAAGATCTCGGCGGCTAGGCCAATAGACTCGTTCAATGTTGGGTGAGCGTGAATCGTCAGACCTACGTCTTCTGCGTCTGCGCCCATTTCAACCGCTAGGCAGACTTCGCCAAGCATTTCACCGGCATTGATGCCAACAATTGCACCACCTAATACACGGCCTGTGTCTTTGTCGAAGATCATCTTAGTTTTACCTTCGGTACGTGCTGAAGCGATTGCGCGTCCAGATGCAGCCCAAGGGAAGTTGGCTACTTCGATGTTCATACCTTTTTCTTTTGCTTCGCGTTCAGTCACCCCTACCCAAGCAATTTCTGGGTCGGTATAGGCGATTGAAGGAATGCAACGAGGTTCGAAAACGTGCTTCAGGCCAGAAATGACTTCTGCGGCAACGTGAGCTTCGTGTACTGCTTTGTGAGCAAGCATAGGCTGACCTACTACATCACCAATAGCAAAGATGTTGCTGACGTTAGTACGTAGTTCGTTGCTTACATTGATAAAGCCACGCTCATCAACGTTAACACCCGCTTTTTCAGCATCGATTAGCTTACCATTTGGCTTACGGCCTACTGCAACTAAGATCTTGTCGTAGCGTACTTGCTCCGCTGGCGCATTTTTGCCTTCGAAGGTAACGTATAAGCCATCGTCTTTAGCATCTACCGCGACAACCTTGGTTGACAACATGATGTTGAATTTTTTCTTGTTGTAATTGGTGTAAATTTTAACCATGTCAGCGTCGGCAGCAGGAACTAACTGGTCGGCAAATTCTACAACCGATACGTTAGAGCCTAGGGCATTATAAACTGTGCCCATTTCTAGGCCTATGATACCGCCGCCTAGTACTAGCATCTCTTCTGGAACATCTTTAAGTTCTAAGGCGCCAGTAGAGTCGATGACTCTTGGGTCGTCGTTAGGGATGAAGGGAAGGTCGATAACTGATGAACCCGCAGCAATAATGGCGTTTTCGAAGTTAATCGTAGTTTCTTTGCCATCGTTACCCGCTACAAGGATCGACTTGTCAGATGTAAATTTACCAAAACCGTAAACCGTAGTGACTTTACGTGCTTTAGACATACCACCTAGGCCACCAGTAAGCTGGCCAATTACGCTTTCTTTCCAACCACGAATTTTATCTAGGTCGATTTCTGGCTTACCAAAAGTTACCCCGTGGGACGCCATTTCGGCTGCGTCGTCGATAACTTTGGCAACGTGTAATAATGCTTTAGATGGGATGCAACCTACGTTTAAGCATACGCCACCTAGAGTTTCGCGGCTTTCTACTAATACTACGTCTAACCCTAAATCTGCTGCACGGAAAGCGGCTGAATAGCCACCTGGGCCTGCACCTATTACTACTACTTGAGTGTTAATTTCGCTCATGTGAACCTCAATATCTGCTATTGGTGTCAGTAGTGAATTCTTTAACGATTATCTCGTCTACTACTGCGATTAAATTCAATTTTAATGAACCGACATTAACGTCGGTTCATTCTATATTTACAGCACTAACCGACGTAAATCGGTTAAGTTAGCCGCGACTTCGGTAGAGAATGCTGCGCCTTCTGCACCGTCTATGACTCTATGGTCGTAAGATAAGCTTAACGGTACCATCAAGCGTGGCTCGAACTCTTTACCATTCCATTTAGGTTTCATATCTGATTTAGATACACCTAAGATACCCACGTTAGGGTAGGTAACGATAGGCGTAAACGCTGTACCGCCAATACCACCTAAGCTAGATATGTTAAACGTACCGCCCTGCATATCAGCAGCTTTCAACTTACCTTCGCGGGCTTTACCAGAAATAACAATGAGTTCTTTAGAAAGCTCTTCAATGCCTTTCTTGTTTACATCTTTAATCACAGGTACAACCAAACCACCAGGCGTTGCAACGGCAATACCAAGGTTGATGTACTTTCTAAGAATGAGACTGCCGCCATCTTCTGATAACGAAGAGTTCATATTAGGGAATTTTTCCAGCGCACGCGCCACTGCTTTCATTACAAACACAAGTGGTGTGATTTTTAAGCCAGACTTGATCTTAGCGTGATATGCGTTTTGCTCTTTACGGAACGCTTCTACGTCTGTGATATCGGCTTCGTCAAATTGGGTCACATGAGGAATCGTTGCCCAGTTGCTAGCTAAAAACGGGCCCGATACTTTCGTGATACGCGAAAGTTCTTGGACTTCGATTTCACCAAACTTGCTGTGATCAATTTGTTTAATTGGCGTAATTTCTAATACGTTCTCAGGTACTGTTCCACCTGCCGCGGCTTTAGGCGCTGCAAGTGCTGCTTTCACATAAGCTTGAACATCTTCTTTTAGGATTCGGCCTTTGCGGCCTGTTCCTTTAACCAAGCTTAAATCAACACCAAATTCGCGACCAAGACGGCGAATAGCTGGCGAAGTGTAAACTGGTCCAGAGGCTTTAAAGTCACTTGGAGCAGCAGCAACAGGTGGTGCTTTAGGTGCAGGTGTAGGTGCAGCCGGAGCAGCAGCTGGCTTAGCAGGCGCTGCGGGTTTTTCCGCGGCAGATGCTGCTGGTGCAGTACCGGCCGAAGTTTCAAGTTTGATAACCACAGAGCCTTGTTTAACCTTATCACCCGTGGCAATAAAGACTTCTTTGACTGTACCAGCATGTGTTGAAGGTACATCCATAGTGGCTTTGTCGGTTTCAAGGGTAATTAGGCCGTCTTCCTTTTCAATGCTGTCACCTACGGCAACTAATACATCGATAACGTCAACCTCACCGTCTTCACCAATGTCAGGTACTGCAACTTCTACTACTTCGCTTGCAGCCGGCGCAGCGCTTGCTGCGGGTGCTGCTGGTGCTTCAGTAGCAGCAGGGGCGTCGTCGCTGCCTGCAGTTTCTAATTTAATGACTAAGGTGCCTTGTTTAACTTTGTCACCGCTGGCGATATATACTTCTTTGACTGTACCTGCATGCGTTGACGGTACATCCATAGTGGCTTTGTCAGTCTCAAGGGTAATGAGGCCGTCTTCTTGTTCGATAACATCACCCACGGCAACCAATACGTCAATCACGTCAACTTCGCCGTCTTCACCAATGTCAGGCACGGCGACTTCGATTAACTCACTGGCGCTACTGGCTACTGGCGCTGCTGCAGGTGCTTCGGCGGCGGGTGCTGTTGGAGTTGGTTCAGGCTCTGCTGATGCAGGGGCTTCTTCAGCTGGGGCAGCGCCTTGGGCTTTAATTTCGCCAATCACGTCGCCTTCTTTGATTTTATCGCCTACTGCCACCGATAAGCTGGCAAGCTCCCCAGCAAACGGAGCAGGAATATCCATAGAGGCTTTGTCGGTTTCGACTGTGACGATCCCTTCGTCAGCCTCGAGTGTGTCGCCTACGGCAACACAAATTTCAATGACTTCAACTTCTTCGCCACCCACATCGGGGACTAGAATTTTTTGAATATCAGACATATATACGATTCCTTATCTAGCCACTATTACGCGTAAAGTGGATTAAGTTTATCTGTATTGATGTTAAAGCGTTTAATTGCTTCGGTTACAACACTCTTCTCAATTTCACCACGGTTTGCTAGCTCATAAAGAGAAGCAACCACCACATAAGAAGCATTTACTTCAAAATGGGTACGCAAGTTCGCACGGCTATCACTGCGCCCAAACCCGTCTGTACCTAAACAGCGGTAGTCTGTGTCGATAAAGGCACGTACTTGATCTGAATAGTTTTTAACGTAGTCGGTGGCCGAGATTGCAGGGCCTGCGTCTTTCGTGATCACTTGGCTAATGTAAGCTTGCTTAGACTCTGCTTCTGGGTTGAGCATATTCCAGCGGATCACTTCTTGACCTTCGCGAGCCAATTCGTTGTATGACGTAACTGAGTACACATCAGACGACACATTGTAATCTTCGCTTAGAATTTGTGCAGCTTTGCGTACTTCGTTTAAGATAGTACCTGAGCCCATTAATTGTACATTGGCAACCGCTTTTTTGGTTTCTACGCGCTCTAGCTTGTAAATACCTTTAATGATTTGCTCAGCAATATCATCACCTTCTGGCATTGCAGGGTGCTGATAGTTTTCGTTCATTAGGGTGAGGTAGTAGAACACGTTCTCGTTCTCACCGTACATGCGACGTAAACCGTCTTGTACGATAACGGCTACTTCGTATCCATAGGTTGGATCGTATGTTACGCAGTTAGGAATTAAGTTAGCTTGAACATGAGAATGTCCGTCTTGGTGCTGTAGACCTTCACCGTTAAGTGTCGTTCGACCAGCAGTCGCACCCAATAAGAAACCACGAGCTTGGCTATCGCCAGCTGCCCATGCTAAATCGCCTACACGTTGGAAACCAAACATAGAGTAGTAGATGTAGAACGGAATAGTGGTTGCGTTACAGGTTGAGTAAGACGTACCAGAGGCAACCCAAGAGGCCATCGCGCCTAGCTCATTGATCCCTTCTTGAAGTACTTGACCTTTTTTGTCTTCGCGATAGTAAGCTACTTGGTCGGCATCTTGAGGTACATATTTTTGACCTTCGCTAGCGTAGATACCTACTTGACGGAATAGGCCTTCCATACCAAAGGTACGGGCTTCGTCAGGAATAATCGGAACAATGCGCTTACCGATTTTTTTGTCTTTTAATAATGCGTTAAGCACACGTACAAAGGTCATGGTAGATGACACTTCACGCTCGCCAGAGCCTTTTAAGATAGCGTCAAATACCGACAACTCTGGTATTTGTAACTGCTCTTCAGCTTGTTCCCGACGTTGTGGTAAGAAACCACCTAATGCTTCACGACGTTCTTTCATGTACTTGTATTCAACGCTGTCTTCGTCAAACTTGAAGTAAGGTAAGTCAGCGATGTTTTCGTCAGCAACAGGAATGTTGAAACGATCACGGAATTGCTTAATTGAATCAACGTCCATTTTCTTAACGTTGTGAGCAATGTTCAAGGCTTCGCCAGATGCACCCAAACCAAACCCTTTTACGGTTTTAGCTAAGATAACAGTAGGGCGACCTTTAGTGTCCATGGCTTTTTGATATGCAGCAAATACTTTAACTGGATCGTGTCCACCACGGTTTAAGCGGTAGATGTCTTCATCAGACATGTTAGCAACCAAGGCTGCTGTCTCTGGGTATTTGTTAAAGAAGTTTTCGCGGGTGTACTTGCCACCTTTGGCTTTACAGTTTTGGTATTCACCGTCGACTGTTTCGCTCATAAGTTGCAATAATTTACCTGACTTATCGCGGGCAATTAGTGCATCCCAGTAGCTACCCCAAATAACTTTAACCACTTCCCAGCCAGCGCCGCGGAATGTACCTTCAAGTTCTTGGATGATTTTACCGTTACCACGTACCGGGCCATCTAAGCGTTGTAAGTTACAGTTGATTACAAATGTTAGGTTGTCTAGGCCTTCGCGTGTTGCTAGACCAATTGCACCCAATGATTCTGGCTCGTCACACTCGCCATCACCCATATAGCAATATACGCGTTGGTCAGAACAATCTTTAATTCCACGGTCAGTTAAATACTTTAAGAAACGTGCAGTATAAATAGCCTGTAATGGACCTAAGCCCATAGATACAGTTGGGAACTGCCAGTAGTCTTTCATTAAATGAGGGTGAGGGTAAGACGAAAGGCCGTTGCCATCACACTCTTGACGGAAATTATTTAGCTGATCTTCAGTTAAGTTACCTTCAACAAATGAACGGGCATAAATACCCGGAGAAATATGGCCTTGAGAGAAAATGAAATCTCCGCCATTTTCTGCACTAGGAGCCTTAAAGAAGTGGTTAAAGCCTACATCATAAAGCATTGCCGATGATGCGAAGCTACCAATGTGACCACCTAGTTCTAAGTCTTTTTTAGAGGCACGTAATACGATCATTAGAGCATTCCAACGAATAGCCGCACGGATACGCGCTTCTATTGTTTGGTCACCTGGCATTTTCGGCTCTTGTGACGGTGGAATGGTATTAACATAAGCGGTCTTCGCATCAAATGGTAAGTGAGTACCACTGCGACGAGCTTGATCTATTAACTTCTCAAGTAGGAAATGCGCACGTTCTGGACCTTCGTTTTCCAGTACTGCGTCCAAAGATTCTAGCCATTCTTGCGTTTCGGCTGAATCCAAATCGATGTTAGGGAGCTCAGACATAATATTTATTTAGTCTCCAATGTTGTATTGAATAAATAATGACAATTTAACTCAGGGTTTCATTGTCGTGGTTCTCACTACTGCGTATGCGATAAATGCTTACGTATGTCGCTGCAAACCACCAAACGAGCGCAACATAGATGTTTGCTCTTGGGTTTGCAGCATCAATTCTTTTTCAATAAAGGTTAGGTGGTTGTGACTTTCACTCCACGCTTTTTGTGGCTTGCCAGCCAATATGGCAGCTAACAACTTGCTATGGTACACACGCATTTTTTCAAACATGCCCGGATTTTTAGCCATAGCCGTAATATTTTGTTCTAAGTTGACGGTAATAATGCTCGCCATACTTTTAATCAAATGCAAAATCACTGCATTGCGAGACCCTATGCAAATGGCTTTTAAAAAGTCATATAAGGCTTCGGCTTCGAGTCGATAATCGTTTTCTATTTGGGCTAAGCCTATTGCATCATATTTGTTTTGAATAATTTTTAGGTCTGCTGGGGTGCCACGCATGGCTGCATAATAGGCTGCCATACCCTCAATACCTAAGCGGAATTCTAATAATTCAAATTGGCTGTTGGGATTTTTGGCCATCAGGTCAAACAGAGGATCGGACAATTCGCCGAATGTGTTTTCAGACACAAAGGTACCGCCACCTTGTTTTCTGATGACTAGGCCTTTTGCTTCTAGTTTTTGTATGGCTTCTCTTACTGAAGGTCTGGATACTTCGAATTGTTCTGCTAATGCGCGCTCAGGAGCTAGTTTTTGCCCTGCTTCGAGACTACCGTCCAGCATCATGGCTTGCAATTGCTCCATGATGTCGTCAGATATTTTTCGGGTTTGCACTCTGCGCATTAACGATTCCATTATCTCAAGCTAAAAAATACTTGGTAAATTGGTAAGACCATTGAGCGCAATAGGATAGTAGAGTATTGGCTGAGGGTAAATATAAATATTCACAAAATTGCAATAAAAAAACCAGAAAGTGGCAATAATGATTGAATAAACAGCAAGATAGCTAAAATAAAAATATGGTCAGACCATAACCGAAATTTAGGGTTTAGTTAGCTTGTTTTTCCGTAGCGGTATCAAATGGGGCAAAATAAGCGCTTAACTAAAGTGAGTAAAAATTCTATTCGTAGTAAACGTATTTTAGCTGCTTTATTGTCCATGGGCCGAGATAAAACTTACCTTAAGCCAACCCTAATGAGTAACCCCCATTAGTGTTGTGGCGGCAATCAGCACCAATAAAAACATAATATTACGTTTAGCCATTCGGACTAATGTGCAAGGCTCTTCGGTGCAATATTCTTCTTTGGGTTCAATTTCTTCGGCCTTTTTCGCCACTTTTAACAATAGGGTTTTTGCTTGAGTAGAGGGATCAGGTAAATATCCTAGCCAAGTGGATAAGGCTCTAGAAAAGTGTCCAATGACTAAAAAGCCAAACGCGGTAATTCTGACGGGGATCCAGTCGAGTAGGCCCAACATAAAGCGGCCTTGCTTGGCGCCACTTAGGTCGTGTTGTTGGTAGTACTCTACAAGATCTCGGGTGAGTACATAAAAAATGGCCCCTGCTGGGCCCAACGCAGCAAACCAAAGAATAACTGCGGCATAATGCCGGTAATTTTGCCAAATAAGTTGCTGGCCAAAGGTGATATCTGGTTGTTGCATATCTATCTGTTCACGAAAACTATCGCAGGCCTGACTATCGCCTTTTTTTGCAGCGTGTAAATAGCACTTGTACGCTTCGCGTATTTTAGGGCAGCCAATGCACACCATGAGTACTAAGGTGCTTACTATGAGCTCAATGATTCCGCTGTTTAGATTGTCTATGGCCCAGTAAACCAGTAAAGAGGGTAAAATTACCGTTAATGGCAGCGACCAAGAGGCTGGCAATTTACTCGGTAAATGGATTGACTGGACTGTGTTGATATACCAAGTGCTATAGAACTCTGCTTGCCAAACCTTGGATTTGGTTGTGATACGTTCAATTAGCAGCACAATCAATAGGCTCATTAAAATCATAGTGTGTCTCTTTTTGTGGGCCAGCTATTCTGGAAACCTAAGTTACAAGAAGGGATGGTATCGGTAAATTCACTGTTTTTAAATGCAAATTAGGCTCAAATTATTCTAAAGGTCCAGAACACGCCCTAATCTTCTGCCGATATTTGGCCCAATCGAATGCCACCCCAGGATCGGTTTTTCGACCCGGTGCAATGTCATTGTGCCCAACTATACGGCCAAGTGTGATGGCTGGATAATGTTGCATTAAGTCCCGAGTAACGCGTTGTAGGGATGTATACTGCTGTTCTGTGTAGGGCAGGCTATCGGTGCCTTCCATTTCAATGCCGATAGAGTAGTCGTTGCATTTTGTTTGGCCCTGAAAGCTCGATACACCAGCATGCCATGCTCTTTTGTCAAAGGGTACAAATTGGGTGATGGCACCACTACGCTGAATGAAACAATGGGCAGATACCCGCATTTTATAGATGTCTTTAAAATAGGCATCGGCTGCTGGATCTAATTGCCCGGTAAAAAACAGTGCGACATTTGAGTTGTCAAATTGACCAGGTGGCAAAGAGATGTTGTGGATCACCAGTAGCGAAATGTGTGTATCTGCGGTCCGCGCATCACAGTGACTGCTGGGTACATACTCTACGTAGGATAAAATGTTATCTTTAATCATAAGTGATTGAATTAGGTGTAAGGCTAGCTGCCAATTATCATAACCTGAATCGAGGATAAGACGTTAGCTAACGCGAGTGGTTATCCCGCTACTTGGCTTGGGTTATTATGTTTAGGTGGGGTAGGCATAAAGTGGGTTAGCCTCTAATAACTTGGGGTATACAGGAGAATTCTATGGGTAAAGGCATGTTAATTATTGCTTGGGTAGTGGGGCTTGGGCTCTTGACCTTGATGTTTGACGAGCAGTTAGCTGCACAATTTAATCCCAACAGTGACCCCGTTAGTCATCAAGTTGGCGGCGTCACTGAAGTCAGGCTCAAGCAAAATCGTAGTGGGCATTATATCGCAACTGGCGGCATTAATGGCCAGCCTGTAGTGTTCTTACTCGACACAGGGGCAACACGAGTCTCTATCCCTATGCATTTAGCTGAATCCTTGGGTTTGCAAAAAGGTCGAGGTTATTGGGTGCAAACGGCTAATGGTCGAGTACAGGTGGCGCAAACCCGCATTGAGCGCTTAACCTTAGGTGATATTGAATTGCGTGATGTGGCAGCACACCTCAATCCAGGGATGCAAGATAATAAGATTTTGCTAGGCATGAGCGCCCTAAAACAATTAGAATTCACCCAAAGGGGTGAGTGGTTGTCACTGCGCCATCTTTAATCGGTTGCTTTATCTTTTATCCTCTAGTCAATATTTGTGAGTCCCCATGTTAGAAAAACACATCCAAGAATCTGTGCGTACGGCTTTGTCTGAAGATTTAAACGGCGCGCATCCCGATGAAGGAGACATCACTGCAAATTTGATCCCTAAACACCACACTATTCAGGCAAAAATTATCACGCGTGAAGATTGTGTGTTGGCTGGGCGCGCTTGGGTTGAAGAGACCTTTCGTCAAATCAACCCAGATATTAAATTAGAATGGCAGGCGAAAGATGGCGAATCGCTCAAGGCCAATCAGACCATAGTGACCCTAGCAGGTAATGCAAGGCAAATACTCACAGCTGAGCGCACCGCGTTAAATTTTTTACAAACCTTATCTGGTACTGCGACTCTAGTTGCCCAGTGCGTAAAAGAGCTGGCGGGTACCAAAACGCAGCTGCTAGATACGCGTAAAACGCTGCCCGGATTGCGCCTTGCCCAAAAGTATGCAGTTACCTGTGGGGGCGGTAAAAACCATCGTATTGGCTTATTTGATGCCTACTTAATTAAAGAAAATCATATTGCTGCATGCGGCTCAATTGCCAATGCGGTTACCCAAGCTCGTGCCACCCATCCCGAATTACCCATCGAAGTTGAAGTCGAGTCTTTGCATGAGTTGCAACAAGCAATGGACGCCAATGCCGATATTGTGATGCTAGATAACTTTAGTACCGAGATGCTTGAGCAAGCCGTCGCGTTAAATCAAGGGCATTGCCAGCTTGAAGTGTCGGGCAATATTACGCAATCAAGGCTTAAAGCCCTGTCTACGTTAGGCGTCGATTATATATCTTCTGGGGCGTTAACTAAGCATGTGCAAGCCATTGACTTGTCGCTGCTGTTAGTCAAATAGCCAAAGGCATCCTCTTTCGCCCCCAAAAAAAGAAATCCTCCTGAGCAATTTAAAGTATTGACCAATACCGAGCTGCTGTAGAAAAATGGGATTTTTTGGGGCCTTGTGTTTGTTGTTGGTATAAGTTTCTGATGGAACATGAGGCCTAGATACTCAAATACCTCTCTCCCCCGTGACCCTTGGCTGACTCCAAGATTAATAAAAAATTAAGCTCCTAAATTCAGTGCGTTAGCCAACTTTTCATTAAGATTATTGGCTGCCTGCTAGATGCTAACTTGGTACAAAAATACTCCCCTAAGTATCCGATTTTTATCGCTTTTATTTTTAACTGCTGTTTTACCAGCAAGACTTAGGTATACCCCTGCATACTTGTCAGTTAGTTAACTCCTTCTATACTGATTGTGAGTTCAAACACAAGCCTAGATGCGGCTCACAGAATTAAATTAACTAATACCCAATACGCTGGAGATACACAATGAACACTAATCAAACTCAACAAGTAAACAACCAAAACGGCTTTACCCTAATCGAATTGATGATAGTAGTGGCGATTATCGGAATTTTGGCAGCAATCGCCTTGCCTGCTTATCAAAGTTTCACCGAGAACGCTCGTTTCACAGAGGTGACGAAAGCTACTTCGGCGGCCAAAACAGCAGTAGAAATTTGCGTACAAACAGGCACAGACTTAGCTGATTGTGATGCCGGCATTAATGGTATACCAGCAGATATTACTGCTGCTGCAGGTATCGCTGGTGTAGCAACTGCGAATGGTATTATCACAGGTACTGCTGCGACTGATGCGAATATCGATGGCCCAGATGCTAGTACCCCAGCTACCTTTACGTTAACGCCTACCGAGCAAGCTAGCGGCAACTTAACTTGGGTAGCGACTTGTTCTCCTACTACCCTTTGTTAATAGAAATTTAGATTTACTCGCACCAACTTAAGGCTCGGTTTACCCGAGCCTTTTTTGATTTACATTTTATTTCAAGGTAAGCGCTTATGGCCTCAAATACCCCCACCACTTTTACTTATCAAGGTTCAAATAAGCATGGCCAGTCGGTAAAGGGGGAGATTTCGGCTATGTCGATGGTTGAGGCCAAAAATCAATTGCGAAGGCAGGGGATTGCTACCAGAAAAGTAAAAAAAATGGCGAAGCCTTTATTTGGCAAAGGCGCACAAAAAATCAAGCCTGTGGATATTGCGGTTCTATCTCGTCAACTCGCTACTATGCTGGGGGCAGGGGTTACCTTGATCCAAAGTATCGACATGATTGCGAGTGGCCATGATAATAGGTCTATGCGTAAGCTGCTGACCGAAATTGGTGGCGAGGTCAAAGCGGGTAACCCTTTGTCTAATGCCTTACGCAAACACCCTAAATACTTTGATGATTTATACTGTGATTTGGTCGAAACGGGTGAACAGTCTGGGGCCCTAGAAACCATTTACGATCGCATCGCCCTGTACAAAGAAAAAGCCGAAGCCTTAAAGTCTAAAATTAAAAAAGCCATGTTTTACCCTATAGCTGTGATAGTGGTCGCGTTTATTGTGACGACCATCTTGCTGATTTTTGTGGTACCTCAGTTTGAAGAAATATTTTCTAGTTTTGGCGCAGAGTTACCGGCGTTTACGCAGTTTGTGTTAGCCATATCTGAGTTCATGCAAAATTACGGGTTATTTGTTGGGTTAGGTCTATTTGCTGGTGGAACCTTGTTTGCCAAAGCCCACGGTAAATCGCAAAAACTCAGAGATTCGGTAGACGCTAAAACCTTAAAAATCCCTGTTATAGGCGAAATCTTAAAAAAAGCCTCAGTGGCGCGTTTTACCCGTACCTTGTCAACCACCTTCGCCGCTGGTGTACCTTTGATTGGTGCCCTTGATTCGGCTGCCGGAGCAGCAGGGAACGCTGTGTTTCGTGATGCTATTTTGTTTGTAAAGAAGGAAGTATCTGGGGGCATACAAATGAATGTGGCCATGCGTTCTACTAATGTTTTCCCGGAGATGGTGGTACAAATGATTGCCATAGGAGAAGAGGCGGGGGCGGTAGACGAAATGTTGAGTAAAGTTGCCACCATATACGAAGCCGAAGTAGATGATATGGTTGATGGATTAACCAGCCTTTTGGAGCCTATGATAATGGCGGTTTTGGGAGTTGTGATAGGAGGGCTTATTGTCGCTATGTACTTACCTATCTTTGAAATGGGAGCGGTAGTCTAATAATTGTGTTGTAATGTTTGGACTAACGTTAGCAGCCGACTACAAGTTAGAGTCTATGCTATTGCAACCAAGATTTAGCCTAGCAATAAGTGCAAATTGCCACTAGCCCGCAAGTCGTCATCTAAAATTCTGGTATTAATGATAAGTCTTCTTAGCCAACTCCGGGCTTTTCTGGCAAGCTATTGCTACAACCAGTCGAATTGCGTAATCTTTTTTTATCATGGATATATTTCAGTTAATGGCCGAGTCGCCAACCTTTTTTATTTGTTTTGTTGGCGTATTGGGGCTGCTTGTCGGGAGCTTTCTCAATGTGGTGATTTATCGATTGCCAGTTATGATGGATCGTCGTTGGCAAGCTGAAATCGCCTTTTATCAAGCTCAACAGAGCAATGAGCAGGCACCTACTGGCGATACAGTCCCGCCATTTAACTTAATTAAACCAGACTCTACTTGCCCCAAGTGCCAACATAAAATTCGAGCATGGGAGAATATTCCGGTACTCAGCTGGCTATGGCTTAGAGGTAAATGCAGTAATTGCAGCAACCCTATTTCAGTTCGTTATCCTTTGATTGAGCTGGCTACTGGCGCTTTGTCGGCCTTGGTGGCCTGGCAGTTTGGTTACGGTTTAGGAGGATGTGCGGCAATCGTCGCGACTTGGTTGTTAATTGCCATGACCTTTATCGATCTAGACACTATGTTATTGCCCGACCAACTGACCCTTTCGTTGTTATGGTTGGGGTTGGTTGTCAGCATAAACGCGCCTTTTGTGTCTAGCCAAGATGCGATTATAGGTGCAGCCTTGGGGTATTTGTCTTTATGGAGCCTGTATTGGGCGTTTAAATTGCTTACTGGCAAAGAGGGTATGGGATACGGCGATTTTAAATTACTGGCAGCACTGGGTGCTTGGGTAGGGTGGCAGCACCTGCCCGTGGTGATTTTAATGTCGTCTTTAGTGGGAGCGATAGTCGGGATTACCCTGTTGTCGATACAAGGCAAAGACAAAAGCCAGCCCATTCCTTTTGGGCCTTATTTAGCAACAGCGGGTTGGTTAACGCTTATGTTCGGTGAGCCAATAGTGGCTATGTACTGGGACTGGATATTACCATGAGCCAATTTGTTGTAGGTGTGACAGGCGGCATAGGCAGCGGTAAAACGACTGTGACTAACTTGTTCGCTCAAAAAGGTATAGAGGTAGTGGATGCAGATGTCATTGCTAGACAAGTGGTGGCACCCGGTAGTGATGGCCTAAGTCAAATTGTAGACAAATTTGGTGGTTTAATCGTGACCGCCAAAGGCGAGTTAGACCGTCCTAAGCTGCGAGATATTATTTTCAAGGATAGCCGCCTTAAAGCGTGGTTGAATGCCTTGTTACACCCTCTTATTCGTGAGCAAATGGTGCAACAAAGCCAAGCTGCTGGTTCGGTATACTGTTTGTTAAGCGTGCCTTTGCTGGTTGAAAATAATCTACAAAGCTTAGTGAATAGCGTGTTGGTCGTGGATGTAGACGAGCAACATCAAATCGAACGCACTATGTTGCGAGACGACACAGACGCTGCGCAAGTTCGGGCGATTATGCAAGCTCAAGTGAGTCGTGAAGAGCGCTTAGCGGCTGCCGACCACATCATAGACAATAATGGCGACAGCACTCAACTGATTGAAAAAGTAGACGAGCTACACCAAATCTATTTAGCGCTTGCTGAGTCTTTTCGTTAATTGGGTCTATTGATTCACGTAAAAATTCTCTACAATGAACTTCCAATTTTTCTGCTCTCAAAACTTGTAACGATTAAGGTGCTATGTCTCACGCTATTTACGAATTTCCGCTAAATGAAAAGGTACGTACGTATCTTAGATTGGAGCAATTATTCAAACAGTTAGAGCACGGCAAGCAAGCTAGCGAAGATTGGCAATACATCAATTTACTCGATGGGCTTTTTACTTTACTTGATTTACTAGAGCGTCTTGACCTACGCAATGACGTACTGAAAGACATAGAAACTCACGAAAAAAACCTAGTGATCTGGTCACAACACCCCAATATCGACAATGATGCTCTGCAACATGCCTTACAGAAAATTTTACGCTTGCGGGAGTCATTAAAAGGCGCAAAAAAAATAGGCTCTGAATTAAAAGAAGACCGCTTTTTGTCTTCGATTCGTCAACGCTTTGCCATCCCTGGTGGGACTTGTGGCTTCGATTTGCCAAACTTACACTATTGGTTACAACAACCTGCAAAAAATAAACTCCTTGATATAAGCCGTTGGTTGCAAGAAATCTTACCTGTGCAACATGCGATCGACATGACCTTGTCCTTTTTACGAGAGCGAGGCCGTTTTAGTGTGGTTGATGCGAACAATGGGTTTTATCAAGGTGTAGCCGATGACAAGAACGAGTTAATTCGAGTACTTAGCCCTACAGATCAAGGTTTTTACCCTATTTTGTCGGGGAACAAGTACCGTTATGCGATTCGTTTTACTTCTTTTACTCCTGCTGCCGACGGTTCTACTGGCGTAGAATCTACTGTTAGCTTTAAACTGGCGAGCTGCTAATGAAAGTCAACTGTCCCCAATGCCAGGCCGAACTAGAGTGGTCACCAGACAATATTCACCGGCCTTTTTGTAGTAAAACCTGCCAACTAATTGATCTAGGTGAATGGGCCAATGAAGAAAAAGCTATTCCTTGCGCAGCAAATAAAGACCAACAAGTCACTGCCTTACCTGATATCGAAGATATTGAAGCCTTGCTAATGGAAAATCCTGAGTCTTTTTTTAAAGAGTAGGGGGCGGGTTTAGTGTTTTTAAAACTATAGGTGTTAGAAAAATAGCATGTTATGTCGGTCGACTGATACAAAATACCAGTTAAATAAATCTACATAAATTACCCTAAATCATGAGCTTAATTTAAGATTGTGACGTAACATCTGATACAAACTTAGCGAGTTTTTGTTAGTAGAGAGTAAAGCCATTTGTTAATCAATGGGCTTATCATCTAAAAAACAGAACGCTATCATCTATTTAAACGTTTTTGTTAAATTAAATAATTGTTCTATTATCTTTTTACCGAAACGGTTTAGCGCAACAAAAATATTAAATTGGACTACAACTAACTGGAGAAATTATGTCAAACCCAAATTTTGAAGACAAAGCAGGACAAGCGGTTCCACAAGTTACGTTTGCTACTCGAGCAAACGATGAGTGGAAAAACGTAACAACCGACGAGTTGTTTAAAGGGAAAACAGTTGTTGTATTTTCATTGCCGGGTGCTTTTACCCCAACGTGTTCGTCTACTCACTTACCGCGATACAACGAGCTAGCTAAAACGTTTAAAGCGAATGGCGTTGATGACATAGTTTGTATGTCGGTAAACGATACCTTTGTAATGAACGCATGGGCAGAAGATCAAGAGTCTGAAAACGTTACCCTTATCCCTGATGGTAACGGAGAGTTCACCGAAGGCATGGGTCTGTTAGTAGACAAGTCTGAAATAGGCTTTGGTAAGCGTAGCTGGCGCTACTCTATGCTGGTTAAAGACGGCGTAGTAGACAAAATGTTTATTGAACCTGATCTTCCAGGCGACCCGTTTGAAGTATCTGACGCTGATACTATGCTGGCTTACTTGGCTCCAGAAGCAAAACCGTCTGAAGCAACGACTATTTTAACTAAGCCTGGCTGCCCTTACTGTGCCAAAGCAAAAGCTTTATTGGCGGAAAAAGGCTTTGAGTATCAAGAATTAGTTATGGGTAAAGAAGTGTCTTTCACCGCACTAAAAGCTTTATCGGGTAAAGAAACTTGGCCTCAAGTCTTTATTGGTGGCAAGCTAATAGGTGGCTCAGACGACTTAGAAGCTTACTTTGCATAAAAGTTTAGCTAGGTGTTTAGCGCTTATTCGTTTGGATAAAAACTAAGCTCACTAGATATAATGTGTAAGGTAAAAGGGTGCTGGTTCAGCACCCTTTTTTATAGGATTAGGATTGGTTTACACAATCATAAACAGCTCTAGCCTGCGGCAAACGTTTCTTTTTGTTGGGCACCTCTATACTATTGGTTATCTATTTTTTGATTCCTTACTTAAGACTACTATGAACGTCTACCGTATTTTCTTTTGGTTATCTTGTGTGTGTTTTTCTAGCCATGGGGCTGAACCAGAATTGCAGTTATCCTTTGATCAGTTCGCACAACTTTATGAACAAGAATTAGGGACTATTCAGGGGTGTCAGCAACCTCAAGGGCAGCAATTTAAAGTTTGCTCCAGTACCTTACGGAACGAGGGTAATGCGCCCTTTATTCTGCATCATGGTCAACCCAAAGATAAAGTGGTGGTATTGTTTCATGGGCTAAGTGACTCGCCTTTTTACTTAACCTCTATTGCCCAATCTTTGCATAGCCAAGGTTACAACGTGGTGGTGGCTTTATTGCCGGGCCACGGGAAGAAACAGGCAGATGCAGATATGCAAGATCCTTTGTTGTCAGACCGTTGGCGCGCTCATGTTGAGGCGGTAACCAATATTGCCGCTCCTTTGGGAACAAAGACTATTATTGGTGGCTTCTCTACTGGCGGAGCCTTGGCAACCGAATACAGTTTATTGCACCCAAATAAGGTCTCGGGTGTGCTGTTGTTTTCTGGGGCGCTAGCGTTAACGTCGAGCGTTGAGTCACTGACTCAAGTGTGGGGCATCAAATTGTTGATGAAGTGGTTAGATGGCACCTATCAAACCCAGGGCGATAACCCCTATAAGTATCCCGTTGTGGCACGTTACGCTGCGGGTGAGCTAATGGAAGTGATCAAGTCTGTTAGGCACCTTAGTGAGCAATCGCCTCCTAGTTTTCCTATTTGGGCGGCTCACTCCGAGGCCGATTTGACCACGCCAATTCGTGGCGTCGAGAAGCTATTAGCAATCAATACTGGGTCAAGTGTATGGTTTCGGATTGGTAAAAAATTCGATGTATGCCATGCAGATTTAGTTATCAGTGAATCACAATTAGCACACATGCCAGAAGATAACTCGGTAACTGACGTATCGGTGTTATGTCGTGGCTCAAAAGCTAATCCACTTTTTGAGTCCATGCTTGAGTCCATGCATGCTTTTATTCACACCCTTTAAGGTTTCGCAATTATGCTAATCGGTTTACTTAAAGGCGCAGTCGGATATGGGGCGTTAGCTGCAGCCGTAGCTGTGTGCTTAGTGCTGGGTAAATGGTTGAATGTTTACGCCCCCTTTTTGCCCTCGCCTTTGTGGGGAATGTTGTGCTTCGCACTTGGGCTAATGGTTGCAGAGCGGTTTGGGCTGTCAGCTCAGGCGTTGTTTCAACAACCCGTGCAGCGTATTGTTAAATATTTGTCGTTTGTTTTCTTGCCGGTATGCGTAGGGATTATTCAGTACGGAGATTTAATTGCTCAAAGTGGGGGTAAAATTCTATTGGTGGGTATGAGTAGTACCTTAGTGGCCCTCAGTGTGATTGCCTGGTTAAGCCGTAAGTGGTTGGTGACAGGTAAAGATGATTGAGTTTTTACTATTTTGTGGAGGCTCTCTGGTAATCTTTTTAGGTTATTTCAGATTGCAGCAAGCCTACTCTTACCCTTTTTTAAATCCCCTGTTACTGAGTGTTGTGAGCATCTCACTCGGTTTGCTTATCTTCGGTATTCCGTATGAGCAATATATTGGAGGAGCCGGTTACGTGAATCATTTACTCGAACCCGCCGTTGTGCTTTTGGGGTACCCCCTCTACAAACAACTCCCCATTTTGTATAAACAGTGGCGACAGATCGCTGTCATATGCGCTTTGGCTTCTGTAATTACGTTAACGGTGAGTGTTTGCTTAGCTAGGGTGTTGGGTTTAGATGCTTGGCTGATCAAGTCAATTGTGGCACTAAATATCACCACCCCAGTGTCTATGTCCACCGCATTGGAACTAGGAGGCTCTGAGTCTATTGCGGCTGTGGTTCCTTTAATTGCTGGGCTTACGGGGTCAATTATTGGTGTGTTGTGGTTAGGTTGGTTACGTATTGTTAGCAAGCAGGTGGTGGATTGCGAGCAGAGCACAGACAATCCAGAATCACAAAAAGTGATTGGTATGGCAATTGGCAGTGTGTCTCATGCCGTTGGTACGGCAAGTATCTCGAAAAAGTATCCTATTGCTTCTGCGTACGCTTCTACGGCTTTGATTATCTGTGCCATGATAACGGCCCTAATTGCTCCTGTGTACGTTCCTTTTTTGCTGTCTTTATAGGCGCTATTTTTTACACCAAATAAGGACTGGCCCACAAAAAAAAGAGCCGAAGCTCTTTTTTGATTTAAGGCTTTAGGTCCCGATATCAATGACACTTGGTATCGGGCGAGCTTACTAATTACTTAATAAACAGCATTTCTTGGTACTTAGGTAGTGGCCATAACTCGTCAGACACCACTAATTCTAAGCTATCGGCACTGTTACGAACCTCTAGCATAAGAGGACAAAGTATCTCTGCACAATGGTTCATGTGGGCTTCTACGCTGTCAAACTCTTCGATACTTAATGCTTCTTTGAGTTTAGCCACGGCTGCCATCATAGTGTCGGTTTCGCTGGCAACTTGCTCAAGGCTATCTTGACCAATAGACACACTTAATTTAGTCAGGTTTGCTGCTGTGCTAGCTAGATTGTTTAAGTAAGTCATGGCAGCTGGGTAAATTCTGGTGCTTGCCATGCCTACTACCAATTTAGCTTCTACTTCAATCGACAGTATGTACTGTTCTGCGTAGACTTCGAAGCGACTGGCAAGTTCGGCTGGAGACAGTACGCCTGTTGATTTGAACAACTCGACCACATCAGGATCTTTAAAGGCAGGCAGAGCGTCAGCTGTGGTGGGAATATTCTTCAGGCCACGTTCTTCGACTGCTGCTGTATGCCATTCACTTGAGTAGCCGTCGCCACCAAAAATGACATTTCCGTGCAGCTCCATTAGCTCTTGTAACACAGTGATAACCGCAGCGGTTTTATCTTCGCCTTTGGCTATTACGCTTTCAAGCTTGTCGGCAATCCAGTTTAATGAATCGGCTAGCATGGTATTCATAGCGACAAGAGGGCCAGATACCGATTGAGAAGAGCCTACTGCTCGGAACTCAAAACGATTACCCGTAAACGCGAAAGGCGAAGTACGGTTTCTGTCACCTGGATCTCGCTCAAAAGATAGGATTTGTGATAGACCTAAGTCCATCAATCCGCCTTTGGCTTTCTCTAGCAGTTTACCTGCTTTAATGTCTTTAAATACGCTTTCTAACTGATCGCCTAAATAGACAGATAAAATAGCAGGTGGCGCTTCGTTTGCACCCAAACGATGGTCATTGGCAGCAGAGGCGATAACTGCTCGTAATAATGGCCCATATTTGTGTACGCCACGAATAACCGCTCCGCAGAATAATAAGAAGTTTAAGTTGTCGTGTGGGGTACTGCCCGGATCAAGTAAGTTTCCTTGAGTTGAATTACCCACAGACCAGTTGACGTGTTTACCCGAACCGTTTACTCCAGCAAAGGGTTTTTCGTGCAATAAGCATAAAAAACCGTGCTCTTTGGCTGTGCTCTTCATTAGCGTCATCAAGAGTTGCTGATGATCTGCTGCTACGTTTGCTGCTTCGTAGTAAGGGGCAATTTCAAATTGCCCAGGGGCGACTTCATTGTGATGAGTTTTAGCTGGGATCCCTAAGCGGTATAGTTTGTCTTCAAAGTCTTGCATAAAGACCTGTACGCGAGCAGGGATAGCGCCAAAGTAATGGTCATCGAATTGTTGACCTTTAGCAGGGGCTGCACCAAATAGTGAGCGGCCGGCTAACAGTAAATCGGGGCGAGCATTGGCAAAGTGTTCATCAACTAAGAAGTATTCTTGCTCGGCACCACAGCTTGAGTTGAGTGGTGCGATTTCGGTTTCGCCCATCAGGGTTAATACCTTTTGCGCGGCTGTGTCCATGGCTTTATTTGAACGTAGCAGTGGGATCTTTTTATCAAGAGCTTCACCCGTCCATGACATAAAGACACTCGGGATCATCAAGGTTGCGCCATTAGCCGTGTGCATGACGTATGCTGGGCTAGTTGGATCCCAAGCTGTGTAGCCTCGTGCTGCGTTTGTCATACGCAAGCTACCATTTGGGAACGATGACCCGTCTGGCTCGCCTTTAATTAGTAGGCTACCGGTAAATTCTGTGATTGCGCCGCCGTCAGAGTTAGTCACAATAAACCCGTCATGCTTTTCAGCTGTGACATTGGTCATGGGGTAAAAGATGTGTGAGAAGAACTTGGCACCTTTAGCAATGGCCCAATCTTTCATGGCGGCAGCTACGATGTCGGCAGTCGCCGCATCCAATTCGGCCCCTGTTTGAACCGTCTTTTTTATCGCTTTAAATGCGTTTTTAGACAAGGCTTCTTCCATTGCCGATAGACTAAATACGTCTGTTGCCCAAATTTTACTCAAAGGATCGGTTTGGTCGACCAACTTTGGTGCACGATTGGTGATTTCTGTGATGGCATTCTTACGCGATCTTGCTCCGCTCATATCTTATCCTCGGCGTGTAATGTAAGGGGGGAAGGCACTTTCTTAGAAAGCTCCAACAAAATTTACAAGAAATTTGCTTAGACTAAAGCAGGTATTATACCAAAGGCAAAGACGGGTCGCTTTTAAAACGTAAAGCTTCAAAAATTTGGCGACGGATGAGACAAGTCATCGCCTGAAATAAGCACAAACTCAAGATGAAAATTAGGCTTGAGTGGCGTCGGTATTTTACAAGCATAAAAAAACCGACTTTCGTCGGTTTTTAAATTTGCTATGAGTGCAATGTCTTAGGGACTAAGACTAAGTCTTTACGACTTTGGTGCACGTCCAGCTTGCTTACGTAGGTTTTCAGTCAGCAGCTTCTTACGAATACGAATGCTCTCTGGCGTCACTTCTACTAACTCATCATTGTCGATAAACTCTAACGCTTGCTCCAAAGACATAATGATTGGCGGCACTAAGTTTTGCGCTTCATCTGTACCTGATGCACGAACGTTAGTTAATTGCTTACCTTTTAGAGCGTTAACCGTTAGATCGTTATCGCGTGCGTGAATACCAATTACCATGCCTTCGTATACTTCAACACCATGGCCGATAAATAAGCGACCACGCTCTTGCAGGTTAAACAAGGCATTAGTTAGAGCTTTACCTGTAGCGTTGGCAATAAGTACACCATTCTTACGCTGACCGATTTCGCCACCTTTATGTGGGCCGTAATGGTCGTAGGTGTGATACATCAAGCCTGAACCAGAAGTCATGGTCATAAAGTCAGTTTGGAAACCGATTAAGCCACGGCTTGGGATGATAAAGTCCATACGGATACGGCCTTTTCCATCAGGAGACATGTCTGTTAGCTCGCCTTTACGTGTACCAAGCTGCTCCATGATTGCACCTTGGTGCTCTTCTTCTACGTCGATAGTAACGGTTTCGAAAGGTTCGTGAACCTGACCGTCAACATCTTTTAAGATTACTTCTGGACGTGATACCGCTAGCTCGTAACCTTCACGGCGCATATTTTCAATTAGAATACCTAAGTGAAGTTCACCACGACCCGATACGCGGAATTTGTCTGGATCAGGCATTTCTTCAACTTTAAGTGCCACGTTGTGAACTAATTCGTTTTGTAAGCGCTCAAGAATATTACGTGACGTTACGTACTTGCCTTCTTTACCTGCAAATGGTGAGTTATTCACTTGGAATGTCATGGTTACAGTAGGTTCGTCTACTGATAGTGCTGGTAAGGCTTCTACTGCGGTAGGATCGCAAATGGTGTCAGATATTTTTAATTCACCTAAACCAGTAATTGCAATGATATCGCCTGCATCGGCTGATTGTACTTCGTGACGTTCAAGACCAAGGTAACCTTGTACTTGACCCACTTTACCGTTACGAGTTTGACCGTCGGCACCTATGATAGAAACTTGCTGGTTTGGTTTAACCGAACCACGAGTGATACGGCCAATACCGATTACGCCAACATACGAGTTGTAGTCAAGCTGCGAAATTTGCATTTGTAGAGGACCGTCTACGTCTGCTGCTGGTGGCTTAACGTGTTTAACGATAGTTTCGAATAAAGGTGTCATGTCTTCGCTAGGCGTATCAACGTCGTTGGTTGCCCAGCCATTAAGCGCTGATGCATAAACCACTTCAAAATCTAATTGATCGTCTGTCGCACCTAAGTTGTCAAACAGGTCGAATACTTGATCCATTACCCAATCAGGGCGAGCGCCAGGCTTATCAATTTTGTTGATAACAACAATTGGCTTCAAACCTTGAGCAAAGGCTTTTTGTGTCACAAAACGAGTTTGTGGCATTGGGCCTTCTTGCGCATCGACTAATAATAATACTGAGTCAGCCATCGACATAACTCGCTCAACTTCACCACCAAAGTCGGCGTGTCCAGGGGTGTCTACTATGTTGATACGGTAATCATTCCATTTTATTGCTGTATTTTTAGCAAGAATGGTAATGCCACGCTCTTTCTCGATGTCGTTAGAGTCCATCACTCGCTCTTCGGCTTCGCCGCGGCTTTCTAATGTACCTGACTGTTGTAACAACTTATCAACTAAGGTGGTTTTGCCGTGGTCAACGTGGGCAATAATCGCAATGTTCCTCAAATTAGCAATTGAGGTGTTTGATGAACTCATGGTGTTTACTCTTTGCTGGCGATTGCTAGACAATCGCGAATTTAACTTCGAATTTATGGGCGCGGATTGTACAGATATATCCACCATTAAGCGAACGTCAAATGCATATTGCGGCCAAATAAAATTAAATCACGCAGGCTTATCCTTTTTAGCCCAGATAAATAGTAGATTCTTGTACTAGCATAATAGGAACTTTTTGATAGGATAGTGCGGCTTTGCTTTATAATGATGCCGTGATGCTCTAAATTGGTGCATCTACACAATTTTGTTTGTCGGTATTAGCCCGTAAATTGTTGAATTAAGCCGTATTCTTAAAATTTACTTAAATGGCGCGGTTATTGCTGTAAAGCGACAACGTTTTAGTTTTGGCTCAAATAAACCAAAACTTTTACATTTATATTTTTAATCTGGAGGACATTATGTCAGCACAAAAGGCCTTAGACCTTATTAAAGAAAGCGAAGCTAAATTCGTTGATTTACGTTTCACCGATACTAAAGGTAAAGAGCAACACGTTTCTATACCTACTCACCAAGTAGATGAAGACTTCTTCGAAGAAGGTAAAATGTTCGATGGTTCTTCAATCGCTGGTTGGAAAGGAATCAACGAATCTGACATGATCCTTATGCCTGATCCTGAAACTGCCGTTCTTGACCCGTTCGCAGAAGAAACTCAAATTAATATCCGTTGTGATATTCTTGAGCCAACTACTAACGAAGGTTACGACCGTGATCCGCGTTCAGTTGCTAACCGTGCCGAAGAATACTTGAAGTCTACTGGCATCGGTGACACAGCCTTCTTTGGTCCTGAGCCAGAATTTTTCTTGTTCGACGACGTACGTTTCCACACTGACATGGCCGGTTCTTTCTACAAAATAGATTCTGCTGAAGCTAAGTGGAACTCTGGTGCAGAGTTCGAAGAAGGTAACCTAGCTCACCGTCCAGGTGTAAAAGGTGGTTACTTCCCAGTTCCTCCAGTTGACTCTGCACACGATACTCGTGCTGCTATGTGTTTAGTTATGGAAGAAATGGGTTTGACTGTTGAAGCGCATCACCACGAAGTAGCAACTGCTGGTCAGAACGAAATCGCATGTCTTTTCAATACGCTTGTTAAGAAAGCTGATGAAGTTCAAATCTACAAGTATGTTGTTCACAACGTAGCTAATGCATATGGTCAAACTGCTACCTTTATGCCTAAGCCTCTAGTTGGCGATAACGGTTCTGGTATGCACGTTCACCAATCAATCTCTAAAGATGGCAAAAACATCTTTGCGGGTGACAAATATGCAGGTATGTCTGAAGAAGCACTTTACTACATTGGTGGTATCATCAAGCATGCTAAAGCAATCAATGCTTTCTCTAACGCTTCTACTAACTCGTACAAGCGTTTAGTACCAGGCTTTGAAGCACCAGTTATGCTAGCTTACTCAGCTCGTAACCGTTCTGCATCTATCCGTATTCCTTATGTTACAACTGATAGAGCACGTCGTATCGAAGTACGTTTCCCTGACCCTACAGGTAACCCTTACTTATCTTTCACTGCTATGCTTATGGCTGGCCTTGACGGAATTAAAAACAAGATCCACCCTGGCGATTCAATGGACAAAGACTTGTATGACTTACCAGCTGAAGAAGCTGCAGCCATTCCTCAAGTTGCAAGTTCATTTGAAGAAGCATTGGATGCACTAGATGCAGACCGTGACTTCTTGACTGCTGGTGGTGTTATGACTGACGAAATGATTGATGCATACATCGACCTTAAGCGTGAAGAAGTTGAGTTATTAAACTCAACCACTCACCCTGTTGAGTTCGACATGTACTACAGCGTTTAATTAGATAGTAAATCTGATACTAAGCCCGCGAAAGCGGGCTTTTTTTTGCCTAAAAATTAGCTACACTAACTTCATTCTCTATTTAGAATCCAAGCTCAAAAGTATGCGCGTGAACCTATCTAGCACTGTGGCCTTAGTCATGGCAGTGTTAACTGTTAATACTGAAGCCAAAGACGTATACAAAGTCACACGTGAAGATGGCTCAGTGGTATACACAGATACCGCCACGAAAGATGCGCAACCTGTGAATCTATCTGGGGTCAATAGTGTAGTGGTGCCCGCCCTAAATAATGGTCAAGCTAGCGCTGTTTCGACTCCAATAAAACCACCAGTGCCGCCCCGTAAATTGTTGATTTCTCGTCCTGCACCAGAAGAAAACATCAGAGATAATGCCGGCAACGTAAATATTGTGGTTAAGCCCATTAAGGACGTTTCTGGTCAGTATCAATTATTAATGGCGGGGAAGATTGTGCGTAAGCAAAACTCTCCTATATTCGCCTTAGAAAACCTCGATAGAGGGGCATATACCATTCAAATACAGTTAGTTGCCAACTCAGGCAAGATCCTTGCATCTACCCAGCAGCAGACCTTCTATTTGCACCGAGTTTCGGTGCAAAGCCCTGCCAGATAAGACGTAATTTTATATTTGAATAGATAAGATGACACGCTAAAGTTACATTTGCACCTTATTGGTGCGGTATTTTTGTTGGGACTATGAAACAGGCTATTTCTTCAAACATTTTGTTAGACCACTTGTCGACCGCTGTCATGGTGCTTGATCCAGATATGTGCATTCAGTTTGCTAACCATGCGGCAGAAGCACTATTTGAGCGCAGTTTAAGTTTATTAATGAACTGCGAAATCTATCAATTTATCACTAGCTCAAGCTTGGATGTAGGACGCTTGCACCAATGTCGCGAATTTGGGGAGTCGTTTTCTGACAGTGAAGTGAATATCTTGTTTTTAGATGGTAGGCATACTCAGGCCGACGTCTCTGTAACAAGCGTGGTCGAAAACCAGCAAAAGTATTTACTACTCGAAATACGCCAAATAGAACAACAAAAGAAGATTACTCAAGAGAATCATCAATGGGCACAGCAACAAGCTGCCCGCGAGCTAGTGCGCGGCTTAGCCCACGAAATTAAAAACCCTCTTGGGGGGATCCGTGGCGCAGCGCAGTTGTTATCTAAAGAACTAAACTCCAACGAACTTAAAGAGTTTACCCAAGTGATTATTGAGCAGTCAGATCGCTTGCGAAACTTGGTTGATCGCCTGCTTGGCCCAAATGTTAGGCCTACCTTTCATTGGTATAACGTTCACGAAGTCATCGAGAAAGTGTGTACCTTAGTAGATTTAGATCCCAGCCATAGCATTAAGATTGTTCGCGATTACGACCCCAGTATCCCAGATATTTACCTTGATCAAGATATGATCCAACAAGCTACTCTGAACATTGTTCGAAATAGTGTTCAGGTGTTAATGCAATATCCTGATATTGAAGGCGAAATTCAAATTGTCACGCGTATCGAAAGGCGGGTGATTATCCATGGGGCGAGTTTTCCCCTGTGTGTAAAAATTAGTATTGTTGACAACGGCCCAGGTATACCCGATGAACTTAAAGATACGCTCTTTTATCCTATGGTGACCACCAAAAAAGACGGCAGTGGCTTAGGCTTATCTATCTCGCAAACCTTGATTGGCCATCACAGAGGTAAAATCGATGTGGGCAGCTGGCCGGGGCGCACCGAGTTTACCTTGTATTTACCGATTGACAGAAAGGAACATCAAAAATGAATGTCGAACCAGTCTGGATTGTAGATGACGACAGCTCTATCCGTTGGGTGCTGCAAAAAGCCTTACAGGCAGCTAATATTCCGTGTTTTTGTTTCGAGAACCCAGAAGATTTACTACTGCAACTGCAAAGTGGACAGCCGCCTGAGGTCATTGTTTCAGACATCCGTATGCCGCAAATGGACGGCATGACCTTGTTAGCAGAGGTGCACAAGCGTTTCGAAAATATTCCGGTGATTATTATGACTGCCCACTCAGACTTGGACAGTGCAGTTAACGCATACCAAAGTGGTGCATTTGAATATTTACCTAAGCCCTTTGACATTGATGAAGCCGTAAGTTTGGTGCAACGCGCCCTTACCCATGCGCGAGAGCAATCGAGTAAGTATCAAGCACCAGAGTTACTCAAAGCGACCGAGATTATTGGCGAAGCGCCTGCAATGCAAGAGGTGTTTAGGGCGATAGGGCGTTTGTCTCGCTCTAGTATCAGTGTGTTAATTAATGGCCAATCTGGTACGGGTAAAGAATTGGTCGCTCAGGCGCTACACAGACATAGCCCCCGGGCTAGCGAAACCTTTATTGCGTTGAACATGGCAGCAATTCCAGCCGATTTAATTGAATCAGAGTTATTTGGTCATGAAAAAGGGTCATTTACTGGTGCTCAAGGGGCTCGCCAAGGGCGTTTTGAACAAGCTGATGGT
Organism: uncultured Paraglaciecola sp.; assembly: GCA_947498355.1. Lineage (GTDB taxonomy): Bacteria > Pseudomonadota > Gammaproteobacteria > Enterobacterales > Alteromonadaceae > Paraglaciecola. The sequence continues at coordinate 7,472 of CANMKA010000029.1, read as the reverse complement.
GGCACCTTGTTTTTAGACGAGATTGGCGATATGCCATTAGATGTACAAACTCGTTTACTTAGAGTGCTAGCCGATGGTCAGTTTTATCGAGTAGGGGGGCATAATCCCGTATCGGTTGACGTAAGGATCATTGCTGCGACTCATCAAAATTTAGAGCAAAGAGTAGCTGACGGTAAGTTTCGTGAAGATTTGTTTCACCGTTTGAATGTCATTCGGATTCATATACCTAAGCTGAGCGAACGACGGGAAGATATTCCTTTATTAGCGTCTCACTTTTTGCAAAAAGCGGCTTCAGAGTTGTCTGTTGAAGTGAAATCTTTGGCTAAAGAAACCCGGAAAATTCTGCAGCAATTACCTTGGCCGGGTAACGTGCGTCAGCTTGAGAACATGTGTCGCTGGTTAACCGTGATGGCAAGTGGTCAAGAAGTCTTGGTTAGTGATTTGCCACCAGAAATTCATCAACAACCCGTGACTAGCGAACAAGCCACCCAAGCGGGAGACTGGAAAGTTCTCTTAGCAACCTGGGCTGATGCACAATTGCAGTCGGGTAAAAACGATATTTTAGATGAAGCCACCCTAAGTTTTGAGCGAATAATGCTAGAGCGGGCCTTACACTATACCCATGGACACAAGCAAGATGCAGCCAAGCGCTTAGGGTGGGGCAGAAACACCCTTACCCGTAAACTGAAAGAGCTAAACATGTAAATCTAAAACTTCAGTATTCTAATATTGGGGTAGTGACCAACCATCTGGATTGACCAAAAAGCAGAGTTGCCCCAAAGGCCCTCTGCTTTTTTTGTGGGTGCAAAGCCAATAAAATGTCAGTGCAAATGGGTATTATACCAATCGGTATAAATGAGTGACCTCTTATTTGTACCGGTTGGTATTAGTGTTAGTATTCTTGTCATTGATATCAGTGCGGTTTGGTGTAGACCGATGATTTTCATTTTTCCCTTAACAAAGAAGCCCTATTACTTATGATCTCCAAGCCTTCGTTACTAAAACCTTCTGTATTTGGTCCATCGACTAAACGCCTTTTTCTTAGTTTGCTTGCGCTGTCTGTTTTGTCTTGTAATGAACAGACCACACAACCTAAAGAAGAGAGCGAAGCTCATGCACAATTAAAAGCTGAGTTCGCTTCGCCTCCGTCTTCTTCAAAGCCGTTAACTTGGCTACATGCCATGAGCGGTAATATGTCGGCGGCGGGTATCACTAAAGATCTAGAGTCTATCGCAGAAGTAGGGATTGGCGGTACTATGCTGTTTAATGTTACCCAAGGGATCCCCTTGGGTAAGGTTAGGTTTAATTCTACTGAGCACATAGAGTTGATCGGGCATTTAGCCAAAGAGTCACAAAGACTTGGGCTTACCTTTGGGATGCACAACTGCGATGGGTGGACATCAAGTGGCGGACCTTGGGTGACCCCTGAGCACTCAATGAAACGCCTGACCTTCAGCGAAACAGTGGTAGAAGGTGGAGAGATAAATCTTGCGCTAGCGCAACCGCAAACCTTACTTGACTACTATCAAGATGTGGCTGTGATTGCTTACCCTGCTTTAGCCAGTGAGATTGATGATGCTAATCGTAAACCTGTCATTACGTCTTCTGACCCAAATTTTAAACTAACAGTATTAACGAACGGTGACGTCAGCGACCACAGTGTGTTGACGCCGATAGATGGGCAACCCGCTTGGATACAATTTGCCTACAACCAGCCCTATACTATGCGTTTGCTCGAAATGTTGCTGTATAACGGCCGCGGCGTAGAGTTGTCATTGCATATTTCTGATGACGGTAAAACCTTTACTAAAGTGAAAGACTTACCCTTGAGACGCCCGGGCAAATACGTATACGGGACAGATGATGCGTTTGCTGGCCACAAGGCTAAGTACTTTAGAGTGGTGAGCAAGCAGCCAGTTAACTTAATGGAAGTCAGGGTATCGTCTACACCCACTATGGATAATTACACTGGCCGCACTCAAGCCAGTCGTACGGATTATCAAGAATTTGAGTCTATTGGTAGTGCACCTGATACCCTCACCATAAAAACAGCTGAAGTACGTAATTTAACCTCTAGCATGAATGAAAATGGTCAGCTACAAACGCAGTTGCCCGAAGGCAAGTGGACCATAATGCGTTTTGGCTATACCAGTACTGGGGCTGTGAACATTCCTGCGTCTCGTGAAGGGACGGGCCTAGAAGTCGATAAATTTAGTCAGCCAGCGTTTAAATTACATTACGAACATTTTATTACCAATGTGCTGAATCAGGTGAAAAAGGTTGCACCCAATGCCTTGTACAGCATAGAAATAGACAGCTACGAAGTGGGAGCCCAAAACTGGACTCACGATTATGAAAAGCTGTTTGAAAAAGAATACGGTTACGATTTAGTGCCTTATTTACCGCTATTTGCGGGTAAGTTCGTTGATTCTGCAACAACGGCCGAGGCTGTGTTATGGGATACGCGAGACTTTAATAACCGCTTAATTACCGAAAACTATTATGGATACTTTTCGGAGTTGGCCCACAAAGACGGGGTTAAAACCTATTTAGAGCCTTATGGCTCAGGGCCTTTCAATGAGTTAGATGTGGCCCGAAGTGCCGATTACCCTATGGGCGAGTTTTGGCTAGATACTAACAATTTTAGAATTTCATCTTCTGCTTCTACAGCAAATCTCTACGACAAACCCATAGTCGCGGCGGAAGCCTTTACTCAGTTTCCACAAAATAACTGGTTATTTAATCCCTCGGTTGGCAAAGTCGACAGCGATAAAAGTTGGGCATTAGGGGTTAACCAACATGTATTCCACCGCTTTGCTCATCAAGCCAATACCCACGTAATGCCGGGTATGACTATGAACATGTGGGGGGCGCATTTCGACCGTACACAGCCATGGTGGAATGGTGCAGGTAAAGCTTGGTTTGAATACATTACCCGAGGCCAGCATTTGTTGCGCGTAGGAAATGCCGTATCAGATATTCTATGGTATTTGGGAGATGCGACACCAACTATTTGCCCAGAAAAAGATCCCCTTAGTTCTGTGGTGCCGGTATCGATTAACTACGATTGTTTGAATACCGATATGTTACACAAGCTGACCGTACAAGATCGTAAATTAGTCTTGCCTCATGGCAGCCAATACAAGGTATTAGTACTAAATAATCACAAGACCCTAAGCTTTGAATCACTGCAAAAAATCTATGCTTTAGCCAAGCAGGGGGTTGTGATCGTTGGCGCGCCTGTTGAGCAGTTATCTGGGCGTTTTGTAACGCCTGAGCAGCAGAGTCAATTTGAACAAATGGTTGCGTTTATTTGGTCGCAGCCGTCAACGTATAACATGCCGTTTAACCCCAAAACAACCCAAGGTCATGCCGGTATTATCCCAAATCATTCGGTCGCCGACAGCACCTTACTAGACTGGGATAAAATATATGCTGAGCAAGGTTTGTCTCGTGACCTAACCTTGAACGGCATCAAACATTACTACTTCACCCACCGTAAGAGTGATGAGCATGATATTTATTTCATCTATAACGAGAGCAGTGAAGCACGTCTCATAGATGGGCATTTTAATGTGCAGGGTAAAATCCCAGAATTGTGGGATGCCAGTACTGGGCAAACGGTAAAATTAGGGGCGTTTGAAGAGGTGGGCAGCCATACACGAGTCGCTTTTACCTTAAAACCTAACCAGTCTATGTTTGTGGTATTTGCTGAGTCGTCTGACGGGTTGGATCCCATGCCAGTGGACCCAATGCTTACGCAAGGTATTCAGGTGTTGCTCGGACCAGACAATCAACCACAACTTGTTACTCAGCAAGGCGGCAAGCAAATCGCCCTCGACTCTTTGTCGACCGGTATTTCGCTACCGGCATTGCCCGAGTCTTATGTTTTACCTAGCAAATGGACTGTGAAATTTGATAAACACTATGGGTTAGACCAAACCTTTACCTTTACTAAATTAGTCGATTGGCGCGATCACCCAGATACGCGTATTCAAGATTATTCGGGCACGGCCGTGTACCGTCAGAACTTTTCGTTACCAGCGCAATATTTGCAACAGAATACTCGCTTAACCTTGGATCTAGGCCAAGTTGATATAGCGGCTACAGTGACCATCAATGGCCAGAATGCAGGCACGGCTTGGGTCGCACCTTATCAATTAGATATTACTGAGTTTGTTAAAGCCGGTGACAACCAGATACAGATAGAAGTGGCCAATTTATGGGTTAATCGTTTATTGGCTGACCGAAAATTACCTGATACCTCGGGTTTTAAAATAGCCCGTTGGCAAGATCCCATTACGAAAATGCCTCAGTGGTATACAGACAATCAACCGCCGCCGAAAAGCGAGCGGATTACGTTTGTGACGCAAGTATTTATGTCTGATGATGAAGCGCGTCAATCGTCTGGGTTAATTGGCCCAGTAGCGATTACCCCACATCAAATAGTGCCTGTGTCACCTTAAGGGCATCTATAGGGGGCGGTTCCCAGCGGCCACTCCCTGTAACGCCAATAAATTTACGTCATTTACTAAAGGACTTATTATGTTAACTCCCATCCCAAATAGAGCGAGCGGCGTAAGATTAGGCGACCCTCAAGCTAAGGCCTCCATCGAAGCCTTTATCGATTTACAATGCCCTCACTCCAAAGCCAGTTGGCCAACTTTGATGGCGTTGCTCAAGCATTATCAAAATCAATCAGTCAGTTTAACCGTCCATATGATTACGTTGAGCAATCACAGACAGGCTTGGGATATGAGTTTGGGAGCCTTGGCTTATGCTGATGGAGACGCCCAGAAATTTTTTGATTTTGTCACTGCACTTTATGAACGACAAGGGCAGTTTTACAACAGCGAATATCGACTCAAAACTCACAGCGATTTACAGCAGCATATTGCTCAATTAGCTAATGAGCTGAATGGTTATGAGGTTGAATCATTTATTGCCAGAATGAATGCCGACGATATTTACATATTAGGGCGCACACCAATACGTTATGCAGCGACTAAGGGAGTGTGGGCGACCCCAAGTTTTTTTGTAAACTTCGGCAGTCAAGTAACGGTTGATCATCTTTCTGATTTATCAGCTTGGGTAGAGATGATAGATCCTCTGCTTACTGACTAATGTGTGAATCTAGCTAGCTCGACTTAGATCAAATATTGAACATTAACTCATGCAAAAAAGGGGTTAAGACTGACCTGTCTTAACCCCTTTTTTATTTTAGCCCCTATCGATTGCAGGAAGTAAGTCTCAAATCGGTAACTCTGGCCCTATTGATAGACACCGGCTGACTTATGGGTGACCCCTTTGATTACCTATTTGATTACACTGGTTTTATATACAGCCTTAGTTCTAAACCCGTATAGTTGCAAGTTCTTGGGTAATTGCCGCATTTCTGCAACACTAAAATTTGAGTTTCTAATAAAACTCTATATGTTGTAATAGGTTACCCTCTATGCCTAAAATAACAGAAATTTTATATACGGCAATTACCCGTGTTTAAACACGGGTAATTCCGATTTATTAATATTGTTATGTCTCCCCGCGCTCATAATATTACTCATAAAATCAATGGCTTATGGTTTTTGGCGGTATATTGGCGTAGTGATGACGTCACGGATTAATCAACTATTGGTATACATTTATGACTCTAGTAATTGAGGGTCATAAGAAATGGACATGAAAGCAAAATCATCAATCATTCGAAAACACAGGACTGACAGACTTTGGTCTCAGGAACACCTTGCTAAAGTCTCCGGGCTTGGACTAAGGACAATTCAAAGATTAGAGTCTAGGGGTAGTGGGTCTCAAGAGTCCATAAAAGCATTAGCTTCTGTTTTCGAAGTTAATGCCAATACACTAGTGTGGCCAGATGGAAACTTTCAAACTTATAAACACAGGCAATGGGGATTCGTTGCAATAACATCACTAACTATTCTCGCAGTAATAATTCTTATTATTAACGATCTGGCGGACACAATACCAGCTGCAGGCCTAGGAGTGCTTTTTGGGGTACTCACAATAACTTGCTTCATATTCAGCTCAATGACCATAGAAGTTAATGAAAGTGAAATTAATTGGTATTTTGGCCCTGGAGCGTTTAGAAAGGCACTAGCCTTAGAAGAAGTCGGAAGTTGCATTAAAGTTAAAAACCCAATATGGATGGGTTTTGGCATTCATGCTTTTGGCACTGGCTGGATTTACAATATCTCCGGCCTTTGGGGTGTAGAAATCGAGCTTAAAGGCGGCTCATTGGTTCGTCTCGGCACCGACGAGCCTAACTATCTCTGTCAAGCAATTCTAGATTCCAAAAACAACATTGAGTAAAATCAGAAAATAGACATACAAGGCGCTCAAACGGAAGCAAACTCGGGGCATCATTACGCACACGGCTTCGCCATTATGTGTGCTTTATTCTAGCCCCTTTTGAGTTTGCTCCGTTTAGCTATAGCGTTATGGCTCTAGTATGAAGAATTTACTATTTCTAATTGTCGCTTTTTTTTCTCATGGCTCTTATTCGGAAGAGCTTCGATTGGGCGATTTTACTCTTTCGATGAGTAAAGATCAGATTCTCGATAAAAAAGGGGAGCCTATCGAAAGAATCGAGCAGGCAGATTTGATAACTGACATATTCAAATACATAGATATAGATTTTTATTTTTCAGGAGAAAGTTTGATTGGTGCATACTCAGAAAAAGAAGGTGTGTGTGCCAACAACAATATATGCGTTGGCGTTAGGATGAGATCAGCTAGTGAGGTGTGGGGTAAAGCTTACCCTAAAATTATGCAGGGAAAAGAATATTTGGAATTCTATAAACCTGATGAATTAGGGCAAACGGGTTTAAATCATACAGATGTAAACCCGACGGTTAGTACTTTCATCATATAGTCGTTGTCCCAGCCAGCCTTCAGGCGTTTGTTTTTGATGCCAACTTTGACACTCTTTTCATTCTTCAGCAGGTTTAGGGCAATCTTGTTCATCATAGCGATGTTCTCAGCACCATATCCGCTGCGTAAGCGGTTGTAGTCTTCATTGAAGCTGACATCCAGTTGCCAATGCAGCTTATTTTCAATGTGCCAATGGCTGCGGATGGCATGGGCGATAAAGGCGGCGTCCTTGCAAAGCCGGTGCTCAACTGGGTATCTAAGAACAGTTTAATATCGTCATGGCATTCACCTTGATTTCCTTTCAGAGCAAACACATAGTGGCCTTCTTTAGCCACTATGCTGTCAGCGATTTTGTATTGGCAGCCCATGGCATCGGTGGTGATAGTGGCCTGTTCAATATCTAAGAGTTCAAGTAGCAAAGGAATGGCGGTAATTTCATTCGACTTATCTGCCACCTTCACTTGTCCAAAACACAGGCTGTTATTCACCGACCAAGCACTCACAAGGTGAATTGCTGAATTGCCATTGGCTTTATCCAGCGTGCCTCGCATCACTTTACCATCCAAGGCAACAATGTCGTCCTT
>CANMKA010000028.1 GCA_947498355.1 uncultured Paraglaciecola sp. | reverse complement strand
ACTCCCCGAAGCGAGATGCGCATTATAGAGATAACTTCTTTCGCTGCAACCCCTTTTTGTAATTAATTGTTTGAGTGACTGATATATGTACAAAAACCTTATATATGGGCTATAAAAGGTGGCAATGTAGGCAATATATTAAGGTTAGCCTGCATTGGATTTGCGATTGTGTCTCAATTGGGTAACATGGATGCCGCTTTTCCTATTCTTATAAACATAAAATAATTAGGTATTTACATATATGAAACCATCTTTTCTTATCAGTGTTGTTGTCGCAGCGATTATAGCTGTCGTATTTTTTGTTCTTGTCCCATTTTTGGGCAGTGATATATCCGCACAATATATAGGCGCATTTGCTGCTTTTGTTGGAGCTTTAGCGGCACCTGCTATATCTAGCTTATTCAGTAATGAAACAGTCGATTCTGAAAGTGACAATGGAGCAAGTGTCTCTTCAGGCGAAATATCTACTTTGTATGTTGGTAATTTGCCATACCGCGCCAACGAGCAAGCCGTGCAAGATCATTTTTCTAGTCAAGGACAAGTAAAGTCTGTTCGATTAATGAAGGATCGTCGTACAGGCAAGCGAAAAGGTTACGGATTTGTCGAAATGGATGAGCAAGGGGCAGCTTCGGCAATTAAAAATTTAAATGATGTAGAATTTCAAGAGCGCACACTAAAAGTCCGCCTAGCAAAAGAAAAGTCTACTGAAGAGTAACGTTACTTAAGTATGGTTGACGTTAACGCCAACCATACTTCTTAGTAAGGCAGTTCAATTAAATTAGCTTTCTTCCCTTGATACTAGTTATATATAGTCCCTTTTCTTAAGTGAATATCATTTGATATTTCTGTGATACTTTCGGGATGAGTCCTGTTCAAACTTGAGTCATTGGTTATACACCTTGTCAAAGCGGCTTCTTTTTAATGTAGACGCGTTTATTTCAAGGCTGATCATTTGGGGGCTCAGTGTTACTTGGTAAGAAATTTATTTAACCAAGATAACAAACTAGTCTATTTTCAATATAGTAAGACTAATTTATCACTGCACATTGGCTGTAGCGTTAAGTTTTAAGGGGACATACATTGGCATCTTTAATGCGATACCTCCTTCCAACGAAGAATAAGCAACATAGTCAAATGAATAGCGAAACCAGCAGTAAAGCTGGGCACCATAATTTTTTAAGCGGAGTACTAAACATGTCTGACAGCGTATTACTTGTTGAAGACGACAAAGATATAGCTGACCTTATAAAGGTTAACCTTCTTGAGCTTGGGGTAGAGACGACTCATCAGGATAAGGGAGACAAAGCACTTGCTCTCGCACTTGAGAACGATTATTCGATTTTAATTCTGGACGTCATGCTACCGGGCACCAGTGGTTTAGATATTTGTCGACAGGTTCGAGAAAAGAAACCTTCTCAGGCAATCATAATGCTGACCGCCAAAGATTCTGAAACAGATAGAGTATTAGGCTTAGAGTTGGGCGCTGATGATTACATGACTAAGCCTTTTAGTGTGCGAGAACTACAAGCACGAGTTCGCTCTCAACTTCGTAAAGTACATTTTATGCAAGCTGCAGCTAGTGAACCTGCCGTTAATTCCGACAGCAACTTAGTTATAGGCAACTTGAGTATTAATCAAAAAAATCATCAAGTGATCTTCAATGAACGTGAGTTAGAGCTAACCGCAACTGAGTTCGAGCTATTACACCATTTAGCTAGCCATCCAAATCAAGTATTTAGCCGTAGCCAGCTTTTAGAGTCGGTTTGGGGTTATCACCATAGTGGTTACGAACATACGGTTAATTCTCATATTAATCGACTGAGAGCTAAAATAGAGGTAGATGCAACTTCCCCACAAATTGTACAAACCGTATGGGGAGTCGGCTACAAATTTGCGCCGCAAGGTGTGGAAGCTCAATAATCGAAGATTAATAGCAACTGAGCTAGCTCAATCACATTACACTGTGCTTATCGCTAGAACAAATCTAAAAGCCACTAGATACGTCATGTATTTTAGTGGCTTTTTAATTTGTAAGACTTTTCACCAAAAGGCTAGTCGAGCCATTTTAATACACTTAAGTTGCCTTTAGCATCGTAAAAACACTCTGCTTCGATAAATCAAGACGCATTCCTTACTAGCACTTTTCATACTTTTGAGTGATTTTTTCCCCTCGCAAAATATCTATACTGCCGCTCAAAAGCACGAACGTCATCAAAAGGAACACACCATGGAAAGTTTTAGTCCAAATTGTCTAGCTCAGAGCATAAAGAAATGTCTGCAAGTATCAAAAAGGATGTTACTGCCAGTTGCCTTATCAGCGACTTGGTGTTCGCAGGCTGAAACCTATAACTTAGGCTTTTCAAGAAACAACTTACCTACGTTTAGCACACCTTTGAGTGGGCAGGGCAACTTTCAACTATTTAACTTTAACGAAAGCTTTCAGGTTGGGGGGATTAAAAACCTCTCAAAGAAAGTAAATCTTGGGTTTACAAAACCCACCATTAAGTTGGGCAAATATGGCTTTGAAGCAAGTGGTTACGTTAACGGTAATGCCAGCCTACATTATGACTATAATTTAGGCTGGCATAGTTACGATCTAGAAATTCCAATGAATGTTGATTTAAATGTCAGTGATATTGATGCTAACAATCAAATCACCATTACTTCTTCCTATTCTCTCGGGGCACAAAGCGCAATATTGCCGACAGTGGATACAAGTAACGCCTTTTTTAATATTGACCCACGTCTATCGATACACGCGGGCCTTTCTGCGACAGGATGTGTTGTTAAATGTACGACGTTAATTAACCAAAACATTGCATTTAATGCGGTTCAACGCAATTTGATCGATGTACGAGCCGAAGATTTTCAAACCCAGTTTACTAGGGACAGCTCCAAGGCAGAGGTAGGTAAAGTATTAACCGGGCTATTTGGCGTGGACACTGGAAGTACTAATCCCGCGATAATCGGTAAATTTGCCCGTGATTTTGGTTTGCTTGAACTTGACATTCACGCGCCTGGATTGGACTTTATGACAACCAGTAATCGAGCTTTTCAACATGGTGATGACCAATCCTTTACTTTAGCTACCACAGGAAAAGATACTTTCTTCAGTCTTGGGATAGATGTGGTGGATGCAGGAGCTAGCGCTTTTTTGAAAGGCTCAGGAAAAACCCTCACTAAGCTGTTTGAAAAAGAAGTGTCGGCCAGCATAGGTGGACAAAAGCTTACCGCAGGTTGGGAATTGATTGACTCCGAAGTCACAGCTTCAGCCTCGGTCAATCAGAACTTTAGATTTAATGGGACCCCCAGCATTAATTTAGCTCTGTCTGATGGCCGTTCGATTGACATGCTTGCAGGAGAAAGTATCACTGTACAACTTGCTGATGGGGTAGACCGAGTTGATATTGACCCTACATTTGGATTGTCAGGTGCGTTTAGCAATAAAGTTGGTTTAGGGGTAAGAGCCGATGTGGATGTGGAATTGTTAGGGTATAACTTTGACTTACCTTTGGGTGATATCCAGCTAAAAATTAGAAAATTTAAGAAAAATTTCAATTTTGGAAAATTAAAAAATTTCGGTGTAAATGGAATTAGCACAAGTAAAGAGCCAAAAATAATCAGAAAAACGGCTGTAGCAAACACAAGTTTATTTACCGAAACTCGCCAAATCAATGGTTTTTCGAATGTTACAGGCAATACCATCACATCAGTCTTACCCAATATCGAAGGTCTAGGCACCCATGGTAATGACATTTTACGAGGTACCTTTGGGCACGATGAGTTAAGAGGATTGGGCGGTAACGACATTTTAATTGGTGGTCAAGGAAATGACACCTTAAACGGCGGAGCAGGCGTCGACACTGCAGATTATCGCAGCTACAAAGATAACGGTGTAGATTACCTTAAAACCGGAACACAAGGAGTGGCCGTTGATTTAGCAGCAGGAACAGCTACCAGTAGACAAGATAACGATACCTTAATTGATATCGAAAATGTAAGTGGCAGCGGTCTTAATGACATTATTTATGGCAATGACAATCGCAACACTCTAATTGGAAGAAACGGTGACGATACCCTATATGGTCGAGGCGGCAATGATTACCTTAATGGCGGCAACGGTGTTGACTATCTCTATGGCGGCAAGGGCAATGACCTTATCTCTGGTGGCGAAAGAGGAGATTCTCTACATGGTGGAGAAGGAAATGACGTGATACGAGGAGATGCAGGCGATGACAATATGTTTGGCAATGCTGGGAATGATCGCTTCGTGATGTCTACCTTTGGTTTCGCGAATGATCGCATAGATGGGGGGGATGGAGAGGATACAGTAGCATTTAACATTAACCCTAATGGACGGGCTGCAAAGAACGTGGGAGTTTGGGTGAATCTTCAAACTAATGAAGCCAAACTATATAAAAACAACAAACCCAAACAAGATAAAATCACCAGCATCACTGCGGTTGAAAATATAATTGGCACGGCCTATAACGATATACTTATTGGTGACAATGGGAACAATGTAATTAAAGGTGGCGCGGGTTACGATGAACTAAATGGTAGAGGAGGTAATGATAGACTGGTATTCAGTGCAGGAGACGACCTATATAATGGCGGTCAAGGCATAGATACAGTAGATGCCCGCAACTATGTGGAGGCGGTAAATGTCAACCTTGCCACCAATAAATATCAAAGTATTGAGAATGTCATAGGCTCTCGATTCGGCGATAAAATAAGTGGTGACAATGCCAATAATCGACTTGAAGGTGGGTTGGGATCAGACAGATTAGCCGGGCAGGCAGGTGACGATGTGTTAATTGTAAATAACGCTGGTAGCTCTGATATCAATACCGTAATTGGTGGCACAGGAGTAGATACCGTATTGTTGACTCAGGCAGTAGACCAAGACGACTTAGTGGCTGCATATAATCAAGGCAATTTGCAATTAACCTTAAATGGCGGCAACACATTAATTGCCGAGGGCCAGTATTCTAGACCTAATAAGGGGACGGAATTCTTTAGAAATACTACTGCTGAAGATAAGACTGATATCAGCGGTTCTTTTGAGCGCTTAGTGAGTACTGGCGCGTTTAACCAGTATGCTGTCCAAAGCCACTTTGTTACCACTGAAAACATGACAGTTTCAAGCCAATTGACTAACCAAGCTAAGTTCACCAATAACCATGTACTCACGATTGATACAGAGGCAGTGCTGGTCAACGAAGGCACGTTAGAAAACAACAATAGGTTAGTCAATAAAGGGACGCTAATTATCAATGACGTATTTGAGAATCATGGAACCTTTATCAACACCGAATCAGGCAGAGCTAATTTTTTAGCTGATAGCCGTATTAGTGGAGAAGTGATTAACGATGGCATTCTGGCTGTTTCAGACGATCACTCTTTGACGATAACTGGTGAATATTACGGTTCCGGCTTGTTGGCTGGCGCGATTGAGTTTAGTCAGGCTAGTCTACACATAGGTAATAGTCCAGGGATCACTAACTTATTTGGCTCTGCTACTTTCAACGATGTGGACTTTAACCTTGAGGTTGGGTTAGATGACTTTGGTAATGTTGAATACGATATTTTTAACGTATTCGGAGATTTAACATTAACAAGTGTTATGACCAGTAGTTTGTTTTTGCTTGATGGCTTAAATTTTGAAGACTTATTGGGGGTCGAATTTGACTTTTTGAATGTGACTGGCAACGTATTCGACAAATTTGATGTCGTGTTGTCGCTCGACGATTTGCTCGACTATAAGGTCGAAATTACTCAGGGATTTTTTGCGAAATGGCGGTTTGAAGACGATTTGGGCTATTCCCTGTCTTTTAATGGTACGGATTTATTTATCGCGAATGGAGGAGTGTTGCCATCCTTTGATGTACCAGAGCCCAGAGGGTTACTGATAATTATGATCGCGGGTATTGCGTTTATCCGCCTTAGTAAACAAAGAGTTAATAGCTAAAAATATACAGAAAGGCACATTTTTATAAATGTGCCTTTTTATCTTTATACAACCCAAAGTTTGAGTCAGCCCTTATTTAACTAACAAGTATAGGCTAGCAGTTTAAGTGTTGGATACTGCGCTAGCTGACTAAGCCTTAGCTTATTACAAGCATTGTTATACTAAAACTAATTATTAATCTGAACATTAGAAGTGAGTTAACTCGCAAAATTCCCAAGCCTAAATAGATTTTAAACAGCTATTTTTTCTTAATCCAAGGCCAAAAAAAGCTGAATATTTTTAGCTATAGTCAGAGCCTATATGTTGAGCCAAGTGCGAATTGGTACATTGATGATAGCATTCACATTGGTTTGGTGAGCAAGGTGAAAGTCCTACGCACTTAAATGCAGCGATTGAAGAAAGTGTTGTTGTAATCTTTCACTACGTCATATGGTCAATCTTCAATCCGTGGCGTTATGGCGTAACCTGACTAGGATGAACAAAGCAAATAAATATAAAATAGATTCACTCAAAAGTATGAATTTTGAAATACAGTTTGCTGCTATCATGAATTCAGGAAATTGGTGGAATGGAACTTTACACTTTGAGAATACTGGTTATTGATGATCACCCCTTGTTTATTGACGGGGTGAGTCAAGTTTTAAAGCAACTATCAAAAACAGTAGAGGTATTTAAGGCAACGTCCGTTCAAGAAGCCTTGACGCTACTAGAGTCTCAAAACGACTATGATTTGATTTTGTTAGACTTAAGTTTACCTGACATGGATGGCTTTTCATTTTTACGACGTTTTTCAGCCGCCGAATGTTGTATTCCTGTGGTCGTTGTTTCAGCCGAAGCAAATCTGAGTTATATTCGAAACGCCCTTGAGCACAATGTATTAGGTTTTGTACCAAAATCACTATGTGCTAACGATATGTTATGTGCTTTTCAATCAGTACTAGAAGGTAATCAGTATTTGCCAGATCACATTGCACAAATGCTAAGTGACAATAAATACACACAAACTTTATCGAGTTTACCTCCCCTTGCTAAACATGCTGGTATCAGTATTAAGCAATACGCTGTTTTGCAACTTATGGTGGCAGGCTATTCAAATCAAACTATCGCGCAAAAATTACACCGTACCGAAAATACGGTTAAATCTCATGTCGCTGCCTTGTTTCAAATATTAAGTGTTTCCAACCGAACTGAATGTGTAGAACAAGCGCGTATCAGAGGGCTACTCAATCAGCACTAAGTTTCTTTGCATAAATAATTTAGCATCATACGGATCTTAGCTTGTTGCACTGGCTTATGTAGTACTTTAACGCCAGCCTCTTTAAACATAGCCACTTTTCGTTTGGAAGTGTCACCCGTCACAACTAAAGTCGGGATAGGTACGTCTAAATGTTGATTCACATAGTCAATAATATCTAACCCCGTATAAGCATCACTGAAACGAAAATCGGTGATTAACATATCAGGTGCATGACCTTGAGTATCTATCACTTTCTTCACGGCTGCCATTGAGTCTGCTGTTAACACCTTACCGCCCCACTTTTCTATCATGAGACGCATAGCATCAAGTATATGTACCTCATCATCAACAACCAAAATCACTTTATTCTTAATTGGATTATCTTGAAAACCTAGAATTTCTGTTGGAGCGGTTACAGGAGGTAAGTCAGTCTGCTTTAGCGAAAGTGTGAAGACGGTTCCTTGATCTAACTTTGATTTGACGCTGATTTCATGTCCCAGCAAATCACTTAATTTTTGCACGATAGACAAGCCCAGCCCTAACCCTAAACGACCTGCGGGCAAAGGATTTTTGAGTTGAGTGAATTCATCAAAAATATGCTCTAATTGCGTATCTGGAATGCCAATACCTGTGTCCCATACTTGGATCAAGGCTTTGCCGTTTAAAGTACGAAGCCCTAATAACACCCTGCCACGCTGAGTATATCTCAGAGCATTGCTGACTAAATTACGAAGAATCCTTTCTAGCCATAATGGGTCGGATACTACATACAACTCTTTACCTACCACTTTTAATTGAATTTCTTTTTTTACGGCACTTGGCTCAAATTCAAGGATAATTTTTTCTAACATTGGTTTAACGGCTATTGATTGAATATTTGTTTCGATGGCATTGGCATCGATTTTGGAAATATCGAGTAAGCCATCAAATAATTCGGTCAATGAAATATGGGTGATTTCTAGCTTGTCTTGGATTTCTGCTTTTTCTTGGCTATTTCGAGAAAATCGAAGGGAACCAATGAACAGCCCTAAAGCATGCAACGGTTGCCTCAAGTCATGACTGGCTGTAGCTAAAAATTTTGATTTAGCTGCGCTAGCTTGCTCAGCTATGTGTCTTTGCTGATTAAGCTCTTCCATTTTTTGCGCCAATTGCTCTGTGCGCTGCTCTACCTTGTGTTGCAAGCCAATATTGAGTTGCTGAATGTGATTCGATAACACTGCTTCTCGCTTAGCGCTCCTAATCATTCTCAAAGTCAATATGCTTGTATTGCCAAGCAATAAAAACAAATAGGTAAAATTGAGTAATCTGTTTCCTGAAAAAACATCAAACCATACGAATAAGTCATGAGACGTAGTTAAGATCACGGTAATTGCGATAAAACCTACAATATATGCGTCAGTCTGCTTTTGCATCATCGCCTGTAAAACACAGTACAAAAAATACAGCATAAACACGCAAAATAGCCCAATCCAAAAATCACGGATCCATACGTAAATTTCGGTAGGAAGCAGTGTCACCAAAAAGAAAGACGTAACACCTAAAAACAACATTAGTTGGCAAACTTGCTTATGCACATTATTTGGAAATAAATAGTACAAGTAGTATAAAAAAGCAGGTATTCCCAAAACCAACCCATAATATTCAAACTTCAGAGTCCAAAACGCCGGCATAGAAGGCACAATAAACAACCATATCTGCTCAGTGCCAATAATTCGTAAGGTATAGGTAAAAATTGAAGCTGCACCCGCGACATAGACAAAATCATGAGTACCTCCCCGGCCTATCCCAACAAACAAGAAGTATGCAGCAAAGCTTAGCGAGGAGCCGACTAAAAAAATCGAGCTGAAAGAACGAATTCGCTCGTCATCTTGTAAATCAGCTAAGAGAGCTATTTCTAAAGGGCTATTCAGACCGCCATCGATATGGTGAAAACTTGAAACATGCACCACTAAACGAATAGTTTTCACTCCTTGCGGTAATGCGATGATCGACCGCTTATCTCGAGGAGTTTCCTCCATACTGTTTTTACCTACCTGACCGACTTTTAAGACCGACTCACCATTAATAAAAAATTCTCCAGCCCGATAAAAAAGCGGTACATATAGTCCTAGTTGAGGGGCCGAGTCGGGTAACAATATGGTTGTACTATAACTGGCAAAACCTTGCCTAGGGTAACTACTGCGACCATCTAAATGATTCCACTTGGATGGCAGTGGAATCAAAGCGCTACCGTTCGGACATACGGACTCTGGTTGAATAAATTCAGCCCAATTAAAACACCAATTTCCAATTAAACTGACTCTTTGTTCTGAACTAAAATGTACGTCAGTTAAATCATACTGAGAATGAAGGGTTCTTGCCTGAGAGGCGCCGGTTAACAGTAGGCAGACAAAGCTAACTCTGATTAACAGGGTAACGAAGGCGAATGGAAATTTCATAATTGATTAAGCAGGAGTGTGTGCCCCTTGAGAATGATTTTAGGCTTATGCCATACGTTAGCCTATATACAACTGAGTTAACAGCATCACCATGATGAAGCTCTATCTATTACAGTAAAACGGGCAGTTGTAATTAACTCCACACCATCACAATAGTGTTAAAAGTCAGCATGTAAAAAATCACTAATTTAAATTGATTATAAGCTGCACAATTTAGCTATTTAGATAGATTTCGTTTTTTGATAGAATTCGCGCCTAATTTTCTGACTCCGTTTTAATCCATGGCTAAAAATGTTGTTGTACTCGGCACCCAATGGGGTGACGAGGGTAAAGGTAAGGTTGTTGATTTATTAACAGATAAAGCAACCTACGTAGTTCGTTATCAAGGTGGGCACAATGCTGGCCACACTTTGGTAATTGATGGTGAAAAGACTGTATTGCACCTCATTCCTTCAGGAATACTGCGTGAAAACGTCACCTGTGTAATTGGTAACGGCGTGGTATTAAGCCCAGAAGCCTTACTCAAAGAGACGGCAATGCTAGAAGAGCGAGGCGTTCCAGTAAAAGAACGCTTACGAATCAGCGAAGCCTGTCCTCTGATTTTGCCTTATCACGTTGAGTTAGATTTAGCTCGCGAAAAAGCCCGTGGCAATAAAGCTATCGGCACTACTGGTCGTGGTATAGGTCCAGCTTACGAAGATAAAGTGTCTCGCCGTGGATTACGAGTAGGCGATTTATTTAATGCCGAAGATTTCGCAGTAAAACTTAAAGAAGTCTTAGAGCACCATAACTTTATGCTCACCAACTACTATAAAGTAGAGCCTGTAAGCTATGAAAAAGTATTGGCAGACGCTTTAGCCGTTGCTGATATTCTTAAGGCCATGGTAGTAGATGTTACCGACGTTTTAGACAAAGCCCGCTTGCGTGGCGATGCCATCATGTTTGAAGGTGCGCAAGGTACATTACTAGATATTGACCATGGTACTTACCCGTATGTTACTTCATCTAATACCACTGTAGGCGGTGTTGCTACCGGTGCTGGGTTTGGTCCATTAAATCTAGATTACGTCTTAGGTATAGTTAAAGCCTACACAACACGTGTTGGCTCAGGCCCCTTCCCTACTGAGCTAGATTGCGAAGTAGGTCAGCACTTAGGCGTAAAAGGCCATGAATTTGGTGCAACCACTGGACGTAAACGTCGTACTGGTTGGTTCGATGCTGTTGCCATGAAGCGTGCGGTACAAATTAATTCTATCACAGGGTTCTGTCTAACTAAGCTAGATGTATTAGACGGTTTAGAGTCTCTCAGTATTTGCACGGGTTATAAAGACAAGGAAGGCAATATCTCTGATGTTCCTCCTATGGCAGCAGATGGTTACGAGCTCATTACACCGGTTTACGAGAGTATGCCAGGCTGGAGTGATAACACCTTTGGCGTGACCACTTACGAAGGTTTGCCTCAAGCAGCAAAAAACTACATTAAGCGTCTTGAAGAGTTAACAGGAGTGCCTATTGATATCATTTCAACAGGCCCTGATCGTAATGAGACGATTGTATTACGTCACCCCTTCGAAGAATAAGGGTCAATATTAATAAAAAAGGCTGCGCTCGCAGCCTTTTTTATTAACCTAAATTCTGTATAAGAAGTTGCGATAACACTGACTACCTAAATGTCGTTTATCAGCCAGAATCACTGACTTAACTCTCATACACCTTGGTCCGAAATTTTCAACTCTTGGGTAGCCGTTTCTGCATGCTGGTATATAGTCGCTAACATCTGTGACGCCTCATCCATAAGAGCCGCTTCTTGTTCTGATTGTTGACATACGTCGTCAATCACTCCCAGTGCTCGTGTTATTCCATCAGTTTGTAATAGCTGCTGAGACATTTCGCCTTCGATGACACTGTGAAGTTCTTCAATACTTTGAATGGATTGGTACATAGAATCCACAAATCTCTGAGATTGTTCGGTTTGGGACAAGCTGTCCTCAGCTTGCTGCTTACCTGCGGCCATCGCATTCACAGCTTTATCTGCCTTACTTTGCAACTCACCTATACTGTCGGATATTTGTTGGGTCGATTGCTGGGTCTTGGTTGCTAAACTACGCACTTCATCGGCAACCACAGCAAACCCTCGTCCCGATTCTCCTGCCCTTGCAGCTTCAATTGCTGCATTTAGCGCCAGCAAATTTGTTTGCTCGGCAATACTATTGATAACCGACACAATACTACCAATGCTATCAGTATCGAGCTTCAAATTAGTAATAATACCCGAGGCTTTATTGGCCGTATCCAACATATTGTGGCTAGTTTGTAGATTCGCCTTAAACATTATTTGGCCTTCATCAGCTAAGGCCGCACAGTCCACTGCCAACTCATTAGCTCTAGAAATCGCTTGATTAACCGAGTCGTTAGACTGAGCCAATTGATTCATATTCTCGGTTAATTGGTAAGTTTCTTGTTTTTGCTTGGCCATACCCAACTTGACCTGACTAAAAGCACCGATCAAATTTTGAATAATATTGCCTAACTGCTTAATGTCGCCAAATATCTCTCTCAAAACTTTACTCAAACCATGTTGAATTTGTACAAAGTTTCCAGCTACTTGACCGATTTCATCTTGACTATTTATATCAATGTCTTGGGTTAAATCGCCCTGAGCTATATGCGAAGACACTTGACGGAGTTTCCTTAAAGGTCTTAACACCCGTACTTCTAAAAACCAACTTACCAACACCAGCATACCCATAACCAGCACTAAAATAACAACCTCGGTCCGCAATAGGGTTGAGCTAGCCTTACGATTTGCTTGATCTTTTAGGGATAATATAGAGGAATTCACCGCACTAACGGCGTTATTGAGGCTCTCAGTTGGCGCTCTATCTATACCTTTCACACTTTTATCAGCCACCGAAATATTCATGTCCGAACGAATAAAGGCCTCGTATCCTGAACGGTAAGCGTTAAGCATAGGCGGATAGCTTTTAGCAAAGGCTTGAAGATGTTGAGTCGCTGGATGATCAACTCCAATAATGTCTAGTATCTCGCTGTACTGTTTTTGTATTTCAACCGCTGAACGATTGAAGCGCTTCCAATATTTGTTCAATTGTTCGGGATCATGCCCCCGAATTAAGGTGTTCTTCCACTCTTGAACTTGGGTTTTAAAGGTAACATTTAGTGCTGCGACATCAGACATGATGACGGCTTGCTGATTGACTGTTTCGCTGTATTCGTGCATTACGCCTTTCATAGACGAAAAGCCAGCATAAATTGATAAGAAAATAATGGAAAAAACACTGATCAAGAGTAAAAGAAGCTTTACTCTAATATGGGTTTTAATCACTCGCATACAAACATCCTTTTGACTACTAGCTAGGATTTACAAGGCATTGTATTTAATGATTTTTTTATTACAAAATGATGAAAGTAGACAATTGAAGAAGAGATTAAAGAAAAAAATTAATTAAAATCTTGAGGTTCACGCCTATCACACTTTTTACATTCTAATCGGAACCCTAGCTTTTCATTTCGGCCTTGCTTATGAGTCACCCAAGGACGATTAGTCCAAGGCGGATCATGACGCACATGTTGAGTATGGCCACAAATCAATTTGGCCACCCAGTGCTGTTCATCATCGACAAAATACCCTGTAATAGCTTGCTTCATCGGCATCCTTACCAAAATTAAGTTGTTATCAATTTTTGCCAGAATATAGCTTGTCCGTTTTCAGGTTTTAATTCGTAACCGGAAAATCCAAATTTACGGTACGCATTCTTGGCAACTTGGTTGCCGTCTAATACTTCTAGAGTAATTTTACAACAGCCTCTCTCAGACGCAATTTCCTCAACTTTACTCAATAACGCTTGGCTTATTCCTAAACCTCTGTGTTCTCTCGAAACAGCCAAGTCATGTATGTTTACCAAGGGTTTACAAGCAAAGGTAGAAAACCCTTCAAAACAGTTTGCTAAGCCTGCTGGTTGCTCATTAACATAACAAATCACGCTAAATGCTTTAGGAGTGTGTGACAAGTGCTGTAATAAGTTGTCTTTCACATGGTCAGATAAAGGCTGCCCACCTCCCTTTGGGTCCATGGCATACTCTTGCAATAAAGCCATCAAGTCTCTTCCCTGCTGCGGGTTACTATAATCCACTTTTACCAACACTTTACTCAAACGACTCTCCCATACCCATCCATATATCTAATCAAAAAAAATAGTCAATAAAACTGGGCATAAATTAACACATACAATATAGTTAAGGGTATCACTTGTTTTTCATTCTCCAAGGTAAATACGGTTTTACTTATGTATAGAGCCCTAAAATTCATCTTATTTTCCAGTATATTACCTTTTAATATTCATGCCTCTGAACTTCAGAGCTTCATGACAAACAATGTCAATTTTTCTGGGTTTGGTCGTATTGTTGCAGGGCAAGTGAGTACAGATGAGGCAAACTATTTAGGGTACGACAACCAGCTATCATTCAGTCAGCAATCTCTTATTGCTGTTCAGGCCGACGTCAAACTCAACTCACGTTTGTCTGTTACCGCTCAAGTATTAGGGCATACAGGTGATAATCGAGAGAGTGGTCTCGAATGGCTTTACGCCACATATCGCATCTCACCTAATTGGACATTCAGAGCAGGGCGCCAGCGCTCACCGTTTTATAGCTATTCAGATGTATTAGATGTTGGCTTTGCCTATACTTGGATCACGCCTCCCACAGGCATATACAACGATTACTTATTTTCCAGATACGACGGCGTCAATCTTCAATACCAATCTGTGTGGCGCGACTACCTTGTTTCAGCAGAAATATTTCATGGGCAATTCGACGACACCCTCACCATTACTGACATTGACTACGAACCTGAGATAGAGAATTTTCAAGGCTTAATTGTTAAGCTCGTAAAAGATAAATGGACCTATCGAGCGTCCATGGTGTCGGGTGATGTAAGTTTATCTATAGATGAGCTAACGGGGTTTTCTCAACAACTCAGATTAGCAGGGTTTACTCAAAGCGCTGACTCTCTCAGCATAGATGGAAAAGTCGAATTTAACCAAATTGGCGTCAAGTATGATGCCCTAAATTGGTTTGCGGAAGCCGAAGCTAACTTGGTCAAATCTCAAGTACTGGTTGTGCCAAGACTAAAAGGTATTGCCCTAACCGCAGGGTATATCAAAAATAAAACTACCTTTTTCACCTCATTTAGTAAGCTTGACTCTAATTTTAATGAGCCTGTTAACGAGATACCAATAGGGATTTCACCAACCCTTGATGCCCTAAGCTTGGGTTATCAACAAGTATTTCAAAGTTTGTTTGTGGACGACACGCGCACCTTCTCACTAGGTGTTAGATATGATGTTAATGCTTTTTTAGCCCTAAAAACCGCAGTCACTCATATAGAAGGCAAATCTGACTATCGGAGCTTCTTTACTGAGGTTCGGCCGGGCTTCAATCGCCGCGCGCAATTGTATCAAGCCAGTATCGAGTGGGTGTTTTAATCATGATGAAATTTACAAGACGACTTGCATTGATATCAATAACTACTTTACTGATTAATCCAGCCAAAGCCGGAGAGCAGGTAGTCGTCATCACTAACCACACTACCGCAGTTGATAGCTTATCCAGGGTAGAACTTAAAAACCTGTACCTAGGCGCACCTCTATCAGCCGATTTAACGCCTATTATGCTGCCAAAAAGCAGTCTATCAAGAACCGTGTTTACTACCCACGTTATTGGCTTATCAGAATCGCGACTGCAATCATTTTTAGCGCAAATGCGCTTCAGTGGCAGGCAGTTACCTTTAGTAGAAATGGATGAGGTTGCTCAAGTAGTAGACTTCATTCGTGAGACACCCAACGCAGTCGCTTATATTCCAGCATCTGTTCAATTAGATGCCTCGATAAAAGTGCTATATTCAACTCAATGATATAGTACTAGGCTCAAGCTCGATGCATATAGGTAAGGCGCAAGCCTGTTCTAACGGGACGGGTTTCGAAAACAAATAGCCTTGCAAAGTATCAGACCCTTCTGTAATCAAGGTTTCGAATTGTGATTGGGTTTCGATACCTTCTGCGCAAATCTTTAAGTTCAAACGTTTCGCCAAATCAATAATACTCCGCGTGACCAACATACTCCTAGGATTGTCTTCCATATTTTGGACGAATTGCCGATCAATTTTTAGAGTATTAATTTGAATTTGAGTTAAATAACTCAGTGACGAAAAGCCTGTACCAAAATCATCTAACGCAACACTAAAGCCTCGCTCGCTTAGGGCTTGAAAAAAGTGATTAGTTTCATTGAAATTATCCAAGTAAGCCGACTCAGTAACCTCAAATTCAACATTTTTAGGATTGATAGCGTATCGTTCAGAACACGAACCTATAACGTCGAACAACTTTTTGTTTTTAAGATCTATGGCCGAAAGGTTTAGGCTAACGCGAGTACTGCGGCCAAACTTTTTAATTAATGTGGGAATGTCTTTAAATACTTGCTGAATAACCCACAAGGTAATATCCGGTACTTTTCCGCCCTGTTCAGCAATGGGAATAAACTCTGCTGGAGATACAAAACCTAAACTAGGATGACGCCATCTAATTAGGGCCTCAAATCCTACAATTTTACATTTACCATCCACTTTAGCTTGGTATTCCATGTAAAACTGATTTTCGACAATAGCGGTTAATATACTGTTAGCAATATCTAGTTTTCGTTTGTGGCCTTCAACCATTCTTGGATGGAATAAAGTAAACTTACCTTTTCCTGCACTCTTTGAAACATACATAGCAATATCGGCATAACTGATTAGGTCTGAGAGCTCAAAATTTGCCTGAGCCGCCCGCGAAATCCCTATGCTCACGCCCACTTTCAAGTCCAAACCATTTTGTAAAAAAGGCTCCTCCATGGCTTGGATAATTTTACGCGCGACTTGGATATAGGCAGAGTCATCAACCACATTGTGTGGTACTAAAATAAACTCATCCCCACCCAAGCGAGCTAACACATCCCCTTCCCTGAGCATCCCAGTTAATCGGTCGGCTACCCCAGCAAGGACTCTGTCGCCAATTTCATGCCCCATAGAATCATTAATGGATTTAAAGCCGTCTAAATCAAAAAACATGGCTACCACATCGCCTTTGCTTCGTTTAGCTCGTGCCAACTCCGCCTTTAAATGCTCCATCACATATTGTCGATTTGGTAAGCCAGTCAAACTGTCAAAATTTGCTAAACGTTCCATTGCTCTTTGCTGTTTAGACAATTGCTGAGTTTTGGCTAAGTTATTGTCTAACTCAACGGAAATTCGCTCAATCATTTTATTGATGCTTTTGGCTAAAACCGAAACCTCGTTATTACCCTTAACATTAAAAACAGAGGAGTAGTCACGGTTTTCTGTTACCTTGCGGGTAAAAGAGGTTAGCGTCAGCACAGGTGCAAACTGCCTGCCTAACAGCCATGAAAAAAGTAACCAAACAACTAAAGTCATCACTATCGCGATAGGCAAAGTTGCTTTGAGCAATGACTTCCTTGAAGCCCTCAAAACATTCGACACGTCAGCAATAACAACTAATCGGCCTAAACTGTATCCATAAGATCCTATAGGCGTGTTTTCTATGACAATATCACCCAATGAACTTGAGCGCTCAGTCATGTCCGAGGCCTCTGCCAATAGGGCTTCGTAAATATCAGGATCGGACTGCCCTAATTGCCCTACATAGGGTTGAATGAGTTGGTTGTTTTGATCAAAAACAAATGCAACCACTATGTTTTCGTAGGGGTCAAATCTAAGTAGTAACGAGGTTAGCTCGACGATATCTACCTCTACCGCAAGCAGATTCACTAAATCTTCACTGGTATTGTCAGACAAAGCACGTAAGTTCACCTCAACGTTTTTGCGGTACTGAGCCTCGTGTTCACGCACTACCAGCAGAATTACAATGGCAGCTAAAGCAAGAGAAAAAATTAGGGAAAGTAGTGTTAGTGTGGTTTTTATCCCGACCCGCATTTATCCCCCAACTTTAATTAATGACAAAAAAATAAGTGTATACCAAATACACTAAGGGGTTAACTTTTCTTGATAACTATGCGTTGAACAAAGAAAAGTTAATTCTATTGCCTCTTCGAAACCAATGTTAACTATGGGCAGAGAGTTGAATTAAACGGCCCCCAATCAAGGACGCCGTATTACAACACAAATGATGACCTAGACTCTTTCAAAAACCGTCGCAATCCCTTGGCCCAGACCAATACACATAGTCGCCAAGCCCAAAGATTTGTCTTGGGACTCCATCAAGTTTAATAGAGTCGTCGAAATTCTGGCTCCCGAACAACCTAATGGATGACCCAAAGCAATCGCTCCACCATTTAAATTAACTTTTTCATCATATGTGTCTAACCAACCTAGCTGCTTAATACAAGACAAAGCCTGTGCTGCAAAGGCCTCATTGAACTCAGCAATCTCGATATCATCCATAGTCAAACCAGCCCGTTTTAATGCTTTTTTGGTTGCTGGCACAGGGCCTTGCCCCATAATTGCGGCGTCACACCCTGCCACTGCCATGGCTCTAATTTTTGCCTTAGGTGTTAAGCCTAATTCTTTTGCTCGCTGAGCAGACATAATTAACATAGCCGACGCGCCATCAGATAAGGCCGACGATGTGCCCGCAGTTACTGTGCCGTTCACAGGGTCAAAGACAGGTTTCAGATTTGCCATAGTCTCAACGGTAGAGTCTTTGCGGATCACCTCATCTTCTTTAATTAGTTTTAACACGCCATGTTGATCATGGCCTTTAGTGCCGACAATCTCGTTAGCCCAGCGTCCTTCTATGCTTGCTTGATTTGCTCTGTAATGAGAGCGTGCACCAAACTCATCTTGCATTTGACGGCTGATGTCATTTTGTCGGCCGAGTAATTCTGCAGTCATACCCATCAAGCCCGACGCTTTTGCCGTGTATTTAGCTAGCCCTGGATGAAAATCGACATTAAATGTCATGGGCACATGCCCCATGTGCTCGACCCCGCCGATCATATATACATCACCGCGCCCAGACATAATGCCGCTCGTTGCATCATGCAGGGCTTGCATCGAGGAACCACACAAGCGATTAACCGTGACTGCCCCCGTAGTACGGGGAATCGATGTTAGCAACTGAGCGTTTCTGGCAACATTAAAACCTTGCTCCTTGGTCTGCTGCACACACCCCCATATTATGTCTTCAATCTCAGTCGGATCTAAATTAGGATTTCTAACGAGTAAACTCGTCATTAGGTGAGCTGATAAATCTTCTGCTCTTACATGTCGATACATACCGGCTTTCGAACGCCCCATGGGCGTGCGTATACAATCTACTACCACTACATCTTTCATAATATTATCCTTCTAACTACTGAGCAAAGTAAGACTGATTAGACTGGGCCATTTCTCGCACGCCATCCGAAACCTGATAGATTGGTCCAAGGTGACTGTACTGATCCGCCAGCTCTACAAACTTGGCTAAACCCATTTGCTCGATATAGCGAAATATACCGCCTTTAAACGGAGGGAACCCCAATCCATAAACGAGTGCCATATCCGCTTCAGCTGCACTCGCTACTATACCTTCCTCTAAGCATCTAATAGCCTCGTTTGCCATAGGGATCATCAATCTAGCTATCACTTCTTGCTCAGTAAACTCTGACGCGTTCTTGGCCACCTCACTAATCAATTGATAGGCTTCTTGACTAGGTGTTTTAACCGGACGACCTCGCTTATCAGAACTGTAATCATAAAACCCTTTAGAATTTTTCTGACCGTACCGATCAGCCTTATAAAGTGTCGTAACGACATCATATTCTGACTTTGAAAACCGCTCTGGTATACCAACGGCCATTACGCCCGATGCATGTTCGGCTGTATCCATGCCCACCACGTCCAGTAAATAAGCTGGGCCCATGGGCCAACCAAAGCCTTTCTCCATCACTTTATCAACCTGAGCAAAATCCGCTCCATCGGCAATAAGCAAACCAAACCCATTAAAATAAGGGAACAAGACTCTATTGACTAAAAAGCCGGGGCAGTCATTAACGACAATTGGGGTTTTCCCCATTTTTAAGGTCGCCGCCACCACAGTTGAAATGGTCGAATCGGACGTGTGAGGCCCCCTGATAATTTCTACTAAAGGCATTTTATGTACTGGGTTGAAAAAGTGCATTCCACAGAAACGTTCAGGTTTGTCTAAACTTTTGGCGAGTAATTGGATAGATATAGTCGACGTATTCGAACATATCACTGCATGTTCAGACACAGACTTCTCAGTCTCCGCCAAAACTTGGCCTTTAATTTTAGGGTTTTCGACTACGGCTTCTATTACTAAATCCGCATTTTTGATCGCCGAATACTCCAGAGTCGGGGTGATAGCATTAAGAGTGGATGCCATCTTTTCTGGGCTAACTTTGCCCCTCTGCATACCTTTAGTTAATATTTTAGCTGCTTCGTTTAATCCTAAATCCAAAGAAGACTGGGCAATGTCTTTCATTATCACAGCAGTGCCTTTCACCGCAGTTTGATAAGCAATACCACCGCCCATGATACCCGCGCCGAGCACAGCCACTTGCTCAATCGATTGACTCGACGCCTTAGCTAACTTTTTACCTTTACCTTTTACCACCTGATCAGATAAGAAAATACCGATTTGGGCATTCGCTTCAGTAGACTTAGCCAATATTGCAAACTGCTGATTCTCTTTAATTAAGGCTTCATCACGGGGCAAACTTGCGCTTTTAGCAACAAGGTCAACTATGGCGTGAGGTGCAGGGTAATGTTTGCCCGCTTTGGCCGCGACCATAGCCTTGGCAGTAGAAAAACTCATCATGGCCTCATTCTGATTTAACATTAAAGGTCCTTTTTTAGTGCCTCTAATCTGCTGCCAATCAAACTCACCTGCTATTGCATCCTTTAATATGCTCAAGCCCGCATCCACCAACCTAGTTGGGTCTACTACCGCATCAAGTACACCAAATGCCAACCCTTGTTCTGGGCTAAACTCTTTGCCAGTAGTCATCCACTCTAGGGCATTATCCGCCCCAATTAGACGTGGCAGCCTAACGGTTCCACCAAACCCAGGCATAATGCCCAGCTTCACTTCGGGCAAGCCCAATTTTGCTGTCACGTCAGCCACTCTAAAGTCGCAACTTAAGGCCATTTCAAGGCCGCCACCTAAGCAAAAACCATTCACTGCGGCCACAGTAGGTACAGGTAAATCTTCAAATCGGTTGAAAATTTGCGACGTCTTAGCAACCCATTGAGTGACATCACCCAAAGGCTCATCAAATAATGCCGTAAATTCTGTTATGTCTGCTCCCACAATAAAAGCAGACTTTTCTGAGCGAACGAGCACGCCTTTTAAATTAGCTTCAGCCTCCAGCATACGGATAGCTTGGTCTAACTCTTGTAATGTTTGGCTATCAAATTTATTGACCGAGCCAATACCTGAGAAAACAAGTTCAGCGATCCCCTCTTCTAAAAAATTTGCCCTAAGATTTTTACCTTCATAGATCATCGTTATCTCCAGAACCAGTTAGCGCTTCATCAAAACCTAGCAGTTGTTGTAGCCTATTCAAGGCGCGTATGTCATCTTGATAGATTAAATATTAATAAATTGTTAAGAGTAACCATTATGTCGCCTCGTATACTTTTTGCAACTGGTCATTCCAGTTGGCAGGTGAATTTAATATGAAGTCGATCATGGTAGATTCAATTGCAGTAATGTTTCGTATTATCCACATTGCGAATTAACCTCTACTTCGGACACAATGACTATTTTTAAATATCAGATAGGACTATTAGTTGGCTTGATGCTCATTCAATGGAACGCATCAGCAAACGTCACACTTGAAGAACAGCGCAAACTATTTGTACAAGCCGAAAGTGTCGCCAACAGCCCCAAAAGTAGAACCTACAAACGACTCATGGATAAGCTCGATGGCTACCCACTCAAGCCCTATATCGAATACAAAACGTTAAGCAATTTTGCGTACCTATCTAACAAAAAGGCCATTCAAACCTTTTTAGAAGATTATCGTTACTCTCCTATGGACCGCCCTTTACGGAAAAAATGGCTCAACTATTTAGCTAAAAAAGGAGAAAACCGCTTATTTGAACAATCTTATCGAGATATTGGTGATACTGCGCTTACCTGCATTCATGCCAATAATTTGCTAAAAGATCCTAAAACCAAGGCCCAAGGTTTAGCCATAGCCGAGCGATTGTGGGTAGTGGGGCGTTCACAACCAAAGGCCTGCGACCCAGTATTCAAAGTATGGCAACAAGCAGGTTTAAGAACCCCTCAACACGTATGGGATAGATTGTCGTTAGCCGCAAATGGTGGCAATCATACACTTATCCCTTATTTGAAAACCTTGCTCAGTGATGAAAAGAAATATTTAGCCGATCTGTGGTTACGTATTCGCCGCTCGCCTAGTCAGGTAAGTCGCATCTCTCACTTTCCGGGTAAATTTCCTGAATTGGAAACACAAATTTTGACCTATGGATTAAAACGTTTAGCATGGCGAGATAGAGACTTGGCTCTGCGCAGCTGGGAAAGACAATCTGCCAGATTCCAATTTAGTCCCGCACAGCTTGAACAAATTGCCCATCGCTTCGCAATATCTCTAGCGTTAAAAAACCATCCAAAAGCGACATACTGGCTACAAAAAGCCAATCAATTAAATCCTGACAGTGAACTTATTCGTTGGCATTTAGCCCACACGTTACGAGAGTTTAACTGGCAAGGTGCTATCGATGTTCTCGACTCAGTTCCTAGAAGCGTAACGCAAGACAATGTATTTCAATATTGGCGAGCTAGAGCATTTGAGCAACTCAGCGCCTCGACACTAGCCCAAGAAGGGTATGAAAATCTGGCTAAAAATCGCCATTATTATGGGTTTTTAGCCAGCGGCAAGTTACAGCAAGCTCCCAAATTAAACAATGCACCTATTCAGGTTACTCCAGAAGAGCTAACAAAAATCGCACAAAATCCCGCCACCCAACGCGCTATGGAGTTTAGGCAACTGAACCGTCCAGTCAGTGCCAGACGCGAGTGGAATTTTTTGCAGAGCCAACTTAACTCAGTAGACAAAGCCACCGCTGCCGTATTCGCCGATCAACAAGGTTGGCATGAGCAGGCTATCTTTGGCTTCTCTAAGGCTGGCTATCTAAATGATATACAGAAACGTTTTCCCATGCCTTTTAAGGCAGAAATCATTCGGTACGCTAAACACTATCAAATTGATCCGGCATGGGCATTTTCCATTGCCCGTCGCGAAAGCTCCTTTATGCCAGATGCGGCCTCTGGGGCCGGAGCGCTGGGCCTAATGCAAGTGCTACCCAGTACAGCGAAGTATTTAGCGAAAAAGCCCGTGTCCCGAAAGACACTATTCAACCCAGAACAGAATCTAAAATTTGGCACGCAATATTTACGCTACTTAATGGATAAAATGGACAACAATCAAATCCTCGCAACGGCTTCTTATAATGCTGGATGGCGGAATGTAAAAAACTGGCTACCCAAAGACCAAGCCTTGCCCGCCGATCTGTGGATCGAAACCATACCTTTCAAAGAAACCCGTAATTATGTGCAAGCAATATTAGCGTACAAATACATATACAATTATCAGTTGGGTAAACCAAACAACGACTTTACCGAATTGACTCAAACAACACTAAAACGCCCCTGATAATGCCGACTGTATTCCCACGATTTGTCTTTATTTTCCCCTTTGCAACAAAGAGGTAAGCGCTTATGTCTATCATCACCGAACTTGCGAAAACCTATCCTGAACATATCAAAACCCTACAAGAGAGAACCCAACATGCCCTTAAAAGAGAAGGGATAGATGGGCTGATTATTCACTCGGGCCAAACCAAACGCATGTTTCTTGATGACAACCACTACCCATTTGTGGTCAATCCTCATTTTAAAGCTTGGTTACCCCTGATTGAACACCCCAATTGCTGGCTGATTATTGACGGCGAAAGCAAGCCCAAATTGATTTTTTATCGGCCAAGAGATTTCTGGCATAAAGTCCATGATTTACCTAACGCATATTGGACTGAATACTTCGACATCGAGTTTTTAACCCATGCCAATGCAGTCGAAAAACACTTACCTTTCGATAAGCGCAAATACGCATACATAGGCGAGTACATAGAAGTAGCCAAAGCCCTAGGATTCGAGCTGGTTAATCCAGACCGAGTTATGCACTACCTGCATTATCACCGCGCTTACAAAACAGATTATGAGCTAGTGTGTATGCGCGAAGCGAATCGAATCGCTATCCGTGGTCACAAGGCTGCTCAGCAAGCTTTTAGCGAAAAGGCGAGCGAATTAACCATTAATATCGCCTATCTCAAAGTCACTCAACATCAAGCTCATCAATTGCCTTATAACAACATAGTGGGGTTAAACCACAACGCCGCGATATTGCACTATACCGATTTACAGATAGACCCGCCGCCAAAACAGCATTCACTGCTCATAGACGCAGGGGCAAGTTTTCAAGGATATGCTGCTGATATTACGCGCACCTATAGCCATAGTTCTGAAGATTTTGCACAGCTAATACAAGGGGTCTCACAAGTCACCCAGAATACCATTGAGCAAGTCAAACCCGGCGTAAGTTTTGTCGATATTCATAATTACGCTTATTTACAAATTGGTCAGCTACTCGCAGACCATGGCCTTGTTAACCTAGAGGCCAAACAGGCGTGCGAAAAACAGATAGTAAGTCACTTTTTCCCTCATGGCATAGGCCATTTGTTAGGGTTACAAGTACATGATGTGGCGGGCCATATGCGCGATGATAGAGGCACACTCAATACACCTTCCAAGCAACACCCATTTTTACGTTCGAGCAGAATTATAGAGCCCAAGCAAGTCTTTACTATCGAGCCTGGGCTTTACTTCATTGACTCACTACTAAAAGACTTAAAAGCCAGCGAACACTCAAAATACATTAACTGGAACAGGGTAGACCACTTCCGACAATTTGGTGGAATACGTATCGAAGACAATATAATTGTTCACAGAGACAGAAACGAAAACATCACAACAGAACAAGGCCTAACTTACTCGTAGAGTTTGCTTGCAATTGACTATATTATTGCCCTCACTGCGAAGGATGCAGTGTTTTACTTTACTTGAATTCAGAACCAAACAAATATTTAAAGGAAATACGTAATGGACACAATCTTAGAGAACCTATTTGCAGTAGAAATATTCGTATTACTGCTCGTTATAGTTACCCTCAAAACTGCAATTAAATTTGTTCCACAAAACCGTGCCTACATAATCGAACAGTTTGGCAAATATCATTCAACCAAAGAAGCTGGGCTCAATTTTATTGTCCCTATAATGCATCGCGTATCTGCCGATCGTTCTCTAAAAGAACAAGCTGTAGACGTACCAGAACAAAGCGCTATCACCAAAGACAATATCTCCCTACACGTAGATGGTGTGCTCTATTTTCGCGTGTTAGATCCAGTAAAAGCTACCTACGGTGTAGACGACTATGTATTTGCCGTTACTCAACTGGCCCAAACCACTATGCGCTCTGAATTAGGTAAAATGGAACTCGACAAAACCTTCGAAGAACGAGACCAGCTCAATACCAATATCGTGGCTGCCATCAACGAAGCCGCTAGCCCATGGGGGATTCAAGTTCTCAGATATGAAATTAAAGATATAGTGCCGCCTAACTCGGTAATGGAAGCGATGGAAGCACAAATGAAAGCTGAACGGGTAAAACGGGCACAAATTTTAGAATCAGAGGGTGACCGACAGGCTGCAATTAACCGAGCTGAAGGTGAAAAAGCCTCAGTTGTGTTAGCTGCCGAAGCTGAGAGATCAGAACAAGTATTGCGCGCTGAGGGTGAAGCTAAAGCTATTGTTGCCGTTGCCACGGCCCAAGCCGAAGCCCTGCGTCAAGTGGGTGAAGCTGCGGCTACCGAACAAGGGCAAAAAGCGATTCAACTCGACCTCGCTACAAAAGCGATCGAGGCCAAACATGCCATCGCTAAAGAATCGTCTGTAGTCCTATTACCAGACGGTGGCACAGACGCGGCAAACATAGTCGCCCAAGCAACAACTATTATCAATCAGCTTAACACTAGGACATAAAAATGGACTGGGTATTAGCAAATCTTACAGAAACCCTTTTGATCATAGGCATTGTGCTGTTAGTCATCGAAATTTTGGTATTAGGTTTTTCTACCTTTGTACTGTTTTTCGTAGGGATTGCCGCATTAATAACCTCACTATTAATTGCCTTTGGGCTGATACCCGAAACCTTAGTTGGCGCAGCCTTTAGCGTAGGTTTATTAACCGCCCTATCAGCTGCCCTATTATGGAAACCTCTGCGAAAGTCACAAAATAAAGTCGATACCAGCAAAGTCAAAAGTGATTTGGTGGGGCATAGTTTCATCCTAACCGCTGCCGTTTCTCCTTCTCAAAACCCCTTGTATAGATACTCTGGAATAGACTGGAAATTGGTTAGCCAACAGCCATTAGCCGCAGGCACCAATGTAGAAGTGGTTGCAGCAGATGTAGGCGTATTTACCATAGCAGCCAAAACTAACCCGTAAGGCCAATCTGTATAAGGCAAAGTTTAAGACATAGGCAGCCTAGTAAGTGCGAATATTGGGCGGTGTGCTGCCGCCCGCTCAACATACATTAAGGCAAATACTCAGTCGAAATATTGATATTACTTGTAAAATATCGCGCTTCCTCATATAAAGAAGCCATAGCCTGCGCAAACACGCTCCATCACCCCATTAGAAGTAGGTGCGATAACCCATGAACCACACTAGACCTTTGTTTAAACATATAAAAGATCACGATGCCCTGTTTACCGAGCTAGCGGTTCTCAGAAACGAGTTTGTCGACCATCTAGGTTTAAGTGGTTATCAATATCACAAAACCCCAAAATTTATTGCTGAAGACGGCAGCCGACTGACAATTGAACCCGAACGCAGCATAGTCGTTGAACAGTACCAAAGCTTTAAGGGCCTTAAACCTTTACTAGAAAAGTCTATCAAGGGCTTATACCTAGTGAACAAGAGTGACATCGGGTTTCGCTATCCAACCGCGGCTATTGCCGGTTTAAATGCGCCTTTTATCAAACGCTTTCGGTCTGAGTATTTCCATCAGGCCGACGAAGATCGCAGCATATGTCGCCCTCTTAACTTGTCTTATGGTATAAAAAGTCGAGGTAAAGCCGACAACCGTCAAGAGTACGAAATTTGGGTAGCAGAAGAAGCCCTAGAGCAAGATGCAGCGCCGCTTTTCATTGATAAATATGGTGAAGACTTGCCAGACGATGTCCGTCAATTCGCTAGCTCTACGCCTATAGTACACGGTTGGATGGGAGTGAAACGCGCAGCATTTGAGGCGGTATACGTTAACAAAAAGGAACTAGGCGATATTGCGATTATTATAGGCTTGTCGGTTGATGCTTATAATATCGGAGCTAATCCAGACTTATCCTATTCTGAGCAAATTGGCAGTTCAATTGCCGTACACAATGCCGAGCTAGAATGGGAAATTATGGGCTACTACGCGCCCCTTGGCTCGCAACATGACCATCAGCAAATATGGCATGCCATCGACCTCACCTTAGACAAAATAGGTGATGCGGTAAACCAGCACTACCAAACTAAAATATTGACTTGCACAGAGAGTAAAACCGAGCGTATTTTATCCACTATTCATGGCTTAGGGATCACAGAGCAGCAGATCCTCGACTGGAATTTAAAACCAGCCGAGTTTTTACAAACCACCAGCAGCACAAGAGCCAAGGCTCATGATCCTACCCGACAAATTAACTTGCTAGGCCGCTTAAATCGCTTATTTTACCAAGAGCACTATAAACTGCCGTCTTTGAGTTACATCCATGAGTTGATTGGTAATAACTAGCAAAGCTTTGTATCGTCCTAGGGCTAATCCCCTGCAACTTGCATACTCTCAATCAGCACAGAGCCCGTTTGCACACTGCCTCGGGTTTCTGCTACTTCGCCGATAGCGACAATATTCTTTAGCATATCAGCCAGATTTCCGGCAATGGTCACTTCGTGCACTGGGTATTGGATCACGCCATTTTCAACCCAAAAACCCGCTGCACCCCGAGAGTAATCTCCCGTGACTATATTGACACCTTGCCCCATAAGTTCAGTCACTAGCAATCCTGTACCTAACGCTTTAAGCATGGCCTGATCAGAGTGTCCTGTGTGCTTAATAAACCAATTATGAATACCACCAGCATGCCCAGTTGTTTGCATGCCTAACTTGCGGGCAGAGTAGCTGGTCAGTAAATACTGATTCAGTACCCCATTAGTAATGATTTCTGCATCCAAGGTTTTTACACCTTCATGATCAAAAGGAGAACTAGCCAGCCCTCGCTTAAGGTGTGGGCGCTCACTAACATTTAGCCAATCAGGTAAAATTTGGTTACCTAACTGGTCGAGTAAAAAAGAAGACTGGCGATATAAACTGCCACCGCTAATGGCATTGATAAGGTGCCCAAACAAACCCGAAGCAATTTCACGGTCGAATAGAACAGGTACTTTGCACGTTTTAACTTTTTTCGCACCTAATCGCGCTAATGTGGCCTTGGCCGCGTCTTGCCCTATCTGCTGAGGAGTGGCAAGTAAATTAGCTTCTCGACTCACAGAGTAAGCATAATCGCGCTGCATGTCACCGCTGTGCTCAGCTATCATCACGCAACTCAAACTATAACGACTACTGTTATACCCGCCATTAAAACCATGGGTATTAGCGTAAACCTTAGTCCCCAAATTAGCATTGTATGATGCACCATCAGAATTAGTAATTCTGGGATCAGCCTCTAAAGCTGCGGCCTCAGCCGCTATCGCATCTTGGATACCTTGGTCTGTGTCCAACTCGATAGGATGAAACAAATCTAGGTCAGGAAAGTCGTACGCCATCAAGGCTTCATCCGCTAACCCAGAACACTCATCATCACTGGTATGTTTAGCGATCTCAAGGGCTTTCTCGACTGTTAGTCGCAGAGCGCTCGGCGACAAATCGGCTGTTGAGGCACTGCCTTTTTTGGCACCTTTATAAACCGTTATCCCTAATCCACCATCGTTCGTGAACTCAACGGTTTCAACTTCTTTTAAACGGGAAGAAACTGCAATACCTTGCACCTTTGACATACTGGCTTCGGCTTGGGTAGCGCCTTTTTCTGTGGCTAAATCAAGGGCATCTTGAACGATATTTTGTAAATCAGATAATTGTTGTTGCATATGGCCTTCAAAATCTTGCCTGACTCTTAGTTAACTCACGTTAGCTAGATGGCATGTGGTTTATTAATGATGATTTCAGGGTTACAATCTTGGCATAGTGTATCACTAAAGATAATCACATGGCTGTAACTAGAAAAAACAAAGAGCTTGAACCTGACTTCACGACCGACGAAGAAGTAGAATATTTAAGTAAAACCGAAATCAAAGCTCAAGCCCTCGAAGCGCAAAAGCTAGGAGTGTCATTAATTGATTTAGGCCAAGCCGAACTCGCTAAAGTCCCGATGGACAGTGAGCTATTGGATGCCATCATGCTAGCAAGACGGATCCGCCAGAAAAAAGAAGGTTACCGACGACACCTACAATTTATCGGCAAGCTGATGCGCACGAGAGACTTAGCCCCCATCGAACAAGCGTTACTGAATATCAAATCGACCCATAAGAAAAAAAATAGCGAATTCCATAAAGTTGAATTACTCAGAGACGAAATGATTACTCAAGGGAATGAAAAAATAGAAGCGGTACTCGCACAACACCCAAGCCTAGATAGGCAAAAGCTAAGGCAGCTAGTCCGTCAAGCAAACAAGCAAAAATCGGAAAATAAACCTCCCAAAGCATCTCGAGACCTGTTTAAATATTTAAATCAAGTTATTAACGGATAAGTACTATGCAAAAAAATACGCTTGTTGTTCTATGGACGTTCTTGTTGGGTTTTGTCTTGTCCGGATGTTCAGGCGGCGTATCAGGAGAAAACGGTAATGACCCGTTTGGTTCGGGCGGTCAAACTCCTGCGCCCATCACCCTTGTCACAACTATCTTAGACGCCCAATGTGAAAGCACTGCCAGTATCAGTTTTCAAGCAGGACAATCCTTGTGCGTAAGGGCTAGTTTTCCTCAAAGCGTGAGCAACCGAAGTGGTCAAATTATCGAGTTTTCGACCCCTTTGGGCACCCTAGCTACCAGCAGCCGCGTAACCGACAGTAATGGTATTGCCGACGTTTTAATATCAAGTACCACTGGCGATATTGGTGCGGCCAGTGTCACCGCAAGGTTTAATAACGTTAGCAGTCAAGCCAACTATGAGTTTTTAGCGCCTGTATCCACACCTATATCTTTGCCTTCACTGGCTTTATCGGTATTAAAAAATGGTATACCAAGTAATCGCTTTACAGCAGATGAGCAAGTTACCTTACAAGCTCAATTAAATGACAATACCGGTAATCCGATTGCAGGTGAAATCGTCAACTTTAGCGTAGGCAAAGGCTTACTCAATACAGGTGAGGCCCTCACCAATAATATGGGTGTTGCTCAAGTTTTGCTCTCTGCTAATGGTGACCTTGGTGCGTCAGTTATCACAATTAATGCCTCAATCAATGGCCAACCTTTATTTAGTCAATTCAACTTTGAAATACAAGCTGCTGACATAATAGAAGAGCCCATGACCCGAGTAGGTCATTTCAATCAAGACGGCGTTTTTATCGAAAATGAGCTTGGGGTAAGTATCAACAGTAATGGTGCTGATCTAGAAATCAGCGCTGGGGGGACCTTAGGCTTTTCTATCGCTTTAGTTGATGAAAATGACAACCGGATTATTACACCAGTTCCAGTCAGTTTCACATCTAACTGCGTGCAATCGGGTCAAGCGCAAATTGACCAAACAGTAAATACCATTAACGGCGTCGCAGAATCAACTTATGAAGATATCTCTTGTGCTGGCGGAAACGGTAACTCAGACACAATAGTCGCCTCGGTAAACATCAATAATACCCCGATTGCCCTGAGCAAAAGCATAGATATTCAAGCCGAATCTGTCGGCTCAATCAGCTTTGTTAGCGCGACACCAACGCAAATAGCTTTGCAAGGAACAGGCGGTCAAAATAATCAAACCTTATCGACTTTAGTGTTTAAAGTGACGGGGGCGCTTGGTAACCCTTTACCGCAAAAAGAAGTGAGTTTTTCTCTTAATACAGATACAGGCGGACTGACCCTTGCGCCATTAACGGGCATTACCAATTCCCAAGGCGAAGTTAGCACTCGCGTCACATCCGGCAACGTCCCGACAGCGATCCGCGTCACAGCAGCAATTACTACCAATAACGGCAGTCAAATTCAAACTCAATCAGACTTATTAGCGGTGAATACTGGGCTACCCGATCAAAATAGTATGACCCTGTCGGCCACCAACTTAAATCCAGAGGCAGACCAGAGAAGCGGTGAACAAGTAACTATAGTCGCACGCTTGGGAGACAGCTTTAATAACCCTGTTCCTGATGGAACAAGCGTCAGCTTTACAACCGAAGGCGGAATCATACAACCCAGTTGCACCACAGTTGGCGGCACATGCAGCGTTACCTGGGAAGGCGCAAACCCCAGAGCCGAAGACAACAGAATCACCATACTCGCCACTGCCATAGGCCACGAGACGTTACTCGATAGCAATGGCAACAATGTGTTTGACGATGCCGATGGGGGCCCCATAGAGCGTGCACAAAACTCTATGACAACGGGTTTCGAAGATTTGCCCGAAGCTTGGCGTGATGACAACGAAGACAACATGAGAAACCCGACAGAAATTTTCTTGGACTACAACAACGACGGAAGTTTTAGTCCCCCAGACAGGCAATTTAACGGTCCTCATTGCCAGTCAGCCACCTTTTGCGGTAGCCAACAAGCTGACAAAACAGTACATGTGAGAAAAAGCCTTTTCTTGGTCATGTCTAGTTCAGATGCCTTATGGAGTGTTTACAAAGATGACGTGACTGACCCAGACAATTTGTTGCTCTCAAGTACCGATTCACAGCGTTCCTTCCAGATCCCAGACAACGAAAGCACAGAGCTTATCTTAGTCTTTACGGATTTAGCTGGACAAGTAATGCCAAGCGGTACGCAGCTCGGCAGCCTAGATCCAGATAACCTAATCGATAATATTTTATTTACTGTCCCTAACACTAACCGCAGATTTGAGAATGGTGCTGGGCACACAGTAAGAGCGGCTATTCTCGACACATCAGTGACAACTGTCACAAACTTGGGCTTTTCTTTTGTTATCCAAGCGCCGTCAGGGCAACGCACCCTTATCGACTTTGTGGTCAACCCTAACTAAGCTCAATTGCAGTTGCCTAAACAACAATTTGTATTTTAACGGCCTAGCCTAAAGCGCGTTAAACTCGTGCCCAACGCCAAGCAGCCAAGTCTATGCTTGGCTTTTTACTAAGCACGCTTATCTAAACACAGTTATACCGTTTAGCGTGAAAAATACGTACCCAAGGCTCTCTCTAAAATCGATTTTTATTAACAGCAAATACGGCTAAGGCTTGCACTAAGGCGAACCATTAGAACTTTATTAAGTCCTTTCCCAGAAATAGTTGTTTTAGGCTATAGTATCCAAAAACGTCCACACTAAGCGCACTATGTACGACTTTGAAATACTAGGAAAATCATCTCGCATTTTCGCCATCAAATGGCAAGACAAAACGTGCGAAATAGCAGATGTAGCATCTGCAAACATCAGCCAATTTATTACTCTCAGAAATACTTTCAGTTCAAACTTTACTCAACTGCTTAGTGCGTCATCAGATATAGAAGCAAGAAAACTAGCAGTTTCACAATTATCGAATTTACCGTCTGCGCAGCTTTCGTACTCAATCAAAGGGGTAAACGGCAAAGTACTGCAAGTTTCTGAAGAAATAGTGCAAGACCCAAAAGGGGGCTTGATATCCATATTTACCGAAATAACAACACTGCATAAGCAAAAAAACGAACTCGCCGAAACCAGTGAAAGGCTTGAGCTTGTGTTAGAGGGGACACGCTTAGGTTTATGGGATTGGGATCCCCAAACAAACGATGTATTTTTCGACCAGCGCTGGGCCGAAATGCTGGGATTATCTATGGCAGACTTAACCCAAACCTTGGCTGATTGGCAAGACCGCGTTCACCCAGACGACATCGAAGGTTGCTTCAAAGACATAATGCTACATATTGACGGCAAAATTGATTTCTATGAGAACACCCACAGGATGAAGCATGCCGACGGTAGTTGGCGCTATATTTTAGACAGAGGCAGAATTGTAAAAAGGGACAAAGACGGCAATCCCATTAGGTTTACAGGCACACATACAGACGTAACGGCACTCAAACTCGCAGAACAGCGGGCAATAAACGCACTATCAGGCAGAAATCAGTTTTTTGCACGCATGTCACACGAGATCAGAACGCCCCTGCATGGCATTTTAGGTACAGCAGATATCCTTTCACGGAAAGCTTTGACACCCGATGCCCAGCAGTTAGTGGGAGTCATTAATCAAAGCGGAAGCTTACTTGAGTCACTTCTGAACGACATCTTAGATATATCAAAACTAGAAGAAGGTGCGCTTGTGTTGGCAACACGACATGTCGATATTCTTGTCACACTCACCTCTGCCTTCGCATTATTTGAAGAAAAAGCACGTACCAAAAATCTGATTTACGAATTTAAAAATGACACTCAAAAACAAGCAATTGGCATTCATACCGATCCAACGCGAGTTAACCAAGTCATATCAAACCTGCTGTCTAATTCGATAAAATTCACTGACTCTGGATTTGTGAAATTGACCGTTAAAATAGTCAATAACGAGTTATTAGTATCCGTCGCCGATTCCGGGGTTGGCATAGAAGACACTCGCGCAATATTTGCAGCCTATAATCAAGAAGGAGGGCTAGAATCCAAAAGCCAAGGTACTGGATTGGGTTTGTCTATCGTCGAAACCTTGTGTAAAAAACTAAACATTGGGCTCACCCTTACATCTTCGGTCAATGCAGGAACGAGATTCACCCTAAACATGGGGAAAATCCATGAATTTGAAAGCCCAAAACCTGAAAACCAACAGATAAGCCACTCAGCAAAGGTAGACTTATCGACCAAAAAAGCATTGGTTGTTGATGATAATGAAATTAATCTTATCGTCGCAAAAACATTGTTAGCAGAGCATTTTTCCGACGTTTGTATTGCATACAGTGGCAACGAAGCCATCGAAAAAGTGAGGTCTTCTCACTACGACGTAGTCTTCATGGATTTTAACATGCCAGGCATGAATGGGGTCGAAACAGCAGAAAAAATCAACCAACTAGGCTTACCTCGCCCTCCCATCATAATTGGCCAAACAGCTGATGCAACAGACTATGCAAAAATGCAGTTCTCAGATAGCCAAATCAAACATGTCATCACCAAACCCTTTACGCAAGAAAAGCTGCTCGCAACCTTGAGTCGACTCAAACTGCCTAAAACATGAGGCCTAACTCGCCCCAATAGGTAGGTTTTACCAATTGGCATAAATAAGTGTTCACTTAGCAACACGTAAGAGAGCAATTAGGAAATGAATATTACTATGATTATTACGAAGCCTGTCGTTGTAGCCTAACGCAAGCTGTAAGCTCGAGCCAAAGCTGTCCAGCAAATTACTCTCTAAATAGCAGCGGTTTATGTCAAGAGCAGCAAACGTTTAATGGTGCCCTAGCATTGAGTTGTGCTGCGGGTTACACCTTAAATGGTAGCCAATGTGCCCGAACAACCTCTAATAATATAGTGTACATACATTCTGATTGGCTGGGCAGCCCAGTGGCAGAAACCAATACAAGCGGGAATCTAGTTGGGTCATTCATGCATTACCAAGCCTTTGGTGAAACCATTGAAGCCCCTAAAGATGAAGTCGGCTATACAGGACACAAATTCGACACCGATCTAGGCCTAAGCTATATGCAGGCACGATACTATGATCCAGTTATCGGCCGGTTTTATTCGAATGATCCGGTTGGGTATGTGTCTAGAAATCCCGTACATTCTTTTAATCGATATGCATATGCCAGCAATAATCCTTTTAAGTTTATTGACCCTGATGGTCGTGAGGTGAAATATTTCGGCTCTAAAGCGGAGGTGGCGACGATGAAAGCTGCTTTCAATAAAGTAAAAGGCAGTTCCCCTGCATTTGCTAAGAGAGCTATTCAATTGGAGTCATCAAAAAATACTCATATGATTGTTGCTACACCCGGCAACAACAATCCGGGTATAAATCCATTAGGTGACGCTGCAAATGCATCAAATGGTAATGGGTCTGGCTCTGTTACCTCAATTAACCCAGGAGCTGAGTTAACAACCACTAACAAAGATGGTTCAACGGTAATAAACAGTCCGGAGGCAATAATGGCACATGAAGTGTTTGGGCATGGCGTCGATATGGATAGTGGAACATTCGATGAATCAATAGCTCCAAATGGTGAACCCGTTCACGAAAATAGGGCTTTGGGTGTCGAAACAGAATATAAGGATACAGCTCATGAGAAATCTCGTGATTGCGTTACTACTTGCTAGTACTAGCTTTTTATCTTTGGCAAAACCTATTGAAGCCAAGATGTTTAACTGGGACTTTAAAGAGTTTAATAGTTCCAATTTAACAGTCGTTAAAAACAACGTAGTTGGTGATTGCATTTTGACATTAATAAGGCAGGACTATGCAGAAAATCCTGTAACCATGATAATTGAATCCGCAAACATTGAACAAAAAATGAAGAACATTACACTTCGAAAGGTTTGGGAGGCAGAAGGCAAATCACAGACATTTGTTATGTTTGCTGTAGATACATCATCCTATTACGTTTTGTATACTATTCGTAACGATAAAATAGTCGATAAATTTATGCTGTCATCCTGGAAACTATAAAACTGACTTCAAGTAAAGAACGAGGTATCCGTCCGGCGATCACCGTCTAGGTTAGATTAACATTCCATGGTAGGAGTTGGTCGATGTCTGTGCTCGACTTGCTCAACATTGTTAGCAAGTGCATTAGATAGTCAAACGGCACTAAGCCATTCGCTTTTGCAGTTTCGATGATGGAGTAAAGCACTGCACTGGCGGTCGCGCCATGGGTGGTTTGTGAGAACAACCACGCTTTTCGGCCGGCTTTATCGCTCTTTCTGCGCGATTATTGTCTATGCTGAGGTTGCCATCTAAGGTATATCGCTGAAGTTTTTCCCATTGATTTAAGCAGTAAGTGATAGCCTCTCCCAGTTTGGTGTTGGGTAATACCTGTTGTTCAGATTTGATGAGCCACGTTTCAAATTGTTTGAGTAATGGCACGCTCTTTTCTTGTCGTATTTGATAACGCTCATCAACGATTTTATCTTTGATTTGCTGTTCAATGCGATAGAGCTTTTGAATATGGTTAAGTGCCCAGTCCGCCTTGCCGTTTGTTTTTTTACCTTGCGCTGTTTTCGCCTCGGTAAACTTACGTCTCGCATGTGCCCAACACCCCACGAGTGTCGCTTGGGTAGCATGATAACCCGCATAACCATCCACTTGCAGATAGCCTTGATAATTACCAAGGTAATGAGTCGCACAGTTTGCGCTTCGATTATTGTGATAATCGAACAATACAATATTAGGTATGGATGAGCCTTTTACCTTTCCTTCGGGCGAGTCAGCGCCTGTAGCATACAGCCACATATAGCATTTTTGTTTATTTTCCTTTGCTACTTTAAGCGTGGTTTCATCCGCATGAATAACGCCTTGCTGTAATTGAGTGGCTTTAAGCCTGTCATAGAGTATTTGCAGTGTCGTGGCGCACTTCATCATCCAATCGGATGTGGTTTTACGACTCAACTCAATGCCATACTGCTTGAACATGGCTTCTTGACGATACAGCGGTAAACCATATTGATATTTGCTGGTGATAATTTGCGCAAGCAAACTTGACGTGGCGTAACCTTTAGGAATAACACTGTGCGCTACAGGTGCTTGCTTAATCTGGTTTGACGTGCCGCTTTTTTCACAGGCCTTGCACGCATACTTAGGGCGCACATGCTC
The DNA here is from genome assembly GCA_947498355.1 of uncultured Paraglaciecola sp. GTDB lineage: Bacteria > Pseudomonadota > Gammaproteobacteria > Enterobacterales > Alteromonadaceae > Paraglaciecola. The sequence goes on along the minus strand of CANMKA010000028.1, from coordinate 13,449 downwards.
AACAACGCTGACTTTGGCGGGGATAAATTCAAGCTTCTCACTGATATCCTCGCCGATGTAATGCAATTCAGACTGGCAGCATTCACAGATTTTGTCTTCATCGCGAATATCGTGAACAACGCGCTCACGAGGTAAGTCTTTAGGGAGTGGCTTACGCTTCGCTTTGTTACGTGTGTAACTAATATCTTCTTGCTCAGACTTATCAAGGTCTACTGCGACGTCTTCCGCTTCGTTAAATAGCTCACCCTAAAAGCTTAGAGAAAGCTTAGAGAGACACCCATTTTAGTAAAAGCTTAGAGAGACACCCATTTTAGTATTTGTAAAATGGGCGGTTGGAACTAAGCTTTAGGTTAGTGTGTTCATTAAAGGTATTCCCTCATGCCTCAATCTCGTAAAAGCCAAATCAGCCTTGTTGATACGTCTTATTACCACTGCGTTTCACGCTGTGTGAGGCGTTCATTTTTGTGCGGTGTAGATAAGTATTCAGGTCAAAATTACGAACATAGGCGAGGGTGGGTTGAGGCTCGTTTATTATTTCTATCTTCGGTATTTTCAATTGATATTGCCGCGTATGCGGTGATGAGTAATCACTGTCATGTGGTAGTGTATGTTGATAAAGCCCAAGCAGATGAATGGTCACAAGATGAAGTGCTAGTTCGCTGGAACAAATTACACAAAGGCACCTTAATTACTCAAAAATATACCAGACAAGAAATGCTCACTAAAAGTGAGCGTATTGTGTTTGACGAGACTATCGAGGTATACCGCCAACGCCTTTACGACATAAGCTGGTTCATGCGTAACCTTAATGAATATATTGCTAGAGAAGCCAATAAAGAAGACAAGTGTACAGGTCGATTTTGGGAAGGCAGATTTAAATCTCAAGCCCTTCTAGATGAAGCAGCCGTACTCGCCTGTATGGCCTATGTGGATTTAAACCCCATCAGAGCCAAGATGGCTAATACCCCAGAAACCTCAAACCACACCAGTATTCAAAAGCGCATTAACGCAGTTAAAAACAAACAAAAGCAACCTAAACGTTTACTGCCTTTTGTTGGAAACCCCAGACAAGATATGCCCAAGGGCGTAGCATATAGCCTAAAAGACTACTGTGAGTTAGTAGATTGCACAGGCAGATGTATACGGGCAGACAAAGCAGGATATATTCAAAATACGCACAGCCCTATTCTAGAGCGACTAAACCTAGATGCAGAGCAGTGGTTTACCCTCACTACCGAATTTGAACAACACTTTTCAACCGCTGTAGGCAGTGACCACATGCTACAGCAATTCAAGCAACACACCGACCATCGACGAATACGAGGGATGGCCAAAGCCAAAGTACTTTTCAAATCAGCATAACCATATAAACCACCTAGTCAATACACCTCAAATACCTTGAGTCCACTCAAGCTGCCCAGCATTCACCGAAAGTAACGAAAACCTCTGAAAAAATAGTGCGATCCGCGTTTTAAACAATTTGTTTACTGTTGGTTGAGTTCAAACGGGCCGAAAGATTGCACTAGATAGGCTATTGCCGTATTTTGTTGCGAAAGATTTAATGATGGCTGTCTTTTTTCTGTTTCTGAGCCTGATGCGCCAGAAGATGAGCAGGAAAAAAGTGACGAAGATGGCGAAATAGTTGAAGACGAAGATGAAGTCAAAAACGCCTCTCCCCTCGAAAAAGGAGTGCATTTTCAATCATTCGATGACCCTGATGAAAACGCGCATATTGAGCCCTCCATTAAAAGTGTATATACACATTCTAGAGAAGTTGAACCCTCAAAAATAGACCCTTTTAGCGCGAACATTTTAGGCGATTCTATCAATCCGTTAGATGGTCAATTATCGATTAGTCAAACAGATATATCCTTACCGGGCAACAGCCAATTGCCTGTTGAATTTACTCGACGTTTTTCTGGTTTTTTCAGCGCAAGCGTCGGTGAATTCGGGCACTGGCGACTCAATTTACCCTCAATAGAAACAATGACCCATATCGATCAAGTTATTAACTCACGTTATATGGAACTGAAAGGCATGAGTAAATTTGGTTGGCATGATGATCGCTGTGACCGTTTGGTTGCACCGAATTTTGATGTCAACAGGTTCGACGGTTATAACGCCGTTTTTGAAACATACGCTAAACGTCGTGGCAGTAAATATTTTAAAGGTTTGACATTGAATGCACCAGGCGCGTGGGGCGAAAAAATCATGCCTTTAGATCCAAATACGAGTGTATCAACAAAATCCAATATTTTTGGCGTTAGTACTCCCAAATATGTCACTAAGTCTAATTGGAAATTTGAATGTCTCACGTCTGTAAAGAATGGATCAGGTCAGGGCTTTAAAGGAACGGCTCCCAACGGAGATGTATATTACTTTGATACTTTTATTGAAAGGCTTGCTACAACGCCCTCTCTTGGTTCGCCTGAACAAGATTTGTTTGAGGCTGGGACGGTTACACGAGCAATGTTAGCCGCATCGCGCGTAGAGGATGTACATGGTAATTGGGTCACATACGATTACGATGCAAACGGTTATATTCAAAAAATTGAGGCAAATGATGGGCGAAAGATAGAAATTAGCATCGTTCCAAAACCTGGAACTGGAGGCCTTTATAGAACGCAATTACTAGAAAGTGCTACGGTTACTGCTCACGGTAAAACATGGTCATATAGTTTTTCGGGTATGGGAAATTTAGAGGTACTATTGCCTAGTGAATCTGGAGATAACAAAAAATGGATATACGAGCTTGGTATTTCTGGCAGTGCTCCCCCTTACTTGTATAATCCAGATGCCGAAACATCATCTGGTTTTGAATATACTATCGGGAAAATATGCGATTACGCTTATTGGTCAACTGATATTAGAAAGTATTTTTCTTCCGATCCCATTTACGACATCAATAAACCGTATTTAGCCAAAATTACCCACCCTTCCGGGCTAACAGGCGAGTTCATCTTGCGTAATCCGAGCACGAGAGAGTTAGATGGTTCTTTAATCGAAAATCCAGTACTTCGTGTAACTAAATCAGGAGTCTCTCATAAAGTTCCTAGCCTAGATGATGGTCAAGCTCCCTACCCTTGTGCCGGTGTAGCAACCGTAGCACCCGTTCCATCGGTACTTTTCCCAGTATATGACAACGGTGTTTTTTCATATAATACAGCTGAGTATACGCTCCCAATAGCCGAGAAAAAATTATATGGTCCAGGCCTAGAGCCCCTAGTTTGGCGTTATGGATACCAGCAAGGGGAGCATTTAGTCAATGGCTTAAGGCTAGGGAGTTCTCCTGATTTACCGCTAACTACTCAGCGTACCATCTTAGATCCAGATGGTAATCTAACTGTGATGGACGTTATTAGAAAGAATGATGTACGTTATGGAAAGGTCCAGAAAACGGATTATTATATTGATGCAAACCGTGCCAACTCAGCAACTTTTGAAGGGCTAGCTGGAGTAGGTCAATTTAACGGATACGTTTTACAAAAATCTAATCAGGTCACTTACGCAGAAAGCCAACCTATCGGAAAACCATGGGAAGCGTTTTATCACCCTGCTGCTATATCGACTTACAAACCGAATTTGGCCCTGACTGACAGAAATGCTCTTATATCTGAGCAGGTCCAGAGAATATATAATGCTGATGGAACCGATGTTTATACAACTCGCTATTCTTATAACGATAACATTGCTCATGCTGGTTATAGCTACGGTAAGCCTGTTCGAATAGAAGCATGGTCGAATATATCGACAAGTAGTTATGGGGCCAGACGAATCAGAAACATCGAATACCAGCATATCAAAAATAAGTGGATTTTAGGTTTGCCCAAAAAATTGAGCCTAGGCAACCCTTCTCAACAGACGTTAGTAAGAGAAAATCGCTACTTCAATAATTCCCCTTTAGTCCAGCAAAGTTATCATTTTGGCCTACTTCAAGATACCAACACCTATCATAGTAACGGTCAATTAAAGCGAAAAACATTTAATGTCAGTCCCAGCCGTTGGCGAGAGTTCAGTGATTACCACAGGGGAACACCCCAGCAGGTCAAGATTACATCGGGTGACTCAGCCTTCACTTCTGTGAATGATTTTGGGCAAACCGTGAGTTCAACAGATTTTGAAGGCAACTGCGTGACGTATGAATATGATGCAGAGATGCGCTTAAGCCTAATAAATCCATGCTCGATAGCAGGTCAAGGCGCATCAGCCACTCAACATAGCGAATGGGCTAGTACGCATATTGATTTTAGTTGGTCATTAGGTGGAGAGCTATCTGGGGTAGTCTCCTCCGGCATGCTTAAGCAAAGTGTGAGTCGTGGTGGTTATCGCCAAGAAGCCTACTTTGATGCATTGCAGCGGCCCATATTCAGTAAAACTTGGGATGTGTCAGCAGCAAACAATGCAGTATATGGTTACACCCAATTTGACACACAAAATCGCCCGGTATTTACAGCTCGCCCCGCTAGTGTGTTAAATACCCACAACGGCTCAATAACTGTATATGACGGTATTGGGCGTACCAAGCTAACTGATGATACGCAAACTACAGCTATTGACAGTGAATACGCATACCAAAGCGGAAATCAGGTGCGTATGACGAATGCCAGAGGTTACAGCACGACAACGACTTACCTTGGGTTTACTGGCCCAAGTCAATCGCAACCCATACGCATTGAGTCTCCTGAAGGGGTGACTACTACCTTTAGTGAGTTCAATCACTTATTACAGCCTCAGCGTATACAGCAAGGTGGACAGTCCGAAATTCGCCGATATCACAAAGGCGATATGTGTTTTACATCTCGAGCAGATATTGGTAAACGCTGGTATGGATACAATGTACTGGGCGAACAAACATGGGCAGTATTGGGGGTTGCGCCAAATAGCGCGAGTGCCAATGCATGCTATTTATCGGGTGTACCCTCTACTAGCAAGACGGTGAAAACCTATTATGACAACTTGGGTAACGTTAGCCGCGTTGATTACCCCAGTGGGACACCAGATAAGCTATTCACGTACAATAAAAATAGCCAGCCTACTCGTTTAGTGTATGGCTCGGTAACTCACGAGCTTAATTATATTGATGACCTCATCGATGTCGAAAAGGTATCCATTGATGGCCGAACTTTATCGCTGAGTTACAAATACGATGCGCTTAAACATCCAAAGCACATGACTTATCCAAGTGGCCGAGCGGTAAGTTTGCGGTATAACGCGTTAGGTCAAGCCTTATCAATAGGAAGTTATGCTAATCAAGCAAGCTATCATCCAAACGGTCTATTGGCTGGTCACAGATATGGTAATGGGGCTGTTTACGGGCAAACGTTAACAAGCCGCAATACGCCAGAACGCTTAAGTGACCAACGTTCAGGGCGTTATTTAAACCATCAAACCTTAACCTATGACGATATGAATAATCTGACTCAATTGGTAGATGGTAGAGACAGTCGATACAATTTAGCGTTGAGTTATGATGGTTTAGACCGCCTAAAGGCAATCAATGATAGCTTTTCTGGAACTGGGTATTTTAACTATGACACCTTAGGGAATATTCGTAAGCAGCGTATCGGCGGCCGAACTATTGATTATCACTACGACGATAAAAACCGTTTGCAGCGTACAACGAACGGTTACATCAGAAACTTTGGTTACGATGAATTAGGCAATGTGCGCTCAAATGGGCAACATACCTTTATTTATGACCTAGCAGGCAACATGACACTTGCTACTCAAGGCAGTACCCGATACCACTACGCCTATGATGGCAATGGGAAACGGGTTAAGAGTGTTGACTCTAAAGGTACAAGCTATTCAATGTACGGCCAAAATGGCAAACTGATGTACCGCTATGCTGGGAATAAACATATAGATTACATCTACCTTGGCGCGAAATTGGTCACACGACACGAGTCAACAAGCGGCACGGGAGGCACGCAAGCGACTGCATTTTGTGGCGGCAGTTATACCTACAATAGCGCCACTAAAACCTGCCAAGGGTTAGGTGGGCAAGCTATTTGTCCAGTAGGTCAAGATAGGGTAAATGGGCAGTGCGTAGCGAGTACATCAAGTGGGACTTGTCGTGACAACAGTGCTGCACCAAAAACCTGTGTCGCCACAGATAATACACATGTCATCTTAGGCGAAGATGAATATGGAAGTTCATGGATAGACCAAGCCCAGTGGGCAGGGATAAATATCCCACTCACATCAGAGACGGGAATAGTTAACGTTAACGGCTATTCATACTGGATGGGGAGCTTTAGTTCAATCGGCTGGACAGAAGGCGGGTATTACGATGTTGGGTATGGTGAGGAAGATGAAGACGAATATTACTATACCTATTTCGAAGCCTGTCGTTGTAGCCTAACGCAAGCTGTAAGCTCAAGCCAAAGCTGTCCAGCAAATTACTCTCTAAATAGCAGCGGTTTATGCCAACAGCTGCAAACGTTTAATGGTGCCCTAGCATTGAGTTGTGCTGCGGGTTACACCTTAAATGGTAGCCAATGTGCCCGAACAACCTCTAATAATATAGTGTACATACATTCTGATTGGCTGGGCAGCCCAGTTGCAGAAACCAATACAAGCGGGAATCTAGTTGGGTCATTCATGCATTACCAAGCCTTTGGTGAAACCATTGAAACCCCTAAAGATGAAGTCGGCTATACAGGACATAAATTCGACACCGATCTAGGCCTAAGCTATATGCAGGCACGAAACTATGATCCAGTCATAGGTCGTTTCTATTCGAATGATCCTGTTGGATACTCTGCTAAAAACCCTGTAATGTCATTTAATAGATATTTATATGTGAACAACAACCCATATAAGTACACCGATCCAGATGGTGAGTTTGCTTTCTTAGCTTATTTCGCAACCCCTCCCGGCATAGCAACGTTACAATATACTGCGACCGCATTGGTAGGAATCATCGGTGGGGTAGCAATCCATGAAAATGTAGTTGAGCCGATGATGAATGAATCGTCTGAAAGTCCTACTGATACTGAAGTTAATGGCTTGACCGAAGGTTTAGAGTCTGAAAAAGATAAGAGAGATCGACCTCGGAAAGGTCAGTTCATCAACCCTGAGGGCAGTGCTGAGGAGGCATTAGAAGGACTTACAGGAGAATCAGATGGGAATGGTGGTAAGATACTTCCCGATGGTAGTCGAGCGGGAGTTCATTCTTCTAGCGGTTCATCTGGGGGACAAACTGGAGAAAACTCTGGCTCCAAAACTCTTCATATCAATAGACCAGATGGAAAGCAAAATGTAAAAATACGTTTTGTAAACGATAAACAAGAACAATAGGCAGGTTTTAATGAATAAGATTAATGCAACAACTGTCGAATCTCTAAAAATGTTGGCTGATAGCAATTCTCAGCTCGTTCATTCTGGAAGAGTTATAACCAGATATGGAGTAACCGAATTGGAAGCATCTGATTTTTCTATAAAACTAGATGAAGAGAATTGTATTTGCATAGGTTCTTGCTGGCACGAGTGCGAGGAAACTGGTTTGGACTACCCGATAATTACGGCAAAAAGACACTCATTTGAAGTGTCTCCAAATACTTCTATTTTCTCCTTTGAAAACATGAGTAAATATACACCTACCAAGTTGTTGTCAGTAGCTCATGAAGATGACTCCTCTTTGATTTATGAAGGGGGAATACTGCTATCCAGACTTGATGGTAAGAGTGCAATCATTTTTGGCGGTGAAAGCTCTTTTCGAAATCTTGTTTTAGAACATAAAAAAGAACAAGTTGAAAGTTATCTCGAAAAGGTAGTTTCAATACGAGAATGTTGATATTGAATCCAAAGCCTCGCCCTTGGAGTGACCGACAGGTCGCCATCGTGAGGCTTTTTTTGGAGCCAAATTCGGACAAAAGCAAAGTGCATAAATTGCACATTTCAATATAAGCTTAAATAGACACCCATTTTAGTATTTGTAAAATGGGCGGTTGGAACTAAGCTTTAGGTTAGTTTGTTTATCAAAGGTATTCCCTTATGCCTCAATCTCGCAAATCAATGGGGTCGTAGACGTTGATTTAGTGTATCCGTCCGCTAAGCACTGTCTGGCCATATTAATCGCCGAAAATAATCAGGACACACTTCTTAAATACTGGCAAAGCCGAAGCCTTTGATTTGTCCTCGACTCAAAGCTCGCCAATTATCAGGTGAATTTAGTAGGGTATTTAACATGGATGTTAAATGAGTTTGCCATTGCCGGGAGCAAGTGCAAACGACCTGCTAAATTTGTCGGATAGTTGGATGAAGAGCATTGCCTTCGAGCGGCCCTTTTTGTTTACTTTTTGCGGCTGTAGGTAAAAAGTACATCATTCAGAAGGGATTCTGTGTGAAAACGGCCATGGATGGCAGTAAGCCTAGCGCATGCTTTAAAAGTCGTATTTTTTTACTTAGCAAAAATTTAGTTGATAGAAAGTATCCGTCCGGCGATCACCGTCTAGCCATTCAAAATTAGCACCGTCAGAATCTTGATTCCAACACTTAGGAGATTTTGGCATGGTAAAGCGTAGCATCATGCTGGATAAAGGCGCAGAAATTCGCCATGTGCAAGAAATGTTAGGTCATGCAGATATTTTAACCACGCAAATATATACTCATGTTAGTCGAGAAAGACTGAGTAATGTTTATAATGGATCACACCCTTCTTCTTTTGAAAACAGCGGCTTATTTAATTAAAAAAAGCTTAAATAGACACCCATTTTAGTATTTGTAAAATGGGCGGTTGGAACTAAGCTTTAGGTTAGTTTGTTTATCAAAGGTATTCCCTTATGCCTCAATCTCGTAAAAGCCAAATTAGCCTTGTTGATACGCCTTATTCTATGAATAACGTCCCTGTTATTCACTTCTTCGAAGCTAGCTAACGCTGTTCAAATTTGTTCCTGGCAAATTTTGTCACTGCGTTTCACGCTGTGTGAGGCGGTCATTTTTATGTGGTGTAGATAAGTACTCAGGTCAAAATTACGAACATAGGCGAGGGTGGGTTGAGGCTCGTTTATTATTTCTATCTTCGGTATTTTCAATTGATATTGCAGCGTATGCGGTGATGAGTAATCAGCAAAATGTCGGGAGCATTTTACAACAGCGTTAGCTGGCCCAAAGGGCGTAAGGCAGGATGCCTGAAGTATTGTCATGTGGTAGTGTATGTTGATAAAGCCCAAGCAGATGAATGGTCACAAGATGAAGTGCTAGTTCGCTGGAACAAATTACACAAGGGCACCTTAATCACTCAAAAATATACTAGACAAGAAACACTCACGAAAAGTGAGCGTATTGTGTTTGACGAGACTATCGAGGTATACAGACAACGTCTTTACGACATAAGTTGGTTCATGCGTAACCTTAATGAATATATTGCCCGAGAAGCCAATAAAGAAGACCAATGTACAGGGCGCTTATATTCGCTGCCATCCATGGCGCTCACCCTTCGGGCCAGCTAAAGCTGTTCTCATTTTTTCCTAAAAATGAGTGGTAAGGCAGGTTTAAATCTCAAGCATTTCTTTAAGGTAAAGAGCAGATGAAGCAGCCGTGCTAGCTTGTATGGCCTATGTTGACTTGAGCCCCATTAAAGCAAAGATGGCCAATACCCCAGAAATCTCAAACCACACCAGTATTCAAAAGCGCATTAACGCAGTTAAAAACAAACAAAAGCAACCTAAACGTTTACTGCCTTTTGTTGGAAACCCCAGACAAGATATATCCAAGGGCATAGCGTACAGCCTAAAAGACTACTGCGAGCTAGTAGATTGCACAGGCAGATGTATACGAGCAGACAAAGCAGGGTATATTCAAAATACGCACAGCCCTATTCTAGAGCGACTAAACCTAGATGCAGAGCAGTGGTTTACCCTTACTACCGAATTTGAACAGCACTTTTCAACCGCAGTAGGCAGTGAACACATGTTACAGCAATTCAAACAGCACACAGACCATCGACGAATACGAGGCATGGCAAAGGCCAAAACCTTATTCAAATCAGCATAACCATATAAACCACCTAGTCAATAAACCTCAAATACTTTGAGCTCACTCAAGCTGCCTAGCATTCACCGAAAGTAACGAAAACCTCTGAAAAAATAGTGCGATCCGCGTTTTAAACAATTTGTTTACTGTTGGTTGAGTTCAAACGGGCCGAAAGATTGCGCTATATAGGCTATTGCCGTATTTTGTTGCGAAAGCTTTAATAATGGCTGTCTTTTTTCTGTTGTAGACAGGTCAAATCCAAACTCGACTAAGAAAACACCATGGGGTAGCAATGCCTATAATCAAGGTGTCGTCAACAGTCATAAGAATCATATTCACGCATCAGGACAAAAGTGATGAGACATTTAGTTGTTTTAATATTTTTTGTATATAGCAGTTATGTAGAAGCTTCAGATAATTGTCTGGGAATAAATCAAACTAAAGAAGTTATGACTTACGACTGCATAACAGCTAATACGCTAATGGGAGTTAAAAAAATCTCGGTGTTAGTTGTCGATAACTCTATTGCATACACACTATTTTCTATTGACTCTGAACTCGTCCAAGTTGAGTCTCCTCCCAAATATATTCTGGCAGTTCAAAGTCTCGATATTGGAGAACCTGTTCTAGTGTTTGGTTTGAACTTAAAACAAAATATAGAGTTACTAAGGTTAAATACTAAAACTCAAGACGTAGAACTTGCTGATTTTAGCGGTAAGTCTGTATTAGATTTTAAGATTAATGGATTTCATGACATTAAAATTGATGGTGTACCTTTTCTAATAGAAGATGAAAGTTAAGTATTACATATCTAAAATGCCACCAAAAACATGGCAAGACCACCGGAGTGAGATGCAACGAGAAGACCTCAGAGAGTGGCTGCAAGCGATTGGGATTTCGCTTGTAGTGATTGCAGCAGGCGCACTGCTGGCTTATCTGGTGCAGTGACAAAACCGGCAACGGAATGTCAGCCAGTTTGTTGATGATGGAATAGCGGGAATTGAGGATATCGGTGCCCGCTTTTTTGCCACAGCTTAAATAGACACCCATTTTAGTAATTGTAAAATGGGCGGTTGGAACTAAGCTTTAGGTTAGTTTGTTTATCAAAGGTATTCCCTTATGCCTCAATCTCGTAAAAGCCAAATTAGCCTTGTTGATACGCCTTACTACCACTGCGTTTCACGCTGTGTGAGGCGGTCATTTTTATGTGGTGTAGATAAGTACTCAGGTCAAAATGATTTAATGATGGCTGTCTTTTTTCTGATCCTCTCTAAATAGCAGCGGTTTATGCCAACAACAGCAAACGTTTAATGGTGCCCTAGCATTGAGTTGTGCTGCGGGTTACACCTTAAATGGTAACCAATGTGCCCGAACAACCTCTAATAATATTGTGTATGTGCATTCTGATTGGCTAGGCAGCCCAGTGGCAGAAACCAATACAAGCGGGAATCTAGTTGGGTCATTCATGCATTACCAAGCCTTTGGTGAAACCATTGAAACCCCTAAAGATGATGTCGGCTATACAGGACAAAAATTCGACACCGACCTAGGCCTAAGCTATATGCAGGCACGATACTATGATCCAGTTATCGGACGGTTTTATTCGAATGATCCGGTGGATGCATTAGGCCACATGCAACGCGGCAACAGCATTGCACATGGTTTCAACCGCTATGCCTATGCCAATAACAATCCTTACAAATATACAGACCCAGACGGAGAGTTTGGAATTGTTGGCTTTGCCATTGGTTTTGTGGCGGATGCTGCAGTGCAATACGCTACAACAGGAAGCGTAGACGTAAAACAGTCATTAATAAGTGGGGCTGTTGGTACCGTAACTGGTGGTCTTGGTTCGTTGGCCAAATCATCTGTTTCCGTTGGTGGTAAGATTGTAGCTTCACAGGGTGAAAAGATTGCTGCTAGTGCTCTCGTAGTATCAGGTAGCGGAACAGCTGGTGCTGGCGGTTATGCTGTAAATGAAAGCCTAAATGGGAATACCCCTTCTGGTACAGATACCGCGGTTAATGGTTTAATGTCAGTGGCTGGTCCCGGTAAGCAAGTTGGGAATGCTATTGGAGCCGTTGCGGAGTTTGCAAAAGACACATTCAGCTCCTTAGATAATCAGGCAGCAGATATTGCAGTTCAAGCTACTTCCGATGTTGCTGGGAAAACTGTTGATGAGGCTATTAAAAGAGACGAACAATGAGTGATACATTCAAAAAATCTGTGTTTTTCAGAGCGATAAAATTCGCTCTGATTTCTTCAAGTATTATTATTTTACTTGTTCTATATCGAATGCTCACATCAGACGTTGTAGGAACACCTTTTGAAGCTTTTACAAGATTCGTGGTTACATGTTTTGGAGTAATTGGAGCAATGTATATTGTCTTTGTTCTGTATCTTTACTTCAATCCAGATGCTGACAAGACTAGAAAAGATGTTGAAGATTAAGAAAGCTCAAATAAAATCAAAGGGGTCGTAGACGTTGATTTAGTGTATTCGTCCGCTAAGCACTGTCTGGTCATATTAATCGCCGAAAATAATCAGAACATACTTCTTAAATACTGGCAAGGCCAAAGCCTTTGATTTGTCCTCGACTCAAAGCTCGCCAATTATCAGGTGAATTTAGTAGGGTATTTAACATGGATGTTAAATGAGTTTGCCATTGCCGGGAGCAAGTGCAAACGACCTGCTAAATTTGTCGAATAGTTGGATGAAGAGCATTGCCTTCGAGCGGCCCTTTTTGTTTACTTTTTGCGGCTGTAGGTAAAAAGTACATCATTCAGAAGGGATTCTGTGTGAAAACGGCCATGGATGGCAGTAAGCCTAGCGCATGCTTTAAAAGTCGTATTTTTTTACTTAGCAAAAATTTAGTTGATAGAAAGTATCCGTCCGGCGATCACCGTCTAGCCTTTCAAAATTAGCACCGTCAGAATCTTGATTTCAACACTTAGGAGATTTTGGCATGGTAAAGCGTAGCATCATGCTGGATAAAGGCGCAGAAATTCGCCATGTGCAAGAAATGTTAGGTCATGCAGATATTTTAACCACGCAAATATATACTCATGTTAGTCGAGAAAGACTGAGTAATGTTTATAATGGATCACACCCTTCTTCTTTTGAAAACAGCGGCTTATTTAATTAAAATACTAAATTAATTTAAGCAGGACTTTGCTGTTTTAACCCTTCATAAACCACGATAAGCCTGTATAAGCTATTTTAAGATAAAAAATGATTGTGCAGCGCGGGCATTTGTACCATAATTGCTCATAACAACTAATCCTATTTTCACGCGCGGCATTGTGACCCCTGATTTTAGGAAGAAGAAGCCGACCTAGTGTCGGTTTTTTCGTAATTGGAGTTTAGAAAAGTTTGGAATCGATAGGGTCAGAGACTGAGGAATCCCCACAAAATAGACATAAAAAACAATTAGATAATTGAAAAATAAAATGAACATTCACAGTGTTTGGT
>CANMKA010000027.1 GCA_947498355.1 uncultured Paraglaciecola sp. | reverse complement strand
CATTGAAGGTATCAAAAAATCGATACCCTGTGGCTAAAAAGAAAGAAGCCGCTCACCTTAAGTGAACGGCATTAAGCATTACGCTCGTTTTTTATTTTGCTGCGCCTGTTTATTTAAATTTAAAACAGGGCGAATAGCTACTGAGCTTAAGCAGTCACTATCTTACAAGCATTGGTTCCGCCAATAGTTTCCATTGCGTCGCCGTAAGTCATGATGAATTGATCACCTTTCTCTAGAATGCCTCTTTCAAGCAAAATCGCAACTACGTCGTTTTTCAATTCGCCTGGGTTACTATTTCTAGAGTCGAACTGGACAGGTTTAACGCCACGATACAAAGCCATCTTATTCAAAGTGGTTTCGTGTCTAGCCAGTGCGTAAATCGGTAAAGATGTAGTGATACGTGACATCAGTAGTGGCGTCGAGCCGCTTTCTGTTAATGCAACTACCGCTTTTATTGATTTCAAGTGGTTAGCAGAATACACCGCGCTTAATGCGATGGCTTCGCTGGCCGTATTAAAGGTTTGATCCATACGGTGTTTTGATACGGTAACACTCGGATGAGTTTCTGCACCGATACAAACACGCGCCATAGCTTCTACTGTTTCAACAGGAAAGTCACCCGCAGCCGTTTCAGCAGATAACATTACGGCGTCAGTACCATCTAGCACTGCGTTTGCAACGTCCATAACCTCAGCGCGTGTTGGCATTGGGCTAGTGATCATTGACTCCATCATTTGGGTGGCTGTAATGACGACTTTATTGAGTTGTCTTGAACGAGAGATCAATTTCTTTTGAACTCCGACCAATTCAGCATCGCCAATTTCTACGCCTAAATCACCACGGGCAACCATGACTGCATCAGAGGCTTGAATTATGTCGTCAATGGCTTCGTCAGTAGCGACGGTTTCGGCACGCTCTACTTTGGCACATATCATTGCAGTACAACCGGCTTTCTCTGCAAGTGAGCGAGCATAATCTAAGTCGGCACCAGAGCGAGGGAAAGACACAGCTAAGTAATCCACGCCAATTTTTGCTGCCGTTACTATATCTTGCTTATCTTTTTTGGTTAGTGCTTCGGCTGATAAGCCACCGCCTTGGCGGTTAATTCCTTTGTTGTTTGACAATTTGCCTGCAACTGTCACTTCAGTCAGGACTTTATTGCCTTCAACACCGGTGACGCGCAATTGAATACGACCATCATCTAAAAGTAATATATCGCCAGCGATGACATCTTGAGGTAAGGCTTTGTAATCGATTCCAACGGCTTCTTGGTCGCCATCATCGCGACCCATGTCTGCGTCAAGAATGAACTTGTCGCCAATAGCTAAAATAATGGAACCATTTTTGAATTTGGCAACGCGAATTTTTGGGCCTTGTAAATCGCCTAATATTGCCACGTATTTACCTAACTTCTTGGCAGCAGTTCGCACTTTTTCAGCTCGGTTGATGTGATCTTCAGCCGTACCGTGAGAAAAATTCATTCTCACGGTATTTGCGCCAGCTTTAATAATGGCTTCTATTTGTTCTACTGTATCTGTCGATGGACCGAGTGTGGCAAGAATTTTTGTGCGTCTTAGCATGATTTTTATGGCTCTATGGTTATATCTAGTTTTATATCTATTCGTTTTATTTATGTCTTGAACGAATAACGAAAATTTTGTGGGTATAGTTTAGACCTTTTACCTCAACTAACCAACTGGTTAGAGGTAAATTAACAAAAATGTAATTTTATTACGACTTTTAATAAACCTATAACCGAATAGCTGAAATGACTTATGTAGAATTACTGCTTGTCGTAACGAGAACGTCTAAGGGTCTCTTTTACTCGTTTTAGGTTTTCGCGAAATTTGTTGCCTCGTCGTAAAATAAACCCAGTTGCTAAAATATCAATTACCATTAGTTGGGCAATTCTTGAAGCCATTGGCATATACATATCAGTGTCTTCAGGTACATCAAGAGAAAGCACTAAGCTGCACTCTTTAGCGAGTGGACTGCCAGAAGATGTAAGGCCCATCACTGTCGCATCGTTGGCTCGGGCGATTTGGGCAATTTCCACTAGGCTTTTTGTGCGTCCTGTACTAGATATTAAAACAACTACGTCTTTGTCGGAGCAATTCATACAACTCATGCGCTGCATCAGTATGTCTTCAAAATAAACTACGGGCACATTAAATCGAATAAACTTATTTAAGGCGTCGTGAGCAACTGATGCTGAGGCACCTAAACCAAAAAAGTAAATATTTTGAGCTTGGGTTAGCAAATCAACGCCACGGTTTATAGCGTTGGGATCAACAGATTGTCTTGCCACTTCTAGCGAGGCCATAGTCGATTCAAAAATTTTGTTGGTGTATTCTTCAGGGCCATCGTTTTCGCCAACGTGGCGATTTAAGAAAGGCGTACCACTGGCGAGACTTTGTGCTAAGTGTAATTTAAAGTCGGGAAAACCTTTTGTTTCGAGGCGACGGCAAAAACGATTGACTGTGGGTTCGCTCACGTCCGACATTTTTGCTAAAGTAGCGATACTGCAATGTATAGCAGCTTGTGGATTTTTTAAAATGACCTCAGCTACCTTGCGCTCTGATTTGCTGAATGCTTCTGTGTGCTGAGCGATTTTTTCTATGATGTTCATACGTAACTTAAAAGCTTCATTATATTTTGCCTCTTTAAGGGGTAACATTAGCATTGAACGTTATCGTTTGGATATCTACTTGTAATTTTTTTACGAAAAACCTAGTTACATATGAAAATATAGCAGTTTTGACACTGATTACGTATTCATAAATTGGTTTGGTTGTAATTTTACTACATTTTGTGTTAGTTTCACGTTATATGGTACTGCTCTGTGAACGTTTTCATTTGAGCAGCTAATCAAATTTAAAAATTATTCAATAGGCGAATAAAATGGTTTCAGAAAATTCATTTGAACCTTGTGATTTTGTTCTGTTTGGGACTAGAGGCGATCTAGCCAGACGTAAACTTTTACCTTCTCTATATCAGCTTGAAAAAGCCGATCTTCTGCATGCTGATACCAAGATAATTGGTGTGGCAAGACAAACATTTAGTCAAGACGACTATTTAGCTTTGGTTAAAGAGAATGTTGAAAAATTCACAAAAGAAGAGATCTGTCCCGATGCGTGGGCAAGGTTCGAAGCTCGTTTAGATTATTCATGTGTCGATATGAAAACTATCGAAAGCTACAAAACACTTAAATCACATGTGGATCCTAAGCGCACTATGGTGTGCTATTTTGCGACGCCTCCGTCACTATTTGGTGATATTTGCCACGGTTTGAAAGCTGCAAAAATGATCGATAAAAGCATGCGTGTTGTGCTCGAAAAGCCAATTGGCCACGACTTAGAGTCGTCTAAAGTTATCAATGATCAAGTTGCTGAGTTTTTTGAAGAGCGTCAAATATATCGTATTGACCACTACTTAGGTAAAGAGACGGTTTTAAACCTCATCGCATTACGCTTTGCTAACTCTATTTTTGCAACCAACTGGGATCATAACTGTATCGACCATGTGCAAATCAGTGTTGCAGAGTCAGTCGGTATAGAAGGCCGCTGGGGGTATTTTGATGAAGCGGGTCAAATGCGTGACATGGTTCAAAACCATTTGTTGCAAATATTGACTTTGATCGCGATGGAGCCGCCAGCGACCTTAGATGCGAACAGTATTCGTAACGAAAAGTTAAAAGTATTAAAAGCTCTTCGCCCTATCGATTCAACTAACGTGAATCAAAACACGGTACGCGGACAATACGTAGACGGCTTTATCAAAGGCCAAGAAGTGCCGGGTTATTTAGAAGAGCCTGATGCGAATCAACAAAGCACGACAGAAACCTTTATTGCCCTCAAGGTTGAGCTAGATAACTGGCGCTGGGCTGGTGTGCCATTTTACCTAAGAACAGGTAAGCGTTTGCCTAACAAAACCAGTGAAGTAAACATTTTCTTTAAACGTCAGCCTCACAACTTGTTTAAAGATAGCTTTACTAAGCTTCCGCCAAATAAATTGACTATACGTTTGCAGCCTGATGAGGGTGTGGAAGTAGAAGTGATGAATAAAGTACCAGGCTTAACGGGTACTGGGCATATGGATTTACAGAAATCCAAGTTGAACTTGAGCTTCTCAGAAACCTTTAAAGATGAACGTATTGCAGATGCCTACGAAAAATTATTACTTGAAGTGATGATGGGCAACCAATCGTTATTCGTACGTCGTGACGAAGTAGAAGCTGCATGGACTTGGGTAGATGGAATCAAAGCTGCTTGGGCACAATGCAACGAAGAGCCTGAGCCGTATCAAGCCGGTACATGGGGACCAGTGTCATCTATTGCATTACTTGCGAGAGAAGACAGAGCTTGGTATGAAAGCAAAAGAGGAAAAAAGTAAATGGCATTAACTAAGTCTCTATACAGAACAACAGAACAATTAAACCGTTCTTTCGCTTCGAATATCTGCCGCATTTTGCGTGCAGGTATCGAAGAAAACGGTCGTGCAAGTTTAGTCGTGTCAGGTGGACGTACGCCTGCCGCCTTATTTTCTGCTTTGTCTAACGCGTCGCTGCCTTGGGATAAAGTTGACGTAACCCTAGCTGATGAGCGCTGGGTTGATAATTCTGATGATGCGTCGAATGAAAAAATGTTGCGTGCTAAGTTGTTAGTTAACAACGCCGCGAGCGCTAATTTTGTGCCGCTTAAAACTCAGCATGCAAATGCTGAAGATGCCGTTGCAGAATGCACAGCAAATCTACAAACCATACATACTCCGTTTGACGTAGTCATTTTGGGTATGGGTGAAGATGGTCACACGGCTTCATTATTTCCGTGTTCTGAGCAAATATCTGCCGGTCTTGAACTGGAATCAGAAAACGTTTACATTGCGGTTCAGCCTACTACGGCACCCAATCAAAGAATGTCGTTAACCCTACCTGCCATTTTAAATAGTAAGCATGTTTTCTTACATTTAACTGGTGACAGTAAAAAAGCAGTGTTAGAGACGGTTTTGTCTGACAACGACGAGCTGGCTATGCCAATTCGTGCTGTTATCAATAATACCGACGTAAAACTCATGTGGGCTCCTTAATTCGGAGCTCAGTCAAAATGTAAGTCTAAGGGGAAGAGCGCCATGAATAATCTAATCCAAGAAGTCACCGAACGCATCATTGAGCGCAGTAAAGATACTCGCCAAGCCTATCTCAAAAAAATTGAGTCGGCACGTTTAGAGGGACCTCACAGAGGTGTGTTATCTTGTGGTAATCTTGCCCATGGCTTTGCAGCGTGTAATACCCAAGACAAAGCTGATTTGCGCAGTATGACTAAAGCTAATATTGCAATTATTTCGTCGTACAACGATATGCTTTCAGCTCATCAACCTTATCTCGAATATCCAGGAATTCTCAAAAAAGCCATTCACCAAGTAGGCAGTGTCGCGCAATTTGCTGGCGGTGTACCGGCTATGTGTGACGGTGTAACTCAAGGTACACCTGGCATGGACTTAAGTTTAATGAGTCGAGACGTGATTGCTATGTCTGCGGCCGTTGGCTTGTCTCACAATATGTTTGACGGCAGCTTAATGTTGGGAATTTGCGACAAAATCGTACCGGGCTTGCTGATGGGAGCGTTGAGTTTTGGACACCTCCCAACTGTATTCGTACCTGCCGGGCCTATGCCTTCTGGTATACCAAACAAAGAAAAAGCACGAGTTAGACAAGCATTTGCCCAAGGCCAAGTCGGCCGTGAAGAATTACTGGATGCTGAAGCCAATTCTTATCACTCAGCGGGTACGTGTACGTTTTATGGAACGGCAAACAGTAACCAGTTAGTTGTGGAAGTCATGGGGCTGCATTTACCGGGGTCGTCCTTTGTTAACCCTGGTACGCCTTTGCGCGATGCATTAACCGAAGCCGCAGGCCGGCAAGTTACACGTATTACAGATTTGGGTAGTGATTATCGTCCTATTGGCCATATAGTGGATGCCAAAGCCGTGGTCAATGGATTGGTAGCTCTGTTGGCAACAGGTGGCTCAACCAATCACACTATGCACTTAGTGGCTGTCGCAAGATCAGCTGGCTTTATAATTAATTGGGATGATTTTTCAGATATCTCTAGTGTGGTGCCTTTGTTGACAAGGATATATCCCAATGGTTCTGCCGACATTAATCATTTTGTCGCAGCCGGTGGAATGTCTTTATTGTTTAAAGAGTTGCTTGATGGTGGCTTGTTACACAATGATGTGCTGACGATTTGTGGTGAGGGTTTAGAACAATATACCAAAGAGCCTAAACTTGAGCATGGCGAACTCGTATGGCGTGATGGGCCTCAAGAAAGTTTTGACAAAGATGTGGTGGCCAGTGTAGCTGCACCTTTCAAAGCCGATGGTGGCTTAACCGTGTTATCGGGTAATTTAGGCCGAGGGGTGATGAAAACGTCAGCCCTTAAGACCCCTCATTGTAAAATCAAAGCGCCAGCAATAGTATTCGAAGATCAATATGAATTGCATGCGGCATTTAAAGCAGGTGAATTAGAAAAAGACTGTGTGGTAGTGGTACGCTTTCAAGGCCCTAAAGCCGTGGGTATGCCTGAATTACATAGCTTGTCACCACCTCTTGCGGTATTGCAAGACAAGGGCTTTAAAGTCGCATTGGTTACTGATGGCCGTATGTCCGGAGCCTCAGGCAAAGTTCCTGCGGCTATTCATGTTACCCCAGAAGCCATTCAAGGTGGGCTATTAGCCAAACTGCAAACTGGCGATCTGGTTGAACTAGATACTGAGACTGGCGTAATGCAGGTTTTGGTCGATGAAGAGACTCTAAACGCAAGGCGTCCTAAAGTAGTTGACGTAACCCAACATCAAATTGGTATGGGCCGAGAGATGTTTGCAGGTTTGCGTTCAACCCTTACTGGCGCAGAAGAAGGGGCATGTTCACTCTTCACAGGACAGGAGCAATAGTATGACTGCTAAGTTTGTAGCAGATGTAGGTGGTACTAATATTCGATTGGCTAAAGTTGACGGCGATCAACTTAGCCATATCAGAAAGTATATATGTAAAGATTATCCAAGCATTAATCATGTAATCAAACTTTACTTTGAAGAATTTCCCGAGCATTCCTTTAGTGCAGGGTGCTTAGGTGTTGCTTGCCCAGTTACTAGTGATCATATCAGTATGACAAACAGTAGTTGGCAGTTCTCTATAAAAGCCCTGCAAGAAGATTTGGGTTTGGAAAGCTTGTATGTGATCAACGACTTTACTGCTGTCGCCCACGCAGTAACCGTATTGAGCGAAGAACAGCGAGTACAAGTTGGCTTAGGCCAAGCCCAGAAAGGCCAAAATATTGCGGTTTTTGGGCCGGGTACAGGATTAGGCGTTAAGCATTTAACGCCGAGTCAAGATGGATGGACTGCGTTAGATGGAGAGGGCGGGCATGTCGATTTTGCCGCCGTTGATGATATAGACATTCAAATTTTACATTTTTTGACGCAAAAATTCGGTCATGCTTCTGCTGAAGAAGTGTTGTCAGGACGCGGTATAGTGCATATTTACCAAGCTTTGTCTGAATATCGAGGTTCACCAGTCCATTATTCTGAAGCTTCGGCCATTACAAGCGCTGCAATTGACGGTAGTTGTGAATTATGTGTCGCAACCCTCAACCAATTTTGTAAAATACTCGGTAGCTTCGCGGGGAATTTAGCCCTGAACCTAGGTACACGAGGTGGGGTATACATTGGAGGTGGAATTGCTTCGCGTTTTACCGACTTCATTCGTAAGAGTGATTTTAGGCTAAGATTTGAAGCAAAAGGCCGATTCAAGGATTATGTATCCGAGATACCCACTTATATTATTACTGAGCCAGACCATGGGTTAATTGGTGCAATGGCTTACTTAAATCAAAATTTGAAAGGACAACCTTAATGTCAAAAAATTGGATAATGTCTCCAGAAGAAGTATTTAGTGCAGGGCCTGTCGTACCTGTCTTGGTAATTAAAGACGTCGACTATGCGGTTCCTTTAGCTAAAGCCTTGATCGCTGGTGGGATCCGAGTGCTAGAAGTGACCCTAAGAACAGATGCAGCGTTAGATGTCATTAAGAAAATCGCAGATGAAGTGCCTGAGGCAATCATAGGCGCTGGAACAGTAACTAACAGAGAACAATTGCAGCAAGTTACAGATGCTGGAGCAAAATTTGCTATTAGTCCAGGTTTGACGAACGATCTACTAAAAGCCGGCAACGAAGGTAGTATCGCGTTAATTCCGGGTGTTTCATCAATTTCAGAGCTAATGACAGCGAAAGATTTGGGCTATACCCACCTTAAGTTCTTTCCTGCTGAAGCATCTGGTGGCGTCAAAGCACTTAAAGCTATTGGTGGCCCGTGCCCAGAAATTACGTTCTGCCCAACGGGTGGAATTAGCCCAAGTAACTACAACGATTACTTGGCTCTACCTAATGTTAAGTGTGCCGGTGGTTCATGGCTAGCCCCAGAAGATGCTATGGCAAATGGTGACTGGGACAGGATTACTCAGTTAGCAAAAGCCGCGATAGATGGCGTAAAGTAAGCTTAGTGTTATAGATAAACTTTAAGCCGCATTTTGTGCGGCTTTTTGTTGCTTGTGAGGCCTATATTCATTTTGTTTGTGGATTGTGTATTTCGGTAGTGATTTTTATGACATTTTTTACGCTTAGGCATCTTAAAAAACACGCATTTTCGATGATTGTTTTTAGTGTAGTTGTCGGCGCCGTTTTTTTTGCTCTATCTGTGTTAATACTTCAAAAGAATAGCGATGTTTCTGACCATGTTCATGGGCCATTGGCGAATGAAGACCAACACGACGCTCAGAATGAACCTGTGATGTCGTTACGGAAAAATGCCGCCAGCTTGGAATCGAAGGCACCTTTTGCCTCGGATGATACTCGGACGAGTCCGTCAACAGAAAGCGAAGAGTTGGATGTCGATACGTTTTCGATGAACCAGTCTAGAAGTGTCGATGAATGGATAGATGCATTAGTTATGGATGTAACTGACGAACGCATAATAGAATTGCCTAGCACGCTTTTAGATACCCTAACTCATGCAGCAAGAGCTCAAGACTCAATTTATTACCAGTTCTTAGATATTTATGCTTCGCTTCCCCGCAGTGAGAAAAAATTATTTTTTCAACGGATACTTGAAAAAGGTACTCAGGAGCAGAGGGCATTCGCCGTTGAAAGGTTGTTCTATAGCGAAAACCAGCAAGACAAGCATTTTGCTCTGTCCCTTACTTTTGCCTTGGATAACACTCACCAACGAGTCCAAGTCATTCAAAATGTGTTTACTACAGGTTCGGAGCCAGCATTGGTTAATAATTTGTTATCGCACTTGGCAAATAACAAACACGCAGCCCTAGTTGATACGTTTTCACAAGATCTCTATCAGTTATATACTCATTCGAGCCAGCCTGAAATCAAGCACAAAGCCTTAGGTGTGCTGCTTAAACACGCTAAACAATTTAATTTAAATGTCTCTGAGCTTCTTGCAGGGGCTGATACAGAAGAAGCACGAGTTATTCTAGAGGTTGCAAGAGAATTAATATATTCCGACCATGACAAATTGGGTGGGCTAAATACGTTTAGATATAGGCTCAAAGAAATCGCAACTAACCCCAATCAAGACGATCAAACCATAGCACTCGCAAACGAGCTTTTGTCCATTCAGTTTTAATTTTTCCTTTTATTTTCCCCTTATACCGGAGTACCAATACCTTGGGCTCATGCTGCGACTCTTACTTTAGCTAAGCTTACATAGTGACGCTTTGTAATCATAATCAGTCATTTATGTTCAAAATGACTGTGTTTGTTTCATTTTTGTAACAAAGTTTGATTTGTGTTGATCAAAGTTTGATTTTTTATGTTTACTTAATTAACATCTAATTTACATCTTGGCCTTAATAATAAAAATAAGTTGGTCAAAGATGATTGATTAAAAAAATTAATAACATAAAAGGCCCTCAATCATGTTCTTCGACAAACCAGCAAATTTGATTAAATCTCTCGTTGTTTTATCTAGTGTCATTGGAATCAATACGGCAAGCGCCGCTATTACTGAAAATAGCTGTACTGCGAGTCCGGTCACTCCGCCAAACGGTAACGTCTCTAGGTTAACTAGGGAGCTACAACGCGCTACTAACACTGGAGAGCCGGTCGTAATTTCAGGTTCGTATACTCTGTCTAGCCCAATAGTTATCGCCATTCGCAAAGACCTTACTGTGGACGCAACGGGTGCATCTTTTACGGCTGCAAATGGATTTGACGGCGACATGATTAGTTTAGACATTATTACTAATGAGTCGAACAAATGCCCTTACTCAAACAATCGATTAGCCAACGTCAGTTGGACTGGGGGAAACTTCCAGTTTACCGATGCTAAAAATTCAACAACGGTTCCCATTCAATCTCGTGTTCCTGCAGATAGGCAAGGTAGCGAAGCAACGGGAGATGCTCTATCTATTCGCGGGGCATACAGAAGAGGCTCGGCTACTACTCTGAATGACCAAAGAATTAACGCAGCAACCGTTGATGGTGTGGTTATGAGAGGAACGACTGGAGCAGGCCAAAATTTTGATGACGCCGGTGGTGACAGTGGTGTATTTATGAGTTCGGTCAAACACGGCATTGTTATAAATAGTGAGTTTTATGGTATTAGGGATGCGGCTGTTTATGTTAGTGCAAATAACGACCTGTCTACTATGCGAAGCCAATTTACAGTCACAGATAATATAATCAGACGTGTATTTGACGGGGTGTCGAGTAAGCGTGGTGCAGATCAAATCGTAATGCGCAGAAATACTATAACCGACAGCGCCGTCGCGTTGAGTATTAAAGAAAACCAGGCCGGCAGAGTCGCATCCAATATTACGATTGAAGACAACACGGTTATTCGTTCAGTGCGCAGTATTTTATTGGAAAATTCGCGTAACGTAAAAGTTAACGATAACGAAATTTTAGAGCTTGGCGGAATGGTGGCGGGTTCAAACAGCCCCCTTGGTGGTAACGGACGCTATCGCGGTATCATTATGGAAGGCCTAAGTGGTACTGACAACGAAGCAAATGGCAATAATTTTGAAGCCATTGCCAGTAAGACGACAGTTGCATTTTCTAATACCAAACGCGGAAGTACAGATAACGTTGACTTTACTCGCAGAAACAATACTTATGAAAATATTGATGAGCGTTTTAGAAACGAGTAGTAAGTGAGTAGTTCAAACACGTAAACGAAAAAAGCCTATCGTCAACCCCTCAGCAATATATAATCTTGCTGAGGGTTTTTTTTTATCTGTAGCCCTTATCCAGCTTGTTTTGATGTTGTTAAATATTATTTTTTAGCGTTAATCCTTTACGTCAATTCATATAGTGCCTTAGCAGAGCTAAATTTGAGTTAGTATGGGTTACCTGACTAATATAAATTTATACTTTCCTATGAAACAGAGTCCCTTTATTTTATTAACACTAATTTTTGCCCTCAATGGATGCGGTAGCACCCAAGTTGAGGCACCTAGTTTGTCTTACGAGCCAACCAATAAACCTAGTGTAGTGGTGCAAGCTGATTTTACTGACTCAGCAACACAACTAGGCGAGGTATACGACTTCTTTGATGTATCTGTGCGCACCGAGCGAGCAAACCCTAAGGGAGTGCCTGCTCATTTTGGTCGCACAAAGTTAGTTAATACAGTGAGAACCTTAGGCGGATGGCGTAATCAAGACTTAAATGGAGACACCTACCAATGGAATGGTGAAAAATATATTTATAACTTTGATGCTGCAACCGACAAGATTGATAGCTGGTTAGAAAATGATTGGGATATTTTTCAAATTGTACTGGATAACCCGCCTTGGGCATTTCAGCGCGGTTACACATTTGTTGAAAAAGCTGATGGCAAAAACTATTTAGCTAAAGACCGAGTGGGTGTATACGGAAACGGCTTACCGCCAAATGACGCTCTAGCTTGGAATACCTATATACAAGCATTTTTTAAACACTTAATCGCGACTTACGGCCAAGAAAAAGTACTGTCATGGCGATTTCGTGTCGGTTCAGAGATAGATACGCGTCCTCAGCATTGGGCGGGTACGCGTCAACAGTTTTTCGACCACTACAAAAATACGGTAGAGGCGGTGCATGCAGTCTTACCCTCTGCAATCATTGGTGCGCACTTTCGTGAAGCGTCTTTTAAGAGTCGTTACATTGACTATACAGGTAACAAAGAAAACTCTTACGCCGTGCCATTTATCGAATGGGCTAAGCTACACAATGTGCATTACGATTTCATCGCGATTTCTTATTACCCGCATATTACAAAAGGTCACGAACTAGATTTACAGCATGTGTACGATCATGACATTGCGCCTATTCAGTTACATCCAGATTTAAGGCCTAACACCAGCGTTGAGATCCACGAATTTAAGTTTATCTCTAAAATGCTAAAAGCTGGGTTTGTGAGTGTAGCGACTTCTCATGGCTCGTCATTTTTTGCCATGTTTTCTAAGATGATGCTAGAGAAAAACCTCAAAGAAGTCTTTCAATGGGGTAATCATCGCAATGGCAATTACAGTGCAGATGCCATGACTCAATTAGCGTTGCACGGTATGTTGGGTAAACAGGTGTTTGCTAGCCATACGACAGGCCAGAGTGAAGTTGAAGATAATGAAGTGGCTGGGATTTTCAGCCAAAGTGCCGACCGTAAAGACCTAGACATTTTGCTTTACAACTTCAACAAGAAACAGTTCAGTTATCAAACTCCCGAAACCGTTCGAGTCGCGTTAAAAGTCGATGTTCCTGTGGGCAGTGAATTTAACTATCGCATTGGAAAGATTAACCGTTTTAACAATATCGAAGATCAGTTTTATGCAGAATTTCCGCAAACACAAATATTCGAGAAAGACGGCGGCTGGCGCATTAATAAAATTCATCAAACTGCTCAAGTAAATCGCTTGTTGAATAAACATGGCCAAAGCGTTTTTCAGAAAAATAAGCACAAATACCCAAAAGCTAACACACTTAATTGGACGGATTGGCAAGCCGCACAGGTAGTGACGAACGCAAAAGGTGAAGCGGTAGTATGGATTGATTCAAAAATTGAATCTTTTGGCGTGCAAAAGTTTGAAATCCGCTTCGACAAGTAAGCCTATTAGATATTGGGTTGCCTAGGCTGTCCTACCTATTGGGTAGGACGGCCACAATTGTAGCCACGTCCATCGTAATCTGCGAGATAGGGTGAATGAAAGTTAAGTAAGAGCAATGGCGCAAAGCCAGAAGCCATAATGGAAGGATGAAGGAATTAATCCGCCGTTATGCTTTAATCGTTTTCAGGAGAGGCCAGCTTTATAGCCTTATGCAGGGTGTAGTGAGGGTTAGAGGTTAGAGAACTCTCGCTACCCAATATGCTGCGAAGTTAATTCCAGCGCGCTTTAGCGTAGCGAATACGCTGTTTACGCATTCCTTTCATAAGTTGTTTGTAAGCGTCTAGCGAACCCACCTAGTCTTTAGCAATGAGTCATGGTAGTTGTTGTTCGTCGTAATGGGTGGGCCTATTAGATTGACGTTCAATAATGGCCCCGCTTTTTACGTGTTAAAGCGGGGCGCCCTGTGACTAGGCTTGAACCAGAGCCGCTTTTTCGAATTTGATTCCGTCCCAACCCGTTTGCATAAAGTTACGGATATTGCCGTGGTCAGTGCCTTCAGGATGTTGTAAAACGTCAACTCGGTAATAGTCGCCGAACAAATGCAGGGTTTCTTCAGCACTCAAATTATTAAGTTGGGCGAATGAAAATATTTTGCAAGAGCCAGCGTTTGTGCCAGCTTGATTGACTAGGTCGCCATTACTGAATTGGGTATCAGAGTAATGATAGTGCTGGCTGATCACCTCCATGACTTGGCTAAACTCGACACTATTAGGCTGAGTGCGTACTTGGTCAATTAATGCTTGGATAGACATATTAAGTTCCTAAATTGAAAATATTAAAAAGAAGGCTTGGGTAGATAACAGTCGGCTACCTATTCAGACGTAGCATATAGTTTGGATTAACCCCTAGCCTAAAGGCTAAGGGCAAAAACTTTTGAATTGCGCTGAAAGTTATAAAGTTGCTGTTTTTTTGAAGGCAGTGTGTCTAGGGTAACCTCGACAAACCCTTGTTCTTGGAACCAATGAGCCGTCACTGTGGTTAATACAAATATGGTGTGTAACCCTTGCTGAGCAGCTTGATTTTTAATAGCTTCTAGTAGGCGCTCACCTCGGTTTCCACCTCGATAATCGCTATGGGTGGCAACGCATGCTAGCTCACCCATTTTTTCGTCAGCGTAAGGGTACAAAGCCCCGCAGGCGATAGCCATACCGTCTCGCTCGATGACGGTGAATTGTTCAATTTCATTTTCGAGATGTTCTCGAGAGCGTTTGAGTAAGACACCTTTCTCTTCAAGAGGGGTAATCAATTCCAATATTCCGCCCACATCATCGATATTGGCCGGACGCAGTTGTTCGTATGAGCGTTGAGAAATCAGTGAGCCAGAACCATCCCGCGTGAATAGCTCTTGCAGTAGAGCGCCATCTTGCTGATAGCTAACGCAATGACAGCGTGGTGTTCCTGCATCTAAAGTAGTCGCAATAGCTTGCAGAATTTGATGCTGTTCAGTATGAAAGGGGTTGGCTAAAAGATCTTGTAATTCGTCGCGTTCAAGGTTTCGTAACAGCTCACCGCTTTCGTTGATTATGCCTTGCTCTTGGGTGAAGGCGATAAGTTTGTCGGCGTGTAAGGCATTGGCAGCATGGGTGGCAACGTCTGTATAAGATAAGTTAAATACCTCGCCAGTAGATGAGTAACCCATAGGTGACAACAAGACTATCGAACCATCATTTAGATGATCGTTGATCCCCTCTACATCGATACGTCTAACAGTGCCGGTATTTTCAAAATCGATACCTTGTTGTACCCCAGATGGCATAGCCACTACTAAGTTGCCTGAGCATACCCGGATTTGAGCGCCATGCATGGGTGAGTTAGACAACCCCATAGTGAGTAGGGCTTCGACTTGTGAGCGCACAGAGCCAGCGGCATCTTTAACGCACTCTAACGTCTGTTTGTCGGTAATTCGGGCGCCTAAATGAAAGCGCCCAGGTAAATTACGTAACGCTACTCTTTGGTCTATTTGTGGTCGAGCACCATGTACTAAAACTAAGCGTACCCCTAAGCTATTGAGTAGGGCAATATCGTGAATGATATTGGCAAAATTTGCATCTTCAATGGCTTCGCCACCAAACATCAGCACAAAGGTTTTTTCTCTGTGCGCATTGATGTAAGGCGCAGAGTTACGAATAATTTTTACACTGTCGATATGCGAAGCGACCACAATTATTCCTTAGGTGTTGTTATTTTCCAATAGCAGAGAGTTCGGCATCAAGTGCAGCCGAAACCGGTGCCATACCTGTACCACCTACAATATTACGTTTATCGACTAGATACTCAAGTTGTAGTATTGGATAGACATCGTCTTCAATTAACTCAGAGTATTTTTGTAACTCGGCTAAGTCTAGATCTTCGATGGCTTTCTTTTGCTCTAGGGCGGCAAGTACCACCTGACCCGAAATATCGTGAGCCGTTCTAAACGGAATACCTTTATCGACTAAGTAGTCGGCTAGTTCGGTAGCATTGGCATAACCCTCGCGAGCCGCTTTGGCACAACGTTCGGCATCAAGCTTAATGCTGTCAATGACTTCGACGGCAATGCACAAGCAAATGTGCCAATTGGTAACGGCGTCGAGTACGCCTTCTTTATCTTCTTGCATGTCTTTATTGTATGCAAGGGGCAGGCCTTTCATGGTGACTAACATGCCTTGCAAGCTGCCAAACACACGACCACATTTACCACGAATAAGCTCTAACGCATCTGGATTTTTCTTCTGGGGCATGAGTGATGAACCAGACGTAACTTGATCGCCAAGGGTAATAAACCCAGCTTCTCCAGAGTTAAAGAAAATCAAATCTTCGGCCATGCGCGACATATGCATCATGCTAGTACTAGCAGCGAATAAAATTTCTAATACAAAGTCACGGTCAGATACTGCGTCCAAGCTGTTTAAGCAAGGGCTATCAAAACCTAAATCGTCTGCAATTTCTTGACGATCGATAGGGTAGGTCGTACCTGCAAGCGCACCGCTTCCTAGAGGGCATTTGTTTAGGCGAGCTTTTAGATCTTGTAAGCGGCTGATGTCACGTTTAAACATTTCGACATAGGCCAAACACCAGTGCGGGTATCTAACGGGCTGTGCGCGTTGTAAGTGCGTATAGCCGGGTAAAATCACGGTTTTATTGCTACTTGCTGAACCGACAAGAGACGCCCTAACGTTTTCTAAGTCGGCTATAAGCAAGTCTACGTGATCACGACACCACAAACGAAAGTCCGTTGCTACTTGATCGTTACGGCTGCGACCCGTGTGTAGTTTGCGCGCTATGTCACCTAGTTGTTCGATTAAGGTGGCTTCAACAAAACTATGGATGTCTTCTTCGTTGCTGGCGTCAAAATCTAACTCGCCTGCTTCGGCTTTAACTAAGAGTGCTTGTAAAGCACTCTCTAGCTGTTGTTGCTCGTCTTGGGTCAATACGCCAGCTTTGTAAATGGCTTTTGACCAAGCAATTGAACCACGAATATCTTGACTTGCAAGGGCTCTGTCAAAGGGTAACGAATCGTTTACCCTTCTGAACATAGCACTGCTGCCATCTTGAAACCGTCCGCCCCACAAGCTCATTATTCGATACCTGTGTTTTTAAACGCCATACCTTGCTTATTCATAGCATCAATGCGGCTTGATAAGCTGTATAAACGGATAAAACCTTCAGCGTGGCTTTGGTCGTAAACGTCATCGGCACCAAAGGTAGCAAAGTCTTCAGAATACAAGCTGTTAGGAGAGCTGCGTTGAATAACCGTTGCTTGGCCTTTGTAAAGTTTTACAACGATTTCGCCTGTGACTTTTTGGGCAAAGCTTGCTGCGCCAGCTAACAATGCATCGTTTAATGCAGTGAACCAACGGCCATCATACATAACGTGAGAGTACTCTAGACCGAGTTGTTCACGGTACTTAAGTGATGACTTGTCTAACACTAGGCATTCTAGGGCTTTGTACGCTTTCATCATAACTGTGCCGCCAGGCGTTTCGTAGCAGCCACGAGATTTCATTCCCACTAAACGGTTTTCAACTATGTCAATGCGTCCTACGCCGTGGGCGGCTGCAATGTCGTTTAGCTTCATTAGCACGCCATATGGTGTAAGGGCTTCGCCATTAACCTTAGTTAATTTACCTTCTTCAAATGAAAGTTGTACACGCTCTGCTTCGTTAGGGGCATCTTCAGGATCAACTGTTAGGGTCCAAATTCCTTTTGTTGGCTCACACCAAGGATCTTCTAATTCTCCGCCTTCATGAGAGATGTGCCAAGCATTTGCGTCGCGGCTGTATATTTTAGTGAGTGATGCTGAGCAAGGAATATCACGAGCAGCCAAGAAATCAAGTAGGTCTTCACGAGAAACCATTTCCCACTCACGCCATGGCGCGATAACGTGTAAATCGGGTGCCAATGCAGCAAATGTCCCTTCAAAGCGTACTTGGTCGTTTCCTTTACCGGTACATCCGTGGCAAAGTGCGTCTGCACCAACTTTACGTGCAATTTCTACCTGAGCTTTAGCTATGATTGGGCGCGCCATAGAGGTGCCTAAAAGGTATTCGCCTTCGTAAACTGCACCAGTAGTGATAGTGGGGTAGATGTAATCGGCAACGAACTCTTCTTTTAGGTCTACTATGTAACATTCGCTGGCGCCTGTAGCGATGGCTTTGTCGTGTAGTCCTTCTAATTCTTCTGCGCCCTGACCTACATCAGCAGCAAACGCAATCACTTCACAGTCGTAGTTCTCTTTTAACCATGGAATGATAGCTGATGTATCTAACCCGCCTGAGTAAGCGAGTACTACTTTTTTAAATGTCTTTTTTGCTTGAATTGCCATTGTGTTTCCTATTTTTCTATTCTGGAATCAAGAGACAGCTGGTAACCGCCTCTAGTGAATAATTAATGGTTATTTGGCTATAAAATCGTTAGCCAATAATTGTACTAAAATTGCGTTTTGTCCATGCATACGGTTTTCAGCTTGTTGCATCAACAATGACTGGTCACTGTCGATTAAGCTGCCGCTAATTTCCAAATCTCTGTGTGCGGGCTGACAATGCATTACATAGTCGGCACCGGTTTTTGCCATTAAGGCTTCGTCTATTTCGAACCCAGTAAAGATATCTTTAATATCTGCTAATGGCGTGTTGTCACCCATAGACAACCAAGTGTCTGTGTACAAAACTTGTGAACCAATTGCCGCATCGACATCGTTACTGATAGTCAACGTCCCGCCAAATTCGGTTGCTCTACTTTGAGTGAGTTTGACTATTTCTGGGTCTACTTCATGGCCTTTAGGCGTAACAACCACCACTTCACAACCCAAGGCCACACCCACTAGCATTAACGAGTGAGTGACGTTGTTTCCGTCACCAATATAGGCAAGTTTAACCTTGCTTAGGTCATCATAGTGTTCGGCTATAGTGAGGTAATCGGCAACGGCTTGGCAGGGGTGATACATATCGCATAGTGCATTTACCACTGGTACATTGGCTGATTCGGCTAGTTCTTCTAAGGTGCTGTGTGCAAATACTCTAGCCACTATAGCATCTGCCCAACATGCTAAGTTTGCACCCATGTCTTTTACGTCTTCACGGCCAGCTAGTTTGTTTGATTGACTGTCTAAGTAAACTAAATGCCCCCCTAGTTTATTAATGCCAATATCAAAACTTACACGGGTACGTAACGAAGGCTTTTCGAACAAGGCAACAATGGATAAGCCGTCTAAGGCTGTGCGATAGGCTTTAGGGTTGGCTTTGATTGTTTTTGCTAATGTCAAAAGCTCAATAAGTTGTGAGGCCGTCCAATCTTTAAATGAAAGAAGATCCTGTTTCATAAGTATGCCTTGTGTTAAACCGAGTGTTGGGTTGAAGGATGAATTTTAGTGCCTACGCTTTGTTGCTCAAGTAAACCGAGTAATTTATCTGAATCTTTCCAGCTGGCAATGGTTACGCTGCGTTGCAAGCTATTCGCTGCAGTGAGCGCCGCTTCTACTTTGACTACCATGCCATCGCGGATCACGTTTTGCTCAACTAACGCCGTGATTTCTTCATTGTTTAAGCTTTGAAGCAAAGTTTTATTTGCATCTAATACGCCAGGTACATCAGACAATAATAGTAACTCAGCATTCAATAACTGAGCAATTACCGTTGCCGCTTGGTCTGCATTTATATTCAGCAATTGGCCACTGTCGCTGGCTCCAATCGAGCTAATAATGGGCAACATAGAAGTTTTGCCTAATACATCCAATAAGGTACTGTCGTTAGCGCTAACTGTGCCTACCGCGCCCAGCTCTTCACGCATAACTTGGGCATGGCACATGTTACCGTCTACTAAACTTAGGCCAACCGGCTGAATGCCTGCTTTTATCGCCAGAGCCGATAGTTGTTTGTTTGCTGTGCCTGCCAATGCGCCTGTGATATACGCCATGTGTTCGTTGGGCGTCACACGTAAACCATCGATTTTTTGGCTGGTAAGATTTAAGGCGCTGAGCAGCTCTTCAACCATAGCACCACCGCCATGCACCAAAACTATTTGGTACTGTTGTTGAAGGTGCTTTAAGGTTTTTAGCAAGGCTAGGGCATGTTGATCTGACTGCATAAACGCGCCGCCTACTTTGACGACTAGCTTTTGTTGATTACTCATACTAGTTCACCAAACCCAACTCAGAGGAAAATCCGAAACGAATATTGGCACATTGCACTGCTTGTGACGCCGCACCTTTTAGCAAGTTGTCTATGGCACTCGTCACAACTAGATAGCCAGACTGGGCATCGTATTTCCAGCATAGGTCGCAGTATGGCGTACCTGCAACATCATCAATTTTCGGCCAAGAAGATTTTAGGCGTACGATAGGCGTCGCAGCGTATGCAGATTGATAAGCGTCTGAAATCTGCTGTTCGGTTGCCCCAGCTTGCAATTTAACGGTAACCGTAGCCAGTATGCCACGCTTAAAATTACCTAAATGCGGAGTGAAAATCACGGGAGCGCCTAGATGCTCTGCAATTTCTGGGGTATGCCTGTGACCTAATACGCCATAGGCTTGCAAACTGACTTCGGTAAAACTGGTGTTTAAGGCTGCTTTTCTGCCTGCGCCGGATACCCCAGACACAGCATTGATAATGGGCAAATGTGCGCTGTCTAATAAGCCGTTAGTTTGTAGAGGCTTTAAAGCAGTCAGTGATGCCGTTGGATAACATCCAGGTACAGCCACTAAATTAGCTTGTTTGATAGCGTCTGCATGCCAATCGGCAAGTCCATAAACAGCTTGCGATAATTCTTTATTGGCAGTGTGAGCAAATCCGTAAAATTGTTCAAACACGTCTTGGTCTTGAATGCGAAATGCGCCTGATAAATCCAGAATAACCGCTTTTCTGTTAGCCAACTGAGGCATCCAAATGTGACTTGCTTCGTGAGGGGTGGCCAAAAAGACTGCATCGTATTGATCTGCAATTTCAGACAAAGCCGTTTCGTCAATGGGTTGCAAAGGAAGATTAATTTGGTTTGCCCATTTAGGATGCAGTT
This sequence comes from uncultured Paraglaciecola sp., assembly GCA_947498355.1. GTDB lineage: Bacteria > Pseudomonadota > Gammaproteobacteria > Enterobacterales > Alteromonadaceae > Paraglaciecola. Next base: position 31,684 of record CANMKA010000027.1, on the reverse strand, counting down.
CACCAAAGACTTTACCTGCATCGGCACTGTTTGTTGATACATACAAGGCAGCAAGTTCAAATTCAGGATGGCCATTAATTAGCCCAGCTAGGTCAGCACCAGCGTATCCGCTTGCTCCAATAATACAGGTTTTAAGCATAAAACAATTCTCTATAAAATCGACTTCGATGAGGTAAGTCAAACGCGCAGATAATGCACCCTAATCGGCTATTATATCATCTGATGTGTTTGATACACGACGCATGTCACTTATTTTATTCATGTTTGATGTCTGTTTTATGCACCTTTTAGTTAATTCAAATGACTCAGTTTTAGTGAACTTGTGTCATCATATTAAAAGGTTACGAAATCAGTACTGTGAAACGCAGCGTATCTAAGTTAAATCAACTTACCAATTTAGCGCGACATTTTGTCATTTATTATATATTTATGCAAATTAAGTGAATAAATATTAACTGGAGGGGCTATGCCAAATTTGTCTTTTATAGATTGTTACGATTCTATCCTCTCAATCCCGTCTATTAGTGCTTTTCAGCCTGAATGGGACCAATCAAATAAGCCTCTTATTGATTTGTTATCGAACTACTTTTCAGACTTAGGTTTTTCCATAACTATTCAAAAAGTGCCCAATACACGCAATAAATACAATATGTTAGCCAAAATAGGCGCTGGCGAAGGTGGGTTACTCTTGAGTGGGCACTCAGATACAGTGCCGTTTGATGAGGGCAAATGGCAGTCTGATCCATTTACTTTAAAGCAACAAGACCACAAGCTGTTTGGGCTCGGTGCATGCGATATGAAAGGTTTTTTTGCTTTTATATTAGAAGCCCTAAAGACGGTTCCTTTACATGCCTTGTCTAAGCCTTTGTATATTTTGGCAACAGCGGACGAAGAAACCTCTATGGCTGGCGCTAGATTTTTTAGCGCAGAACAGCATATTAAACCAGACGTTGCGATTATTGGTGAGCCTACCGAGTTAGTCCCCATTTTTAAACACAAAGGGCATATAGTTAAAAGTTTACAAGTGACGGGTAAAGCTGGGCATTCAAGTGATCCAGACCGCGGGGTGAATGCTATTGAAATAGTCCACCAAGCGATTACCGAATTGCTGAAATTGCGTGACCAGTTAAAAACTCAGCCTTTAGATGACGCATTTTCTGTCCCTCATTCAACCTTGAATTTAGGGGTGATCCAAGGGGGGAAAGGGGAGAATCGTATTTGTGGTCATTGTAAGCTCAATTTTGACATGCGGGCTATTCCGGCATTACCTGATGACGAAGCGTTAGCACTAATCGATCAAGCCTTACAACCTGTGTTTGCACGCTATCCCGACCGCCTGAGTTTAGAATTGATGTACCCTGCGGCGCCTTCGTTTGCCTGTCGTGATGAGCAAAATATTTTAGCGCTGGCCGAGCGTTTAACGGGTAATAAATACCAATCGGCGAATTATGCGACCGAAGCACCCTTTATCAATCAACTTGGTTGCGACACTATTGTACTTGGCCCCGGAAGTATCAATCAGGCCCATCAACCAGACGAATACATGTCGTTAGATTATGTTAACCCTACTGTTAGTGTGCTGCAGCAGATGATAAAAAACGTGTGTTTTTAGTCTTGCCAGTGTTTAGGAGTAAGTGCAACAGGAGCAATTGGGTAGTCTAAAACTTTAGGTAACCCGTTTTGCTATTGTCCACTTTTAACGATGTTGTTTTATATTTTATCTCACTGCCGTGTCTTTATTCTTTACTTTCGTTTTTGTGAACCGCTAGTTTAATTGCTCTTTTAATTCAGCGATTTCTTTTTTTATGGCTGGTTCATCCGCAAGCATAAAATTGTGTCGCGCCCACTTTCTTTTAAAACAGGGGGATTTCTTAATATAAATATTGTGCCAGCGAGGTGGAAATATCGCTGAATCAATAATAGTGGGAAGGGAAACATGATACCAAAATAGACGCTGTGCATTGTATACATTAGCTTCTTTCGTATCATCAATATCTTCAAATTTAGGTAATCCCAAATTAACCCTATTCGCGCTCAGGTTGTTATACAAAGATTTAGCCATTTCTCCGATTTCTTTAAAATCTTTCTCTGTCAGTTGCAAAATGTCAGTATCGCTCTTGCCTTTTTGGGCGTCAGCAGCTTTTAACAATAGACCAGCAATACTAGATAAATTATTCCGCATTAAGCCAAACTCAGCATACGCAAATGCTTGTTTCAATAGGCCGAATGACTTATCTGGGTCGGATTCTTTTACCATGTCTGATAAAGCTAAATTGCTTGATATCAAGGTATTGAGGCCGGCTTTTGTGTACCCCAAAATAAGCAGACGTTTAGCAGCTTTACGTTGAGTTTCTAGTTTTACATCAGGATGCCTAGAGAGAGTTATTAAGGCAAGTCCGTCATCATTCTTTGCCAATCGGAAGAGTGTTTCTAAGTCTTCTTCTTCATATGGTTTGAAATACTCCGCATTGTCTGAATTCGACTCAACGAATGAGCCCTGACTCAACTTCCACTCAGCCATTTTGGTCTTAGCATATAGCTGGTCTTGTTCCGTTAAGTCTTGGGATGGTTCACACCAGTTATCTTCGTAGCGCATGGTGTTTTTTCCACTATTAGGACCTGTAATTGAGAGTATTTTTGCGTATTTATCGTGGGCTTTTCTCTCCAGCTCGTCAATTTTCGTCTCAATTTCGGCTATTTTGGTTAACGTAGCTTGTTTTTTAATTGCATCACTAGAGTTATTAACTTTAACTAACGTTTGTTCTGGATTAGTAGGCTCTTCAGTACTAGTATCGAGCGAGAAGTAACCTAAAATTAAGGCAGCAGATATCAATCCAATAAAAATTTTTACGTAAGAGTTCATGTTACTCATTCATCCTTTAATAGATAAACTCAGGTTTCGGAAAAGTGCTCTTCAAGATTAGATAACATCAAAATACTCAAATTGATTTTTTGACTACTTGATCATAGATTGCTCTTTAAATAAATCTTATGATCTCGCCCTGCTATTGAATATCTCTCTACACTTTTGTTATATAACTTATTGCACACACTAATAGCGGGAAAGAATTGCATTAGCCTGTTTACGAATGGCAGGGTAATCTTCAGAGAAGAATTTGTAGTAGGCTTTGTGTCTTTTTACACAAGGTTTTTCAGTGTTTAGATGGGTGTTTTTCCAGGTTGTTGGATAAATATCGTGATTGAGTAACTCAGGTGAGAATTGCTGCATATTCCCTAATCCTGCCTCGAAAGTCCTTAATTCGACATGAGTTGCTTCTTCGCTTGTGGGCAAAGGTGGTAAATTTCTTTTTTCACGACCCTTGTTGATACTATCTTCAATAGTATGTGATAAGCGTTCAATGGTTTGTTGCATGCTGGGGTTAGCGGCAACGTCTCTCATCATTTGCCCAAGTGGTCTATCTTTATTAGTTTCGTAACTTAAAGAATATGCTCTGAGGCCACTAAAATCTTGTCGCCTTAGGCCATACTCTACGTAAGCTAAGGTAGATAACAATTGCTTAATAACAGTTTTGTTATCGATATTATCATTTAATAACCCTCGCACGATTTCATAAACTTTTGTACGAACAAATGAGTCTAATGCAATACCAGTGTCACCCATAATAATAAGTTCGCTAGCAAGAGATTTTGTCAACGTTTTAGATGATGGACGTTTACTAAGTAACGTTCGCATGGCCAACTTATCTCGCTCGGCGGTTAGTTCGCGTAACTCTTCTTCAGTTGATGCTTTGTAAGAGGCATAGTAGGTGTCTAGGCGCTTATCGTTAATTCGACGCCCCCTTTCAAAATCAAGCTCTAACCGCTCTTTTTGGATGAGGACTCTGTCTGACTCGATTACATCTTGATTAATGTTACACCAATCGCCGTCATAGCCGACTTGAGTCTTGGCTTCCGCCCCTTCTGTTTTATACGTGTCTAGATACATCTGAATGGCTTTTTCTCGCAACCTATCCAATTTCTGCTGTTTTTCTAGTGATAGCGCTTTACCCTTAGGTGCTACAACAATATCTTGAATCTCAGCTGGTATGGCTCTCGGTTTAGTGATGTCGTCACTTTCTTGTGGCAATGTGGCCTCATTATTTGGCCAAAAATACCAAATAATGAGAGTCGCACATGCAATCGCTACAATGCTTTTGCTAAGGTTATTCATAAAAATTTATCTCTTTTGTCTTAGTTGTTGCAAGCATCAACTCTTGCTGATGCTTGAACAACCGGGCAAGTAGATTCCGCCAGGTCATTGAGCTTTTCTTTATATCTTGCTCAAGTAACTTTTGAGACATATTAAAATCTGGAAGTAATGGCATTAGCCTGTTTACGAATGGCAGGGTAATCTTCAGAGAAGAATTTGTAGTAGGCTTTGTGTCTTTTTACACAAGGTTTTTCAGTGTTTAGATGGGTGTTTTTCCAGGCTGTTGGATAAATATCGAGATTCAGTGACTCAGGTGAGAGTTGCTGCATATTCCCCAATTCCGCCTCGAAAGTCCTTAATTCGACATGAGATGTTTCTTCCCTTTTAGGTAGCGGTGATAAATTTCTTTTTTCACGCCCCTTATTAATACTGTTTTCTATTGTATGCGATAACCGTTCAATGGTTTGTTGCATGCTGGGGTTAGCGACAACGTCTCTCATTATTTGTCCAAGTGGTTTATCTTTGTGAGTTTGATACGCTATCGAATATACTCTGAGGCCACTAAAATCATGCCGCCTTAGGCCATATTCTACGTAGGCTAAGGTAGATAACAATTGCTTAATAACAGTTTTGTCATCGATATTATCATTTAATAACTCACGCGCTATTTCATATACTTTTAGTCGAACATATGATTCTAATGCAACGCCAGTGTCACCCATAATGATAAGTTCACTAGCAATAGATTTTGTCAACGGTTCAGATGATGGAAGTTTACCTAAAAGCGTGCGCATGGCTAATTTATCTCGGGTACCAGTTAGTTGACGTAATTCTTCGTCGCTTGATGCTTTGTAAGCAGCGTAATAGGTGTCTAAGCGTGGACTGTTAACCCTACGACCTCTCTCAAAATCAAGTTCTAAGCGCTCTTTTTGAATGAGGGCTCTGTCTGACTCGATTACATCTTGATTAATGTTACACCAATCGCCGTCATAGCCGACTTGAGTCTTGGCTTCCGCCCCTTCTGTTTTATATGTATCTAGATATATCTGAATGGCTTTTTCTCGCAACCTATCCAGTTTTTGCTGTTTCTCTAGTGACAGAGCTTTACCCTTAGGTGCTACAACAATATCTTGAATCTCAGCTGGTATGGCTCTTGGTTTAGTGATGTCGTCACTTTCTTGTGGCAATGTGGCCTCATTACTTGGCCAAAAAGACCAGATAATGAGAGTCGCACATGCAATCGCTACAATGCTTTTGCTAAGGTTATTCATAAAAATTTATCTCTTTTGTCTTAGTTGTTGCAAGCATCAACTCTTGCTGATGCTTGATCAACCGGGCAAGTAGATTCCGCCAGGTCATTGAGCTTTTCTTTATATCTTGCTTAAGTAACTTTTGAGACATATTAAAATCTGGAAGTAATGGCATTAGCCTGTTTACGAATGGCCGGGTAATCTTCAGAGAAGAATTTGTAGTAGGCAAAGTGCCTTTTTACACAGGGTTTTTCAGTGTTCAGGTAGCTGTCTTTCCAAGCTGTTGGATAAATATCGTGATTGAGTAACTCAGGTGAGAATTGCTGCATATTCCCTAATTCTGCCTCGAAAGTCCTTAATTCAACATGAGTTGCTTCTTCGCTTGTGGGCAAAGGTGGTAAATTTCTTTTTTCACGACCCTTATTAATACTATCTTCGATAGTATGTGATAAGCGTTCAATGGTTTGTTGCATCCTAGGGTTAGCGGCAATATCTCTCATTATTTGTCCAAGTGGTCTATCTTTATGACTTTCGTACTCTACAGAATAGGCTCTGAGGCCACTAAAATCATGCCGCCTTAGGCCATACTCTACGTAAGCTAAGGTAGATAACAATTGCTTAATAACAGTTTTGTTATCGATATTATCATTTATTAACCCAAGCGCGATTTCATATCCTTTTAGACGAACATATGATTCTAATGCAATGCCAGTGTCACCCATAACAATAAGTTCGCTAGCAAGAGATTTTGTCAACGTTTTAGATGATGAGAGTCTACTAAGTAACGTTCGCATGGCCAACTTATCTCGCTCGGCGGTTAGTTCGCGCAACTCTTCTTCAGTTGATGCTTTGTAAGCAGCATAGTAGGTGTCTAGGCGCTTATCATTAATTCCGTTACCCCTTTCAAAATCAAACTCTAAGCGCTCTTTTTGAATGAGGATCCTGTCTGATTTGATGACATCTTGGTGAATGTTACACCAATCGCCGTCATAGCCGACTTGAGTCTTGGCTTCCGCCCCTTCTGTTTTATATGTATCTAGATACATCTGAATGGCTTTTTCTCGCAACCTATCCAATTTCTGCTGTTTTTCTAGTGATAGCGCTTTACCCTTAGGTGCTACAACAATATCTTGAATCTCAGCTGGTATGGCTCTTGGTTTAGTGATGTCGTCACTCTCTAGTGGCAAGTTGGTCTCATTATTTGGCCAAAAATACCAAATAATGAGACCCGCACATGCAGTCGCTACAATGCTTTTGCTAAGGTTATTCATAAAAATTTATCTTTTTTGTCTTTAATCGTTATAGTGGTTTTATTGTCGCCGACGCTTGCTTTAGCTAATTCTTCAAGTGCCTAATTTACCTTATATGAGACTAAATTGTTGCGACTAAGTAATTTGTTTTGTAATTAAATCAGTATCTTCTTTCTAGGTCATTTAGGTGTGTATCGATGCGGAAGGATCTGATGGTAATAGTCAGCGATATACTCTGTTATGCAATGCTTGATGTCTATCGCCAAATATCAATATGGCTTAAAACGCCTGCTTTGTTTTGACCGCAAGCGACCACGGGATGTTTTATCTTTTAACCTACTTTGTCGACTAAATTAACGAAAGCCTCTCGAACCTTGTCTGGGTATCTGAATTTATGGAATTACGTTAATATCATGCTTCTATTTTCATTTTGAATTGGTATGGTTAATTCTTAAATATTTAACAAGGTGTATTTAGCATGCAAAAAACCATTGCTCTCGTTGCCCACGACCATAAAAAGCCGGAATTAATTGATTGGGCGCGCGCGCACCAAGCTGAGTTGAGTAAACACAAGTTGGTGGCCACAGGCACGACAGGTGGCTTACTCGCAAAAGAGTTGGGCTTGGACGTTCATAGATTTAAAAGCGGGCCTTTAGGCGGTGACCAGCAGATTGGGGCGTTAATAGCTGAACTAAAACTGGATTGTTTGGTCTTTTTTTGGGACCCGATGAATCCAGCTCCTCATGATCCTGATGTTAAGGCGCTACTTAGAATGTGTTCTGTGTGGAATTTACCTGTTGCTTGCAACACTGCAACCGCTGATATGTTAGTGACCTCTCCTTTGTTTATTGGCGATACCTATCAACGCGCAATTCCTGAGTTGTAATTTTTGGCAAAAAAAAGCGCCTAATAAAGTGTTTTAGGCGCTCTCAAGGGTTGGAACTGGTTCGGCTTATCAATAATGTTTTAGCTAACTCTCTTCCTTAAATTCAGGTTACTTAGCCTTCGCGTTTTTGTTTATTTTTGCGCTCACCTTTTGAACCTTTTTTAGCTGCACGTTTTTTCTCTTTTGCTTTTTTAGCAGCAGCTTTTGCTTGCTGTTCTGGGGTGAGTACATTCCAGCTGTCGTGCTTAGCTTTCGTCTTAATTAGCGCGGCGGCTAAAAAGTCATTCTGGTACTGGCTGTGCAAGCTGGTCCACGCTTCGGCGCTAAAGTCAGGGCTTTGAATTAGGCTTTTTTCTGCAAGTTTAAAGGCTTTCAGTCTTTCTTTGACCGCAGCAGCGTCTGTTTTCGCAGCATTACGGATCGCGGCCATTGACTCTTTTTGTGCGTCAGTCAAATTAAGTTTGCCACCTTTTTTGCCTTTCTTTTTATTTTTCTTTCCTTTCTTAGGGCCGTCAGTTGCAGCATCTTGTTTAGCTTTACGTTCTTCTTTGAGTTGGATCAGTTGCGCTTGTTGTTCTGGGGTGAGAACGTTCCAAACTGCATGCTTGTTTTGTGCTTGGCTTAGTTTATTTGGAGCAAATTGAGTTTGGCCTTGCACGAGTAATGCTTCGACAGCTTCGGCGTCCCAAGTTGAAGAGCGAACTAGTGCGCCGAGCTCAGCTTTAAAGGCTTTTTTATCTAGCATATTCACTTTACTATCGGCAAAGCCTTGTTTCATGATTTGTCTGATATCTTGTTTTTGTGTATCAGTAACAGACAGTTGGCTAAACATGCGCTTCATTTTTTGCATGTGCTCACCGTGCTGGGATTTAGCAAGGGCATTAGAAGACAAAACCAAAGATGAACATAGGGCTATCGCTGTAATCGTTTTATTTAAGGTAAACATATTTAAATCCTCGGGTTGTTATTGGGGTCGATGTGTTTCTCGAGTACGGGAAGAAGTTTAGCGAATTCAATGCAAAGAAACGCAAAGGAAATGTAAAGCTTATGTAAAGGCAGGCTTTTCAATCTGCATGCCTGCGGTATAGTTAATCCGATTGGTATAAAACCCTATAATTAAAGAGAGCTTATAAATGACGGATAAACATCTACTGCTGATTGACGATGACATCGAATATACTCAGCTATTATCTGAGTACCTGTCGGTACAAGGCTATACTCTAGATATTGCCAACGATGGGGAGTTGGGATTGAACATGGCTACCTCGGCTACCCACTATGACCTGATCTTATTAGACGTAATGTTGCCAAAGTTAGATGGATTTGAAGTATTAAAACGATTGCGTACCAGTCATTTAACCCCGGTACTTATGCTAACGGCGAAAGGCGATGATTACGATAAAATACTAGGTTTGGAGATAGGAGCTGATGATTATCTGGCTAAGCCTTTCAATCACAGGGAGCTATCGGCCAGAATCAAAGCCTTGGTAAGACGAATGGCCATGTTGCCAACGAATAGTACCCAACAAAACTTGAAGTTGGGTGACGTAGAGCTCTCTCCTTCTACTCAACAAGTGACGTGCGCTGATCATCCACTTGAGTTAACTGGGACAGAGTTTTCGGTATTGCAACTTTTGATGATAAATCATGGCAAGCTAGTGACCAAAAATGATATTAGTGAAAAAGTGTTAGGTAGAAAGTTAGCAGCATTTGACCGCAGTATTGACATGCATGTGAGTAATTTACGTAAAAAATTATCGACTTATAGCCAAGAAGAAAAAATTAAAACCTTACGAGGCGCGGGTTACCAGTATTTGGTTGCAACATGCTAGTGTTAAAACGTATCAATCCTGCACAAAGCCTATTTTTGCGGGTTTTTTTGTGGTTTATTTTAGCGATTTTTTTAGTCTCGGCAGCCTCTATTTTTATGGTTAGGGCACTTGACTCAGGCGCTAAATACCGCCCGGTAAAACCAGAGCAAAAGCGTGAACTAAACCAGCTTACTCGTAAATTCCAAACCCAGATAAATAAGGGCCGACACGAAAGCTTGAGTCGATTGGCGCAGCAGTTTTCTAAGCGCAGTCGGGCGCGGATAGTGTTGGTGGACCCCGTTGAAAATACCTTGGTATCTGCAGGTAACCGGCGAATAACGCCAATCGAACCTTTGTTGGTTGAGTTTGCCATAGATAGCCCAGTTATCGCTTTGTATGCCAGAGGTATGCGTTTTGTTGGGCCGTCGACAGTAATGGAGAACGGCAAAACGTATTTACTTTTTGAGTCTCACCCTGTTCCAGGAGGCTTTCAGCGTTTGATACGCGAAGAGTATCCAGGCTTATTTATTGCGCTATTTATCTTAGTCAGTGCTGGGGTGTGTTATTTGTTGGTACGTTCGTTACTCAAGCCTATTACACAACTTCAAAAAGCAAGTAAGGCAATGGCGTCAGGAGACTTGACTGCACGGGTAGGCAGTGCCAGTGAGCGCTCAGATCAAATTGGCCAATTAGGTCGAGATTTTAATTTGATGGCAGAAAAAGTTGAGCTTTTGGTAAATGGTCAAAAACGCTTACTTGGCGATATTTCTCATGAGCTACGTTCACCTTTAGCCAGATTGCAGTTATCGATAGGGATTGCTTTACAGCATGCACAAAACAGTGACGAGCAAGATACTAGTGCGTTGGTGCGGATTGAAAAAGAAGCCAATCAAATAGAAGCTATGATTGCGCAGGTCTTAATGTTATCTCGCTTAGATAGCGGGCAAGCCGTCTTATCTCGACAGTTAATAACCCTAGATGAAGTGCTTCAACCTATCATCGAGGATGCAAAGTTTGAAGCTGAACAAAAATCTAAATCTTTGATTTACAACAAACAAAATGGGTTAACTGACTTGCGCCTATATGTAGATCCTCAACTATTCTCCAGTGCATTAGAAAACATCATACGCAACGCCATTCATTACTGTCAGGGTCAAGTTTTAGTGGAGGTGACGCAAGAGGAAAATGGATTAGTTTTTAAAATAAAAGACGATGGATCGGGTATGGAAGAGACCCAGTTAGCGCGTATTTTTGAGCCTTTTTACCGAGCCTCAAATGCAAGAGATAGAAACAGTGGTGGCGTGGGGTTAGGCCTAGCTATCGCGTCTAGAGCGATTGCCCAGCATCAAGGCAAGTTAAGTGCAAAAAATAGAAAAGTAGGGGGCTTAGAGGTTAACCTTACCTTACCTCTTAACCTAGAGGAGGATATGGCATGAGAATAGATAAAGTAATGACTCAGCCGGTGGTGAGTGTTCACTTAGATGATAACTTGAAGACGGTTAAAGATATTTTCGACCAAGGGCGTTTTCATCATCTACTAGTTGTTGAGAATAACGTACTATTGGGTGTGATCAGTGACCGAGATTTACTCAAAGCTATAAGCCCCAATATTGGTACTGTAAATGAGCGAGCGAAAGATGAGGCGTCACTTAATAAAAAAGTCCATCAGATTATGAGTCGAAAACCAATATGCTTGCCACCCAGTGCCGATGTATATGAGGCTATTCATTTGTTTAACCATAACAAGGTATCTTGTATACCTATTGTCTCAGAAGAAAGGGTACCTCTCGGGATTGTCAGTTGGCGAGATATTTTTAGGGTGATAGAGGCAAGGCATACCCTTAAGCAAGCTAACCTTAAATCTTCAAACAATCAGCCTGAGTAGCCTTAATACTATGAGTACCTCTCAAGAGGAGCAGAACATCTCTCAAAAGCTGATATCTACAGTAGAACCTTTTTGGCAAACCCATGGTGTAACTGGCGAGTTTACTGGCGTAGATGGGATCAGAATTGCCTATGGTTTGTTGGTCCATCCTAACCCTAAAGGCAGTGTAGTAATTTCCTCTGGGCGCATAGAAACCTATTTAAAATATCAAGAAGTCGCCTATGACTTATACCAGCAAGGTTATTCAGTGTTTATACATGACCATAGAGGACAAGGTCTATCCGACAGGTTGTTAGTTAATAAACAAGTTGGTTATGTTGCACGGTTTTCTGACTACGTAGAGGACTTGCTATATTTTGTAGAGCGAGTGGTTAAGTCTTACACTCAGCAACCACTTCTCTTGTTGTGCCATTCGATGGGCAGTGCGATTGGGGCATTAACGATTTTAGCTCAGCCTAAGATGTTCCAAAAAGTGGTTTTTTGTTCGCCTATGTTTGGCATTAAGCCGGCTTTGCCGGTCAAATTAGCTAATTTACTATTGGGCACTCATAAACTGACGGGTACGGCCGAGCGGTTTTTTTGGGGACAAGCAAGTTATCGAGACTTAAATTTTCAGCTTAATCAGTTAACACATAGCCCAAGCCGCTATGGGTGGTTTAGGCAATTGTATGCAAAGCATCCCCAATTAGAATTAGGTGGAGTATCCGGTACTTGGTTAACACAGGCTTTATTGGCCATGGCGCAGATTGCCCAGCACAGTCACGCACTTAAGTTGCCAACACTTATTTTGCAAGCCGAAAAAGACAGTGTGGTTGATAATCGGCAGCAGTCTGTTGTTGCCAAAGGTTTACCCAATGCAACTTTGGTTAAAATACCCGGCGCGCGACACGAATTATTGATGGAAAGTGACGAATACCGAGATGCTAGTATCAAACTCCTACTTGAGTTTTTTGCTCGTCAAGATTAAATATTTGTTACCCTAGGCGCCATACTTTACTAGTTTATCTGAATACTGCTTATGTTAGACATTGTTTTATATCAGCCTGAAATTCCGCCAAATACAGGTAATATTATTCGGCTTTGTGCCAATACTGGTTTTGCTTTGCACTTAATTGAGCCTTTGGGCTTTGATTGGGATGATAAAAGAGTACGGCGGGCGGGTCTGGATTATCATGAATTTGCAAAGGTTCAGCGTTATCCAAATTTACAAGCCTACCTAGACGCAAGAAAGCCAAAGCGCCTATTTGCATGCACAACCAAAGGCAAACAGTATTTTGCAGAGGCGGCGTACGAGCAGGGAGATGCGTTGTTGTTTGGGCCCGAAACTCGAGGGTTACCCGATGATATAATTCAATCTTTGCCTATGGAGCAACGCTTGAGGATCCCTATGGCACCTGATTCACGCAGTATGAATTTGTCGAATGCTGTGTCTGTGTTTGTTTATGAAGCTTGGCGTCAGTTTGACTATAGCGGAGCGGTATAACGCTAAAGTGTGGCTGCGCCATTTGATTTGCTTACAAAGCTAAGCATGCGCTTCGCTTATCTGCATCCTTGCAGTTTTTAATTCGAATTCCTTCGAGCTAGATACGCTTTCTTCAACAGCCAAGAAAGTGATTTACCCGCGAATCAAAGCTCGCTATTTTTGTGATGAATTCAGTAGGTCAATTGGCATGGATAGCCAATTAAAGCTTGCGACGTCTGGAACGTCTCAAGCTGGCCTGCTTAATTCATCACAAAAATAGAAGAAGAGCATTGTCGGAGCGCGGCATTTTTTGTTTACTTTTTGCTGCTGTTGGTAAAAAGTAGATCGAAAAGCAGGGACGCTGTTTGAAAAAAAGGCATGGATGCCAAGTGCGAAGCGAGTAAAGGGCATGCAGCGCATAAGTGGCGCTGCATGCCTTTGTTAAAACTTAAATAAAAGCGTAAGCGTCGCCAAATAAGTTCTCTTCTTTTAAGCCATGAGCAAGAAAATCCGCTTTAACTGTCTTGGCCATATCAAAGCGTCCAGCAACAAACACTTGATAGTGCTTTAAGTCGACAAAATCGTCGAGTACTGCTTGATGGACAATACCACTGCGCCCTTGCCACTCAGGATTGGCCGCTTCGATTACAGGTAAAAACGTAAAGTTAATGTGCTGTCTTTCTAGAGCAAGTAACTCGTCATGGGCGTACATGTCTTTGAATTGCCTAGTGCCCCAATACAAGTAGACCTTGGTGTCTGTGTGTTCGGCCAGCAACTCTTGCAGAATTGCCCAAGTGTATGAGAAACCAGTTCCACCTGCTAATAAGATAACTGGGTGCGAGGGGACTTCGTTTAGATATGCGTCACCTAATCCACCTTCAATGTCTACGACTTTTTCGTCGCGCATTTTAGCCAAGACCTGTCCGGCATATTCGTTGCCTGGTTCTGCACCTATATGAAGCTCTATGGTTCCGTCTTCGCGAGGGGCATTTGCAATAGAAAAAGGACGCTTGTCTTTTTCACCCATGATGACATGAAGATATTGGCCGGCTTTAAAATTTAATGGGCTGCTAGGTGTTAAGGTTACCTTGCTCACCACATCAGTTAAGAATTCTATTTGTGAAACCTGACAAGAAATTTTTTCCATTGTGCTCTTCTGCGTAAATGATAGCGAAACCGAATTAATCAAATAATCTTTGATATTCATCCAATTGAGACATAACCTCAATAAATCGAGTATAGACTCATGACAATCTAGTTACGAGTCAGATTAGCGTTTATTCCAGCCTTCACGATAAATTATAAGGATTTTTATGCCATTTAAAGCTGATGTTGTTGAAGAATTAAATTTACTACTTAAGTTCCCCGATAAAAGTTTACTACAAGGACTCAAGATTCACCAAGATGCTGAGCAATGTACCATTGACGCGGCTAAGCGGCTCTTTAATAAAGGAATTATAACTTTGCCTGACGGGGGCTACTTAACCGACTTAGGCCATGATTTATTTGAACATGCGCAAACTTTGCAGTTGGCCCTTACTAATAAATAATCGATTTATCGGATAAATTGGTTATGCGACTTTATAAATTGCGTCAATTTGCCGATACCAAATTATGTTCGACTTTTACAACTGCAATCTGATGACTATGAGATTCCCCAAAATTATTGCTGCTTTATTGACTCTAGCCTCTGTTCATTCTGTACAAAGTGAAGAGCTTCAAGCTGTGCAACTATACTCGCAAGATATGTTGATTGAGTTAATTAACCGCAATGAACATTTATCTCGCGTTGTGACTGATAAATGTCAGTTAGTTCAAGATATCAAAGCGAACGCTGAAACACTCAAGGTGCCTGCTTATCAGTTTTTATGGGGAGACATGCTGGCCTGGGGGGTATGCGTAAAAGCAGATCCCGAACGGGGTGTGGATTTTATGCATCGTGCTGCTGAACAAGGTTTGCCAGCTGGACTTGAGCAGTTAGGGCGCTACTACGCACAGGGCAAGCTAGTACAACAGGATAAAGAACGCGCAGTGGTCTTTTTACGGGAGGCTTCGGTGCTTGGCAATCAGGCCGCGCAAATTCGCTTAGTTGAACTTTTTATAGACGGTTACGGCAGCCCTTATGATTACGAAGATGCCTATCATTGGTTATATAACGCTATTACTGCAGACAAAAAACGCCATGCAAAAATTGCCCACTGTTTAACCGAATTAGAAAAGCTAATGCACCCTAAAGCCGTGCGTAAAGCAAAAAGACCGTTAAATTCTTAAATACCCAAGCTTTGAACTTGGGTATACTAGGAGCAATCATTGAAATGACTCCTTAGTCTACAGGCCCTATGAGCAAAGACCCGTTTTATCAGCGCGAAAAAGAAAAATACGAGAACCCAGTCGCGAGCCGCGAATACCTCCTATCCATGCTAGACAAAGCCAAGGGACCCTTGTCGTTTTTGGATTTTTGCCAGCAACTAAATGCCGAAGATGAAGACAGCCGTATTGGTATTCAAAGGCGCCTGCGCGCTATGGAGCGAGAAGGGCAAGTCGAATTCACCCGTGAGAAAAAATACGCAAAAATTAAGGCCGAAGAATTAATTAAAGGTCAGGTCATTGGGCATCGCGACGGGTTTGGTTTTTTAAAGCGTGAAGACGGTGAAAAAGATTTATTTATTCATAATGCGCAAATGGCAAGTGTATTACATGGTGATATTGTGCTGGCTAAAGAAAGTGGCACAGACAATCGAGGAAGGCGCGAGGCGCGCATTGCCAAAGTCTTAGAGCCTCGTAGCGAGCCGATAGTCGGACGTTATTTCTTTGAGAATAACGTAGGGGTAGTGATCCCTGATGACAGTCGAATCCATCACGAAATTATGATCCCCAAAGAACAAACAAATGGCGCGCGTCAAGGACATATAGTCGTAGTCGAAATTGCGCAACGTCCCCGCAAAAGAGTGAACGCAATGGGTAAAATTGTTGAAGTCTTGGGTGAGCATATGGCGCCCGGTATGGAAATCGACATGGCACTGCGCACGTTTGATATTCCCCACGAATGGCCAAAAGGAGTTGAAAGGCAAGTCAAAGGGTTATCTGATCAAGTGCCTGATGAAGCCAAAGAGGGCAGAGTAGACTTACGCCAACTGCCTTTAGTGACCATAGATGGTGAAGACGCAAGAGACTTTGACGATGCCGTATTCTGTGAACCGCTGGATGAAGGTGGATGGCAGCTGTGGGTTGCCATCGCTGATGTGAGTTATTATGTGCGTCCGGGCACTGCATTGGATAGTGAAGCGCAAAATCGAGGCACGTCTGTTTACTTCCCTGAGCAAGTTATTCCTATGCTGCCAGAAGTGTTGTCTAACGGTTTGTGCTCCTTAAACCCGCAAGTCGACAGACTGTGCATGGTTTGTGAAATGACGGTAAGTGCTAAGGGCGAGTTGCTCGAGCATCAGTTTTACGAAGCTGTGATGAACTCTCATGCGCGCTTAACCTATACAAAAGTATGGGATCTTCTGAAAGAGCAAGACGGTCAGAATGACTCAGAATTACACAAACGCTATGCGGCCCAAGTCCCTCATTTGAAAAATTTGCATGATATGTATCGTGTGCTTAAGCGTACCCGTAACCAAAGGGGAGCAATTGAGTTTGAAACCCAAGAGAGTAAATTTATTTTCAACTCTCAACGAAAAATCGATCACATAGTCCCCGTTACCCGTAACGATGCGCACAAACTGATTGAGGAATGCATGATTTTAGCCAATGTCTCGGCAGCCAAAACTTTGCAAGAAAATCAAGCTGAGGCCTTATACCGAGTTCATGATGAGCCTGACTCTGATCGTTTAAGTGCGTTTATTTCTTATTTAGCAGAGGTGGGGATTACCCACACTATTGGTCGCGATGTTTCGCCTCAACACTTTACGCAAGTGGTAGAAAAAATTCAGGGCCGACCCGATCAAGAGCTCATACAAACCATGTTGCTGCGTTCTATGAAGCAAGCGGTCTACGACCATGAAAATATTGGTCACTTTGGATTAGCACTGGCAGAATACGCACACTTTACCTCACCTATACGCCGTTATCCTGACTTAGTTGTACACAGAGCGTTGAAAGGTGTGGTAGCCAAACAACAGTCTCGAAAAAGTAAAACAGGTGGCAAGCACTACACTATTGACGAGGTGGAAGCATTAGGTGAGCAGTGCTCTATGGCTGAACGCCGAGCTGACGATGCCACCCGCGATGTAGCAGATTGGTTGAAGTGCGAATTTATGCTGGACCATGTTGGTGATGTGTTTGAAGGAGTAATCGCCTCTGTTACTAACTTTGGCTTTTTTGTGCGACTCACCGAATTTCATATTGATGGGTTGGTGCACATTACGTCTCTAGACAACGATTACTTTAGGTACGACGAAGTTAAACAATATTTAATCGGAGAAAGCTCTGGCGTTGTTTATCGTTTGGGCGACCCGGTAGAAGTAAAAGTCGCCTCGGTTAATCTAGATGAGCGCAAAATTGACTTTTTGTTAGATGGTGCACATGGCAAAGCAATTAAACGGTCAGCCAGTCGTAAGAAGCCTTCTCGGCGTAACAAAGACAGTAAAACAACGGCAAGCCCTAAAGCTAATCAAGATGCGGCTTATACCAATAAAACTGCGCCTAAAAGTGGACGTCGCAAGTCAAAAAACAGCACTAAGAAGACCAAAGGAGCGCGCAGTAAATCAGCGGGTTCGTCGCGTAAGAGGAGTCGATAATGGCCCAACAAGAATGGCTATACGGTATTCATGCGTTAACATCTGTTATTGAGCGTGAACCTGAGCGAATTATCGAGTTGTTTATACTCAAGGGCAGGGATGACAAAAGCGTGCACGATATTGTCAACCAGGCACGTCGTTTGGGGGTGTCGGTACAGTTTTGCCAAAGAAAAGTGTTAGACAGCAAAGCCGATGGCGGTCAACATCAGGGAGTGGTTGCTAAGGTTAAGCCGGCAAAAGTGTTAACTGAACATGATTTAGCTGGCATGCTCGAAAGTCGTCCTATGCCATTTTTACTGGTACTTGATGGCGTGACCGATCCACATAATTTGGGGGCCTGCATCCGAACTGCAGATGCTGCCGGCGTTGACGCAGTCATTGTACCTAAAGATAAATCAGCAACCCTGACGCCAGTCGTGCGAAAAGTCGCATGCGGTGCTGCAGACGTTATGCCCTTAATACAAGTAACCAACTTAGCCCGCACCTTACGAGATTTGCAAGATACTGGAGTTTGGATAGTAGGTACCGCTGGCGAAGCCAAAAATGATATTTACCAAACAAAAATGACTGGGCCTATCGCCTTAGTCATGGGTGCTGAAGGTAAAGGTATGCGCCGTTTAACTCGTGAGCATTGTGATGAACTGATCAAACTGCCTATGGCCGGTTCGGTTTCGAGTTTAAATGTATCGGTGGCTACAGGAATTTGTTTGTATGAAATTGTGAGGCAAAGACAAGCCTAACAGGCAAAACGAGTTATATTGCCTTACTTTGGCCTAATTCAGTTAGGCCATTTGGTTATTCAGAATACAGGTTAGTTACGATTAAAACTTGCTTCTTGCAGACAAAAATCTATTGTAAGTTCATAAGCTATTCATTTTTGAGATCTCATACGCTTTTGAATTCTCTTTTCTACATTTCCCGTTGCTTTGTGACATTGGTCTATTTGCTCGCTTCACTTGGCTTAATTGGGCAAGTCAGTGCTGAAGAAAGTAAACTGCATGTATCAGGGTTTGCTAGGGTCGTCTTAGGGTATTTAGAGGAACCTAATGTTGAATACATGGGTTACGAAAATAGTTTGAAGGCAAACCAACAGTCCTTACTAGGGATCCAAGCGGATTATAAAATTTCTGATAAATTCTCTGTTACTGGGCAACTTATTCAGCGCGCTGGGGGACTGCGTGATTCAGGTGTAGAGTGGTTATATCTTACCTATACGCCTACACGTTCCCTTAAATTTAAGCTAGGCCGACAGCGTACCCCTGTTTTTAACTACAGCGACTTTGTTGATGTAGGCTTCGCATATCCTTGGGTATCATTACCACAGCTAGCTTACCGACCCTTTTTATTCCCAAGTTTTGATGGGTTACATGTAAATTACGAATGGTCACGTAAAGCATACACTTTTAATTTAGAGGGGTATTGGGGCCAATTCGATATGACGTCAGATTTTGAAGGGCAGAGATTTACAACTCAACTATCTGATTTGCATGGAACGGTAGCGACTGTTGCATTCGGAAATTTAACGTTACGTGGGTCATATCACACTGGCCAAGCTGAGACCGAGCAGCAAACCTTATTTGAATTTGGACAACAGCTTAGTCAATTGGGGTTTAATGAAAGTGCGCAAAGTATCGCAACTAAAGGTGGTGGTGGCTTGTATCAGGCTAGTATTCACTACGAAAACTTAGATTATTTTTTGCTCGCTGAATTTAGCAAACTTGACTCAGACATCTTTATTACACCCAATACAAGTACGCGATTTGTGTCGGCAGGTTACAATTTTTTTCCTTTTGTCGGATACGTCTCATACGCAAAAAATATCAATCGCTATGCACCAGCTGAAACCGAGATCCCACGAGGCGTTAACCCTCAGCTAGACGCTTTGGCTTTAGCGTATCAACAAGTATTTCAGACTTTGGTTGATGATAGTTCAACGAGTTTGACTCTGGGTGTTAGATGGGACGTATTGAGTAATTTGGCATTAAAAGTAGAAACTAGCGTTATTCGTGCAGATGCGGGAAGTCGTGGTTTTTTATTGAGCCAGACCAACGGCGCTTCGGATGGCAAAGGGCATCTTCATAGAGCTGCTATTGAGTGGGTATTTTAATGAGGTGGCCACGGTTGTTGTGTATTTTGTGGTTGGGGTCGGCTATAGCACTGGCTGATACTAAGTATGAGGTAGTGGTTGTGGCCAATACCGACTTAGCGCCTTTAAGTTTGTCTCGTCAAGAAGTAAGAAGTTTATTCATGGGGGCAGCACTAACTTATGACCTTACCCCAATAAACTTGCCACCAAAGAACCACGCACGGATTATGTTTAACACTAAAGTGATAGGGTTAACTGAGTCGAGGATTCAATCGTATTGGGCACAAATGCGATTTACAGGGCGAAAGACAGCGCCCAAAGAGTTGGCCGATGAACCCGAGGTCATTGAGTATCTTCTGACTAATCCGGGCGGAATTTCATATCTTTCAGCGCATACCGGCATACCACAAGGTCTTACAGTACTTTATCGTAGTAACTGAAACCTAAGCTATATAAGTCAATAGACTGTACAAATGATTATAGCGAGCAATACAGTCGGTATATTCGATTGATCTATTTGCATCCAGTCGTTATAACTATTATTAACATAAATTAAACATCAGGCTTGCTTATGTCAGTGAAAACCCCTTTAGAGATGTTGTACGAATGGGAGAGAACGGCGCCTGAAAAGTTGTACCTTACCCAGCCTATAGAGGGTGAGTATCAAACCTATACTTGGGGGCAAGTTGCGCAACAAGTTAGGCACCTAGCGGGTTACATTCAATCTTTAAATCTTAAGGCAAATAGCCATATCGCAATTTTGTCGAAAAATTGCGCTGAATGGTTTATTACCGATTTAGCCATTATGCTGTCCGGTCATATTTCTATTCCTATTTATGCAACAGCTGGCGCTGATACCATTTCCTATGTGTTAAATCATGCTGACTGCTCAGTGGTCTTCATCGGTAAGTTAGATAACACCCAAGAGCAAGTGTCTGCTATTCCAAAAGATGCCTTAACAATTGGGTTTCCATACCCAGATATTCCGGCTAATAACACTTGGCAACAGGCGCTTAGCGCTCCTCAGTATGAAGAGAGTCCTGTGCCTAGTTTGGATTCGGTGATGACGATTATCTATACATCGGGTAGTACAGGAAACCCAAAAGGCGTAGTACATACCTACCATTCTGTATGTTGGTCTGCTTATGGGTCTTTGTCATCTCTTGGGTTTAGCCATCAGGACCGTATTGTTAGCTATTTACCCTTGGCACATATAACCGAGCGTGTATTAGTTGAGTTTTCGAGTTTTTACGCGGGTAGCCAACTATATTTTGTCGAATCTCTCGAAACGTTTAATAGAGATGTGGTTGACGCAAAGCCTACTATGTTTATTTCTGTCCCCAGGCTCTGGACCAAGTTTCAAATGGGGATATTAGCTAACTTGTCACAAGCCAAGCTAAATTTGCTACTTCCTTTACCCTTTATAGGTAATGTAATCCGTAACAAAATCAAGGCGAAACTAGGATTGAGTGCTGCAAGAATATGCGCGAGTGGTTCAGCGCCCCTTTCAGTTGCGACATTAGAGTGGTTTGCAAAATTGGATATCAATATTTCAGAAGGGTGGGGAATGACCGAAAACTGCGCCTACGGCACCTGTTGTATGCCTTTTCGAACCGATAAATTAGGAACGATAGGCAAGCCCTACCCAGGCGTTGATATCAGAATAGCAGAGGACGGAGAGATTCAACTCAAAGGCCTGTGCAACATGCGTGAATATTATTTGGAGCCAGAAAAAACAGCAGGCGCTTTTACCAGTGATGGCTATTTACGGACTGGAGATAGGGGGGCAATAGATAATGAGGGCTTCGTCACAATTACGGGTAGGCTAAAAGAAATATTTAAAACGTCTAAAGGAAAATATGTCGCCCCCATAGCAATTGAAACCAAGCTCATGGCCAATGCATATATTGAGCAAATATGTGTATCTGGTACTGGCCTTAAGCAGCCTATCGCACTGGTAGTATTGTCTGAAGAGGCACAAGCTTTACCTAAAGAGGAAGTTGAGCAAAGCCTAAAGCTCACGCTGCTTAAGGTGAATAAGCAGTTAGAAAGCCATGAGAAGGTTGATAAGTTGGTATTGATGCAAGATGAATGGCGCGTCGATAACGGCTTACTAACTCCAACCCTAAAAATTAAACGCCATACCTTGGAACGAGTCTATGAAACTATGATTAATGGGCAGTCAAAAGGCCCCATTGTTTGGCAGTAGAAGGATATTTCTATTTTTCTAGCGCCCTTTAAGCTTTAACAAACCCACCCATGCGATTGTTTAAATTATTTTCAAATTAGGCTATCGCAGCCCCACCTTTTCTGTTAGTATTTCGCGCCCTTTTGACTGGGGTATGTATAAAAAAGCAACTAAATCGTTGTTTTTTTACAGTTGAATGGCTCGTGAGAGTCTTAATTTTAACAGCGGAGCACTAACATGATCCAAATGCAAACTAACCTGGATGTTGCCGACAATTCTGGCGCTCGCAGGGTTCAGTGTATTAAGGTTCTTGGTGGCTCGCATCGCCGTTATGCACATATTGGTGACATCATCAAAGTTACTGTGAAAGAAGCAATTCCTCGCGGTAAAGTAAAAAAAGGTGATGTACTAAATGCAGTGGTGGTGCGTACTAGAAAAGGCGTACGTCGTCCTGATGGATCTTCGATCCGTTTCGATAGCAACGCAGCTGTTTTGCTTAATGCAAACCAGCAACCGATTGGTACGCGTATCTTTGGTCCGGTTACTCGTGAACTTCGTGTGAATAACATGAAGATTGTCTCGTTAGCCCCTGAGGTACTATAAAGGAGTCACGATATGGCTAATAAAATTCGTCGTGATGATGAAATCATCGTTTTAGCTGGTAAAGACAAAGGAAAACAAGGCAAAGTCCTTAAAGTTATTCCTGCGGCAAACCGCTTAATCGTTGAAGGTGTTAACCTAATCAAGAAACATCAAAAGCCTAACCCTCAATTGGGAGAAGCGGGTGGTGTAATTGAAAAAGAAGCATCAATTCACGTATCAAATGTCGCGATCTTCAACCCTAAATCGGGTAAAGCAGATCGTGTGGGTTTCCGTCTTGAAGGTGAGAAGAAAGTTCGTTTCTTTAAATCTGACGGTGAACTAGTTTAATTAATTGGAGAGTACGATGGCGAAACTGCATGATTTCTATAAAGAAACAGTAGTAGCGGAACTTGCTAAGCAGTTCAACTACAAAAGCGTCATGCAAGTCCCTCGGATTGAAAAAATCACTCTAAACATGGGTTTAGGTGAAGCGATAGCAGACAAAAAAGTGTTGGAAAACGCTACGGCTGACATGCAAGCAATTGCTGGTCAAAAGCCTGTTGTAACTGTTGCTCGCAAATCAGTAGCGGGTTTTAAAATCCGTGAAGGTTATCCGATTGGCTGTAAAGTAACCCTACGTGGTGAACGTATGTGGGAATTTTTGGAACGCTTTATTTCAATAACAATTCCTCGTATCCGCGATTTCCGTGGCTTAAATCCTAAGTCATTTGATGGTCGTGGTAACTATAGCATGGGCGTTCGTGAGCAAATTATCTTCCCAGAAATCGATTTCGATAAGGTTGATAAGATCCGCGGTATGGATATCACTATCACTACTAGCGCACAAACCGATGCGGAAGCACACGCTTTATTAAGCGCGTTTAGCTTCCCGTTCAGAAAGTAAGGTGTAGGGTTATGGCAAAAGAATCAATGAAAGCGCGTGAAGTAAAACGCGCCAAGCTAGTTGCTAAGTATGCAGTTAAACGTGCAGCACTTAAAGCGACTATCAGCGATGTCAACTCTTCTGACGAAGAACGTTGGGACGCTGTTCTTAAGCTACAACAACTTCCACGTGATTCATCTGTAAGTCGCAAACGTAATCGTTGCAACATCACAGGTCGTCCACATGGATTCCTACGCAAGTTTGGCCTAAGTCGTATCAAGTTGCGTGAAGCAGCTATGCGCGGCGAAGTCCCTGGCTTGAAAAAAGCCAGTTGGTAAGGAGTAGCTGATATGAGCATGCAAGATCCTATCGCGGATATGTTTACCCGCGTACGTAACGGTCAGATGGCCAGCAAGGTTTCTGTTTCTATGCCGTCTTCTAAATTACGCGTTGCAATTGCAAACGTACTTAAAGAAGAAGGTTATATTTCAGACTTCGCTACCTCTGGTGACGTTAAGCCTGTATTAGAAGTAACGTTAAAGTACTTCGAAGGCAAAAAAGTAATCGAGAGCATTGAGCGCGTAAGTCGCCCTGGTCTTCGCATCTATAAGAAAAAAGATGAGTTGCCAAAAGTATTGGGTGGTTTAGGTGTCGCTATCGTGTCTACCTCTAAAGGTGTGATGACTGACCGTGCAGCGCGTAAAGCGGGCATGGGTGGTGAGATCATCGGCTACGTAGCGTAAGGGGAATATCAATGTCACGTATAGCAAAAGCTCCTGTCGATGTGTTGTCTGGCGTAGAAGTATCTATCGCTGGTCAAGAGATCACAGTTAAAGGTAAAAATGGCACGCTTACTCGTGTTTTCAACGATGCGGTTGAAGTAGTTCAGGAAGATGCGCAACTTAAAGTAGCTCCTCGTACAGGTGCAACTAACGGTTGGGCTCAAGCTGGTACAGCTCGCTCATTGTTAAACAACATGATTGTGGGTGTAGCTCAAGGTTTTGAGAAAAAATTATTGTTAAATGGTGTTGGTTACCGTGCACAAGCACAAGGTAAGAAACTTAATTTGACACTAGGCTTCTCTCATCCTGTTGCATACGAAATGCCAGAAGGTATTTCTGTTGAAACTCCTAGTCAAACTGAAATCGTTGTAAAAGGCGTAGATAAGCAGTTGATAGGTCAGGTTGCAGCTAACATCCGCGCATATCGTCCACCAGAGCCTTATAAAGGTAAGGGTGTTCGTTACGCTGATGAAGTTGTGCGTCGTAAAGAAGCTAAGAAGAAGTAGGAGTCAGTACGATGGATAAAAAATCAGCTCGTTTACGTCGCGCTACTCGTGCACGTAAAAAAATTAGTGAATTGGCAGCGCATCGCTTGGTTATCAACCGCACACCGCGTCACATATACGCTCAGTTAATCGCTCCTTGCGGTTCTCAGGTATTGGCGTCGGCTTCAACAGTTGAAACTGAACTAGCTAGTAGCCTAAAAGGTACTGGTAATTCAACAGCAGCAGCAGCTATTGGTAAAGCGATCGCAGAACGCGCTATTGACAAAGGCATCAAATCTGTTGCTTTTGACCGTAGTGGATTCAAGTATCACGGTCGCGTTAAAGCATTGGCTGATGCAGCTCGCGAAGCTGGTCTTCAGTTCTAGGAGTTAATTATGGCTAAAGTAGAAGCTCAACAACAGGGTGACTTGTTAGAAAAACTAATCGCTGTAAACCGTGTTTCTAAAGTAGTTAAAGGTGGTCGTATCTTTAGCTTTACTGCTTTGACAGTAGTAGGAGACGGGAATGGCCGTGTAGGTTTTGGTTACGGTAAAGCACGTGAAGTGCCAGCTGCTATCCAAAAAGCTATGGAGAAAGCACGTCGCAATCTTGTGACTGTTGATCTTAATGGCAACACGCTACAGCACCCTATAAAAGGTCGTCACTCAGGCTCTAAAGTTTACATGCAGCCTGCATCTGAAGGTACTGGTATTATTGCCGGTGGTGCGATGCGTGCAGTACTTGAAGTGTCTGGTGTACAAAACGTACTTTCAAAATGTTACGGATCAACCAATCCAATTAACGTTGTGCGTGCAACTATCAATGCGTTGACAGAAATGAATTCGCCTGAGCAAGTTGCTGCTAAGCGTGGATTGTCTGTATCACAGATTTTGGGGTAATTGAACATGGCAACGATAAAAGTAAAGCAAACTAAAAGCTCTATCGGTCGTCTACCAAAGCACAAAGCTACGCTTACGGGCCTAGGTTTACGTCGCATTGGTCATGTTCGTGAGTTAGAAGATACCCCTTCTGTCCGTGGCATGATAAACCGTGTATTTTACATGGTTGAAGTAGTGGAGGAGTAAAAGATGCGTTTAAATACTCTTGCTCCTGCACCAGGAGCTAAAAATTCAGGTAAGCGTGTGGGTCGTGGTATGGGCTCTGGTCTTGGAAAAACTGGTGGCCGTGGTCACAAAGGTCAAAAGAGTCGCTCTGGCGGTTCTGTAAAGCCTGGTTTTGAAGGCGGACAAATGCCAATCCAACGTCGTCTACCTAAGTTTGGTTTCACATCTCGTAAGTCATTTGTATCTGATCAAGTGACTTTGAGTGAAATCGCGAAGGTAGAAGGTGATGTAGTTTCACTAGAAACTTTGAAAGCAGCAGGTCTTGTTAAGAAAGAAGTGTTGTATGTAAAAGTGATGAAAAGTGGTGAAGTTACACGTGCACTAACGATCAGTGGTTTAAAGGTATCAAAGGGCGCATTAGAAGCTATTAATGCGGCTGGCGGTAAAATAGAGGAATAGGCTAGATGGCTAAACCAGGACAGGACTCAGCCGCTAAAGGCGGATTGAGTGAGCTTAAATCAAGATTGTTGTTCGTACTTGGTGCGATCATTGTATTTAGGTTGGGTTCTTTTGTGCCTATTCCTGGTATTGATGCTGCGGTGTTGGCTGAATTATTTAGTCAACAGAAAGATACTATCATTGGCATGATGAACATGTTCTCTGGTGGTGCCCTTGAACGCGCATCAGTTCTAGCCCTAGGCATTATGCCTTATATCACAGCGTCCATTATCATCCAGTTGCTGACAGTAATGCATCCACCGATGATGGAACTGAAAAAAGAAGGCGAGGCTGGCCGTCGTAAAATAAGTCAATACACTAGGTACTTCACCTTAGTATTGGCTACTTTCCAAGCAATTGGAATTGCGACTAATTTACCTAACCTTATGCAAGGTTTGGTAATTAATCCTGGCCTCGGTTTTTACTTTACAGCAGTTGTAAGTTTAGTCACTGGAACTATGTTCCTAATGTGGCTAGGTGAGCAAATTACAGAGCGAGGTATCGGTAACGGTATTTCTATTCTGATTTTCGCCGGTATTGTCTCAGGATTGCCATCAGCTTTAGGTAATATTGCTGAACAAGCTAGGCAAGGTGAAATGAACTTATTGTTCTTGTTATTGGTAGGCGTAATTGTTGTAGCAGTTACTTACTTTGTTGTTTTTGTAGAGCGTGGTCAGCGACGAATTGTTGTTAATTATGCTAAGCGTCAACAAGGTCGCAAAGTGTTTGCTGCGCAAAGCACGCATTTACCTTTAAAAGTAAACATGGCTGGCGTTATTCCACCTATTTTTGCTTCAAGTATAATTTTGTTCCCGAGCACAGTAGCTACTTGGTTTGGTCAGAATGAATCAATGTCTTGGTTACAAGACATCGCATTGATGTTGTCTCCTGGACAACCTCTGTACGTTATGCTGTATGCTGCGACGATTATATTCTTTTGTTTCTTCTACACAGCGTTGGTATTTAACCCGCGTGAAACAGCAGACAATCTTAAGAAGTCTGGGGCATTTATCCCTGGTATTCGTCCTGGTGAGCAAACGTCTAAGTACGTTGATAAAGTAATGACACGCCTTACTTTGGCAGGTGCACTTTATATAACCTTTATATGTTTAGTGCCTGAGTTCATGACAATCGCTTGGAATGTTCCATTCTATTTTGGCGGTACGTCACTACTAATTATGGTAGTGGTAATCATGGACTTCATGGCGCAGGTACAGACACATTTGATGTCACATCAATATGAGTCTGTTCTTAAAAAAGCTAATCTTAAAGGCTATGGCCGTTAGGCCGAGCTGATAAGTTAGCGATTTACGGAGTGATGAAATGAAAGTTCGTGCATCCGTCAAGCGGATTTGCCGTAACTGTAAAGTTATCAAGCGCAACGGTGTTGTGCGCGTGATTTGCAGTTCTGACCCTAAGCATAAGCAAAGGCAAGGTTAATCGTATGGGATTGAGGAGTTTACTAAATACATTGGTACCTCAATCCTTCATTGCAATTTAGTTACTGGGTAAGTATCCTATCGGGCTTTTTAGGCTAGTGACTATAAATTTAGAGGAGTACTGTTAATGGCCCGTATCGCTGGCATTAACATCCCTGAGCACAAGCACACTGTAATTGCTTTGACAGCAATTTTCGGTATTGGTAGTACACGTGCGAAAAGCATTTGTGCTGCAGCTGGTGTTGCAGAGACAGCTAAGATCAAAGATCTTAACGAAGAACAGATTGATAAATTACGTGACCAAGTAGGTGAATTCACTGTTGAAGGTGATCTACGTCGTGAAGTATCAATGAGCATTAAACGTTTGATGGACCTAGGTTGCTTCCGTGGTATTCGCCACCGTCGTAGTCTTCCTCTACGTGGTCAGCGCACTAAGACTAACGCGCGCACCCGTAAAGGTCCTCGCAAAGCAATTAAACGATAAGCGGGGATATTATGGCTAAAGCACCAACCAAAGCGCGTAAGCGCGCAAAACGTCAAGTTGCTGATGGTATGGCTCATATCCATGCTTCTTTCAACAATACAATAGTGACGATTACTGACCGTCAAGGCAATGCTTTGTCTTGGGCTACATCAGGTGGTTCTGGTTTCCGTGGTTCACGTAAATCTACCCCTTTTGCTGCGCAAGTAGCAGCTGAACGTGCTGGTACAGCCGCTCAGGATTACGGTTTGAAAAACATTGAAGTGTTCGTTAAAGGTCCAGGTCCAGGTCGTGAATCTGCGATTAGAGCTTTGAACGCTGCAGGTTATAAAATCACTAATATTACCGATGTGACGCCTATTCCTCACAACGGTTGTCGTCCACCGAAAAAACGTCGCGTTTAATCGACGGACAGTTGGAGAAAGAACATGGCAAGATATTTGGGTCCAAAACTCAAGCTTAGCCGTCGCGAAGGAACAGACTTGTTCCTTAAAAGTGGCGTTAGAGCAATTGACTCTAAATGTAAAATTGATAATGCACCTGGTCAACACGGCGCTCGTCGCGGTCGTTTATCTGATTACGGTGTACAATTACGTGAAAAGCAAAAAGTACGTCGTATGTACGGTGTATTGGAAAAGCAATTCCGTAACTACTATAAAGAAGCAGCACGCTTAAAAGGCAACACAGGTGAAAACTTGCTACAGCTTTTAGAGCAGCGTCTAGACAATGTTGTATACCGTATTGGTTTCGCAAGTACTCGTGCTGAAGCACGTCAGCTTGTTAGCCATAAAGCCATTTTGGTAAACGGTAAAGTTGTTAACGTTCCTTCTTTTAACGTTTCTGCTGAAGATGTTGTGTCTGTTCGCGAAAAAGCGAAGAAGCAAGCTCGTATAGTTGCAGCGCTTGAATTGGCAGACCAACGTGAAAAACCAACTTGGATTGAAGTAGACAGCAAAAAAATGGAAGGCACATTTAAACGTGTTCCAGAAAGAGCTGACTTATCTGCTGAAATTAACGAACAGTTGATCGTCGAACTTTACTCTAAGTAAAGCTTAAAGAAGAGAGGAAACAATGTCGGGTTCTGTAACTGAATTCTTAAAACCAAGATTAGTTGAAATTGATAACGTCTCGCCAACACGCGCTAAAGTCACTCTTGAGCCTTTAGAACGTGGTTTTGGCCATACGCTAGGTAACGCGTTACGTCGCATTCTATTGTCTTCAATGCCAGGATGTGCAGTAACTGAAGTAGAAATCGATGGTGTATTACACGAGTACAGCACCAAAGAAGGCGTCCAAGAAGATGTTATCGAGATATTGCTTAACCTTAAAGGTTTAGCCGTGTGTCTTGAAGGCAAAACCGAAGCAACACTAACTCTAGTGAAATCCGGTGCGGGCCCAGTATTAGCTGGAGATATCCAGCATGATGGTGATGTGGAAATTGTTAATCCTGACCACTTAATTTGTACTTTAACTGGCGAAGCTGATATAAGCATGCGCATTAAAGTAGAGATGGGTCGTGGTTATGTTCCTGCATCAACTCGCCGCTCTTCAGAAGAAGATGATCGCCCAATTGGTCGTTTATTGGTAGATGCTTCATACAGCCCAGTTGAACGTATCGCTTACAATGTTGAGTCCGCTCGAGTAGAGCAGAGAACCGACCTTGATAAGTTGATCATCGACATGGAAACCAACGGTACGATTGATCCTGAAGAGGCAATTCGTCGCTCTGCTACAATTTTGGCTGAGCAATTAGACGCATTTGTTGAATTACGTGACATATCAGAACCAGTTGAGAAAGAAGAAAAACCGGA
Source organism: uncultured Paraglaciecola sp. (assembly GCA_947498355.1). Classification (GTDB taxonomy): domain Bacteria; phylum Pseudomonadota; class Gammaproteobacteria; order Enterobacterales; family Alteromonadaceae; genus Paraglaciecola. The sequence continues at coordinate 1,949 of CANMKA010000027.1, read as the reverse complement.
GTTTGACCCGATTTTACTTCGCCCTGTTGATGACTTAGAACTTACTGTTCGTTCAGCTAACTGTTTGAAGGCTGAAGCCATTCAATATATTGGTGACCTGGTACAGCGTACTGAAGTTGAGTTGTTGAAAACACCTAACTTGGGTAAGAAGTCTCTAACAGAGATTAAAGACGTACTTGCTTCTCGTGGACTATCCCTAGGCATGCGCTTAGAGAACTGGCCGCCGGAAAGTATCGCAGAAAAAGATTAATCAGGTTTTTTAGTAAACTGATTTGTAAAGAAGGATAAAACTATGCGCCATCGTAAAAGTGGTCGTCAGTTAAATCGTAACAGCAGTCATCGTCAAGCCATGTTTAAAAACATGGCAGGATCTTTGGTTAAGCACGAGTTGATTAAAACAACTTTGCCAAAAGCTAAAGAGCTGCGTCGCGTACTTGAGCCTCTTATCACTCTTGCTAAGAAAGACAGTGTAGCTAATCGCCGTTTGGCAATGGCACGCACTGGTGATAAAGAAGTTGTTGGTAAATTGTTCAACGAATTAGGACCTCGCTACGAAGCACGTCCTGGTGGATATATTCGCATACTTAAATGTGGATTCCGCACTGGTGATAAAGCACCAATGGCTTACGTTGAATTAGTAGATCGCCCTGAAGTTGAAGTAGTCGAAGAGACTGAAGAAGCTGAAACGGAATAAGCTGCTAACTGATTGAAAAAACCAGGCAATTGCCTGGTTTTTTTATGCATGAACGAAAGTCTACAGTGGGTGCTTTTTAGGTAATGTATTTAAACAACTCGTATCGTAGATAAGAAGTCTTGCTTAAAACTAGTGTAAATGGGAATTTCAAATAGTTGCTTTATTTGACAGGACAGTGATTAATATCAAGGTTATCTGGGGTATGAACTTCTGATAAAAAAATTAATGGATATAGAAACCGGCGCCATTCCTTGGCAACCCAATATAAAGCGTTGTACTTTTAGGCATTTGTAAATTAGTGCTTTGCTAACTCGGCAGAGGTTGCACCTCCTTCCCTAGCGTAAATTTCAACACTACTTTCGGTTATACCAGCATTCCTTGCCGTTGTGAGTATATCGCTTATGTCTTGATTGTGAACTTTTGACTCTCTTACCGCCGTTGATATGACTTTTTCTGCTTTGTTTGGAAATACCGCCAATAGGGCCTCTACTGCGTATTGGCCTACGTAAGGTACTGCACCAATAGCCGACTGAAGAATGTCTACTATTTTAGTTGGATGCTCTTTTGCTAAAGATCGCACAATATAATCTGCGGAATCAGGTTCTGTGATTACGGCAATTCTAACTATTTCATTGAGTTCTTCTGGCGTTGAATTTGCCGCAGCTTTTACTACGAAATCTATGTAGCTTGGATCGGCATTAATAGCTATCTCAACGATACTGGTACAATTACTAATCCCTTTATCAATTGCCAAAGCGACAATCTCTTCGGCTAAAGCAGGGTTCGCCGATATAGCTGAGTAAATAATTTCTTTATATTTATTCGGGTATAGGTCTAATGCTCTTGAAACTACTGAAGTAGCTTGCTCAGGATAATGACCAATAATTGATTTAATGGCTCGACCAACGTTTGCGCTCTGCGCAACTTGCTGGCTTAAAAACTTTTCTCCCAATCCATCATTAATTTTAGCTTCCATTGCATAGCTTGTTGCTGTGAGGAAACACGTGCATAAAACAACAACGCGTTTGCTAATAATATATTTCATGGTAAATACCTGTTTTTACTTCTCAGATTTACGGCTGATGTCATCTCAATACATGATATTAACAAAAATATTACATAAATGATATCTTTGCTTGATTTTCAGTCTGAAATTTAAGCAAATTGAACCAATTTTAAATTAATTACAAAAAGGGGTTGCAGCGAAAGAAGTTATCTCTATAATGCGCATCTCGCTTCGGGGAGTCAGCCAAAA
>CANMKA010000026.1 GCA_947498355.1 uncultured Paraglaciecola sp. | reverse complement strand
TCCGGCTATTGATGAGTATAGGTCTAAAAGTGTTTCTAGTCAGATGGGGGATGTCGGTAAATGTAGGCTGTTTTTTAATATCTCTTTTTCCATCCTTAGCTCTTTATTTTCCTTGCGCAACTTTAATAATTCGGCTCGCTCATCAGCGTTTAAAATAGCCCCTGATTGTTCCGCTTCAAACTTGGCTTTCCAGTTATAAAGTAACTTATCTGTGATACCTAAAGACGCTGCGGCCTTAGGAACGCTATAACCTTGTTCGGTTACTAATGCGACGGCTTCTTGCTTAAACTCAGTCGTATAACTTCTATTTATTCGTTTTGTCATTTAACACCTCAATAATTGGATTATATTCCATTATTAAAGTGTCCTGTTTAATTAAAGCAGATCAGACTGTATTTATGGTGCAATTTCCTCAGTTCCAATAAACCATGCCCTCGGAGTAATGACTCGCTATTACTCATAATTTATGTGTAAAATTTATACGTAGTACTCACAAACTAACTTTGCACCAAAAAAACCTCTTGCTAGAGTTTAATTGAAAGTTCATCAGAGTATTTAATTGTATTAGCTAACCTTCTACCCAAAACTCAGGTTAGTATGAAGCTAATGCAAAAATAGTGGTTGGTGCAGACTAGTTTTGTTACTAATGAGTTAGGCTTTAAAAATAAAGGAGCGAAGACATCCCTATGTTTTCACGCAGACAATTTATCCAAGGCACCAGCTTAAGTTTAATCGCTTCAGGGTTATCACTAAACAAGCAAGTAGTTGCCCAACCCAAGAAAAAGCTCGGGGTCGCACTCGTTGGCTTAGGGTATTACAGCACAGACTTACTGGCCCCCGCGTTAACTGTCACAAAACATTGTGAGTTAAGAGGCATAGTCACAGGTAGTCCTGAGAAAATCCCCAAATGGCAACAGAAATACAATATCCCAGAGAGCAACATTTATCACTATCGGGATATGTACAAGATTGCCAACAATCCAGATATAGACATAATATATATAGTTGTACCTACTGCCCTGCACCATAAATACAGTTTGATTGCCGCTAATGCAGGCAAGCATGTATGGTGCGAAAAACCCATGGCTATGACCGTAGAACAATGCCAAGATATTATTGAGGTATGCGAGCGAAACAAGGTTTACCTGTCTGTGGGTTACCGGATACAACACGAACCCAATACCCGAAAAATGAGTCAATTTAGGTTGTCTAAACCCTATGGCAATATCACCAGACTCGAAGCATACTCTGGTTACGCAGGCAGAGGATTACCCTCGACCAACTGGCGCATGCAAAAAGCGATGGGCGGCGGCGCCATGTATGATATGGGAGTATATGCAGTAAACGAAGCAAGATTTTTAACTGGCAAAGAACCCATATCTATTAAGGCCCGACACGAAAAATCCCATCCAAATATATTTAAGGAAGTCGACGAAACTACCTTATTTGACTTACATTTCGAGGATAGCCTTACCGCCACATGTGGAACTAGTGTCGTCAGAGGATTTAACCACGCAAAAGTCGAGTGCGAAAACGGCTGGTATCAACTAAAACCTATGCAGAGTTATTCTGGCGTCACAGGTTTTACTAGTGACGGAAAAGTCTTTGAACCATATGCTGGTGTGCAGCAAGCGTTGCAGATGGATAATGATGCTTTGGCTATCATGCACAAACAACCAGTATTGGTCAGTGGCCAAGAAGGACTGAGAGATATTCGTATTGTCCAAGCCGCATTCGAATCAGCTCGCGCAAACAAAACCATTAAATTAAGTCACTCGAATTAAGGTCAACTTAGGGGCTAGATTTCAGGTATCGGCACGAGCATCTATCTAAGCTGATTTCAATTAATACTGCCCAAGAAACTAGTCGTCCTTGGCGTACAAAATGTGTTGAAGTGGATCACATCAATTCACACCCGCACTCACTGAATCATATTGCTAAAGGTGTGGCCTGTAGCCAATTAGTTTCAGCATATTTAGTGGTTGCGCAAGTAATATGTAAGGTAAAAGCGTGCCTAGATTTATCCGATAAATTAGGAGCACTAAAATGCGGTAACAAACCATCAAATACAACCAAACTGCCTTTTTTCACCTCTAAGGGTGTCGCATCATTATCTTCTGGCCACGGCTTATCATGCAAAGTCACCAATTCGGTGGTGTCGTCTGAATGACGAATAAACTGCTCTTTTAGTAAAAACCTGTCCCCTGCCTTTCTAACTTGCAAACATCCATTAACTAATGTCGCATCTTCTATTGCAAACCAAAACGTGAGCACCGAAATAGGATCTGTATAAAAGTAGGTAGCATCTTGATGCCACCTGACAACACCGCCAATTTTTGGCTGCTTAAAAATATACATAGACTGGTGAATTTGCGGGGCCTGCAATCCTAATAACTTTGCCACGTGTTTGATCCGAGGATCTAGGCTAAAACTTCGAAAATCGGGGTTAAGTTGGTGTAGCGCATGTCCAATTTTGTTAATACTCAAAGCTTTGTCTTGCGCTAAATGTCCGTCATCATCGAATGCATCTTCTTCGAAAAAACACCGAATTTTATCGCCTGACGTCAAAAAGTACTCATTTTTGGTTTTGTCGTGATCTTGCGTCGAGAAAATAGCGCGGGTCGATTCAGGATCAAATTGCTCAACTATACCCAGCGCCGCGCACTGCAATGCTTCCATCTCAGTTGCACAGAACAACTCGGGGATAACCAGATATCCGTTTTCCTGAAAGCCTGTCGTTACTATCTCTTTGTTCATACGATATTTTTCCCGAGCTATTATCTAATCTGATCTCAAGCACCCTGCTCCATAACCTTTTTAAATTAGTGAAAAATATTAGGGGCTGTTGACCTTTGGTGTATAATTTTTGTTCACAGTAAACGCTTTTCAATCGCGGCGCTGCTTTGCAGGCCTAGTGGGCTAAGTCAAAAATCAGCAACAAAGAGTAAAAAGCGTTTAGGCAGAACCCTTCGGGCAGCGTTTGTGCGGCATTTCTACTACTTCATCACTCATTAAGGTAGAGCAACTACATTACATTCGTACTTCATTGTATAAAGACCGCACAATTCGCTGCAAAAATATTCACCAAAGATCAACAGCCCCTGATTATTCGTCTATTTGACTGCTAAATTCAATAATTTAATTAATCTGAACAATCTTCTTTCTAAAAATATAACTAAATCAAAAACTTAGATACTGGCATTAACTATGCTGTTGTCAATCACTCGACAACAAACATAAAGGAACACAATATATGTCAGTTAAGTTCATTAAAACTACAGGTATGCTTACTTGTTTAGCATTATCAACCAGTAGCTGCATCTTGTACGTCGATGCCAACGAGCATCAATCTTCTTCAAGTAAGTATACAGAATCCAAGAAAATTTTTGGGCCCATACATATTAGAAACAATCAGCGCACAGGTAATATATCGAATATAAACGGCTCAATAAAGCTCGGAGACAAGGTTCAGGCTGAAGCCCTCAGCACAGTAAATGGGAATATAAAAATAGGAAACAATACTCGTATAGACAGCGCAAATACGGTAAATGGGAATATCCATGGAGCTAAAAATCTCACTGCAGAAGGCAGTTTAACCACTGTTAACGGAGGGGTAAGGTTGCAAATCGGTAGTGACATACACGGCAGAGTTAAAACCGTTAACGGTAATATTTCATTGTCTGGGGTAACGGTCGGAGGCAACCTAAACACAGTTAACGGCAATATTGTCCTTAAAAACAATAGCCAAGTGAAAGGCGATATTATTATGGGTAGCCCAGAAAAAAGTAAAGGCTACACGTCTTTGCCTAAACTAGAGATTACCCAAGGTTCGAAAATTTCGGGAGAAATTATACTGTATCGTGAAATTGACCTGCAAATATACGATCCAGACATAAAACAAAGAATAAAGTACGCCTTTTAAAGGCGTACTAAGACAATTTAGCACCAAGACATGGCACCATAGGCGATGCCTAAAAACAAGATTAACGGCGAAAAATATCGAGTATCTAAATGAGCAAAGGGACTGTTGTATATTTTTTTAAAAAAACCTACATATTTAAAGTCACCAATAGCCCTAACCACAAATACAATAGCCACTAAATAGCCTAAGTAATCCAGATAATCTACTAAAGGTGCCCATGTCCAAATCAGTTGATGCGCTAGAATAGCTAGGCCAGTTAGTAAACAGGCCACTATAAAAATTAACCACTTAGGTGGAATGAAATCATCTTTACCTTCAATGCTGGGGCCAGCAGACATGAGGCCGTACGTTCCCCCAAACGCCCAATAAAAATGAAAAAGAGCAACCACAGCCATAATAAATGACACAGATAACGATAATATTTCCATACTTATTCCTTTCGAATGGATATACCACAACTAGCCTAAATTTTGAGTACCTAGCTCGTCAATAAAATGAACTAAGAGCAAGCCTACAATTCCAACTATATTATTGATCATTTTACCGACAAGTATCGACAAAAAAATCTATTGCTCACACCTTATTTACGCATACACTAGCGCTTTTTATTAGCCTGTCTCACCCTGTGCTTCTTAACTGAACGGCGCATACGGCTAAGTTTAACGTGATCAAGTTTGCCTTCATCTACTTTCAGCATAGTGTTGGTTTCTGCAGGTAATTGCACACTCTTACGTAACCCATTAAGATCATTAAGCCCCAGTTCAATCCAGCCTCCCTGAGGTAAACGTTTTTGTAATTCTAGTGCGCCATAACGTACTCTTATTAGACGGCTAACTTGCAAACCTTGTGACTCCCAAAGGCGTCTTACCTCACGATTACGTCCTTCAGACAAGCTCACATTAAACCAACTGTTTTGGCTTTCTTCGTCACCTGGCTTTTTAACGATATGAGTGAATTTGGCGAGGCCATCTTCAAGCTTTACTCCGTCGGTTAAACGCTTCAACATTATGTCTTCAACTTCGCCGAACACCCGAACCGAATATTCTCGTTCAACCTCATGCTTGGGGTGCATTAAACGATTAGCTAATTCGCCGTCATTAGTAAACAGCAATAGACCGCTGGTGTTAATGTCTAAACGACCGACAGCTATCCAACGGCCTTGTTTTATATTGGGCAATCTGTCGAACACTGTTGGGCGGCCTTCAGGATCTTTACGGCTACACAGTTCCCCTTCTGGCTTGTTGTACATCAATACGCGGCACATAGGGGCTTCGTTGCTGGTATTTAATGGATTGCCATCTACTCGAATTTTATCGCTGGGTTCAACTCTATCGCCCAAGGTCGCGAGTTTACCGTTAACCGAAATTCGTCCACTCTCGATCCAGCGTTCCATTTCTCTTCTTGAGCCAACACCTGCGTTGGCTAGTACTTTTTGTAATTTATCACTCATTAATGTAATTGCTCTGGTTCATCAGAACTATCAGGCGCAGAGGCTGATGCATCTAATGTATGTTGCGTTGTAGATGATTCGTCGCTCGCACCCAGTGGGGAAACAGACAAATCATCTAATGATGGTTCTTCTATTGTTGTTTGGCTGTCTAAAAACGCTTGATGGCTGGGCAAATCGGCAAGATCACTCAAGTTAAAGTAATCTAAAAAAACCTTTGTCGTCGCGTATAACGTGGGCTTACCCGGCACTTCTTTATGACCTACTGTCTTTATCCAGCCTCTTTCGGTTAGGGTTTTGATGATGTGGCTGCTAACCGCTACCCCGCGTACGTCCTCAATTTCACCACGAGTTATCGGCTGGCGATAAGCAATCAAGGATAGCGTCTCGAGCATAGCTCTAGAATATCTGGGCGCAGGCTCTTGCCATAAATTGCCTAACCAAGGCCCTAAACTATCGTTAGATTGAAATCGGTAACCCGATGCCCGTTTCACTAAGTGAACCCCTCGGTCTTGATATTCCTCAGTCAATTCAGCAAGCAGCTCTGTCAACATGGCTTTCGTCACCTGTAAATCAGCTAAAACCGTATGCTGTAAATGGGCCACACTAACCGGTTGATCTGCAACAAAGATACTTGCTTCAATCAATTGCTTGAGTTGTTGACGAGACAATTTAGACATGAGGCGATTCATAACCACAGCGTTTAAGATAAAGATTCCCAAAAGCCTGACCCTGTTGAATATCAATCAAACGCTCTTTGGTGAGCTCGAGTATAGCCAAAAAACTAACGACAACCCCAGCTTTGCCTTCGTTGGCCGAGTATAGCTTATCGAAAGCTGTAAACTGGTGTCCGTTAACCTGTTCTAATATCCAACTCATCCGCGCTCGGGTTGAAAGCACTTCTTTTTCAATGTAATGGTGACTAAATGCGTCAGCTCGCTCCATCGCCCGTTGAAAACTTACCACCAGCTCTTGTAATCGAATACTGGGTTGCTGCTTAGTTGCAGGTGCCGTACTAGCAAGATCCGCATGGGCAACAAATATATCCCGCTCAAGTCTGGGTATAGCACCCAGTTCAAGTGCAGCCTGCTTAACCTTTTCGTACTCTTTTAAACGCCTAATCAGTTCGGCTCTTGGATCGTCTTCCTCTTCTTCAGCATTCGGCCGCTTAGGTAGCAATAAACGTGATTTTATCTCAGCTAAAATTGCCGCCATGAGTAAATATTCAGCGGCTAATTCAAGCTTTAATTCTTTCATTACCTCGACATATTCCATGTATTGCTTAGTAACTTGCAACACGGGTAAATTAACTATGTCAAATTTTTGCCTACGTATTAAATATAACAGTAAATCAAGAGGCCCTTCGAAGGCCTCAAGTATCAACTCCAAAGCATCAGGGGGAATATACAGATCTTCAGGTTTTTCAAGCACAGCTTCGCCGTTAACAAACGCTAAAGGTAACGATTGCTGCACAGGGTTAGAGCCTGAAGTACTGTCAGCGGCCATAGCTTAACTATTCAAATGGCGCTAAATCGCCACTGCCTTCTCGCAAAATAGTTACACCATCATCCGACATATCAACTACCGTGGTCGGCTGTTCTCCTAGATACCCTCCATGAATAATCAAGCCTACTTGGCGCTCTAATTTATCGCGGATTTCATCAGGATCAGATTCAGCCATACTGGCGTTAGGTAAAATAAGGGTTGTCGACATTAAAGGTTCGCCAAGTTCTTCGAGTAAATCTAAGGCGATTTTGTTTTCGGGAACACGAATACCAATCGTTTTACGCTTAGGATTTTGCAAACGCTTTGGCACTTCTTTAGTGGCTTTTAGGATAAAGGTATATGGCCCAGGCGTATTATTTTTGATCATACGAAAAGCCGTATTATCAACCCGTGCATACTCGGATAACTCAGACATGTCTTTGCACATCAAAGTAAAATTATGATCTTTACCTATTTGCCTAATTCGACATACTTGCTCAAGAGCACTTTTGTCATTCATTTGGCAGCCGATCGAATACCCCGAGTCTGTGGGGTACACAATCACTTCTCCGGCACGGATTAATTCACACGCTTGGCGTATCAATCGAGCCTGAGGATTATCTGGGTGTATATAAAAAAATTGACTCATGGTAAAACTCCTATCCTACTATCTCAGCAGTATGCCCAGTGCTACGTGAGTAAGAATGCTTTATGTATGTTGTTGGTCGGTTTGCATAAGGTGATTAACAAATGCCCACTCGTGCCAGATTGGCACAAGCTGCTCAGGTAACGCCAGGTTTTTCCCTAGCTCAGTCCAGCGGTTTGGATAATGAAAATCAGAACCACTAGAACTGTTTAAACCATGCGCTGCGGCCAATTCTGCCAGCAGTTTTTTACGCTCAGGGCTCAAGTGAGAATGAATCACTTCCATACCATCGCCACCCGCTTCTGCAAATTCGGCTACTAAGCGTTTTAACCATTTGGTGGTCATATCATAATGACCAGGGTGAGCTAATACGGCTTTCCCCCCAGCTTGATGGATCCAACTAACTGCCTGCTGAATGGATATCCATTTGGGCTTAACGTGAGCACGTTTACCTTTACCTAAATACTTTTTAAATACGCTATCAAAGTCTTTTACGACTTGGCGGTTCACCAACACCCGAGCAAAATGCGCGCGGGTTAACTGCCCCACTCCAGCTAAAGCTTTAGCGTCCTCCAAGACATTAGCTACGCCGGCCTTTTCGAGTTTGTCTGACATTTGCTGGGCGCGTCTGTCACGCTCTAGGCTTTGTAATTCGAGCTGCTGTAAAAAATCAGTATCTTGATGGTCCACGTTTAGGCCTAACACGTGTATATCAAAATTATGCCAACTCGTAGAAATTTCTACGCCAGGCACTATATGCAATGGACGTTTTAGTTGCTTTTGATAAGCAAGGGCTTCGTCTATACCTTGCACAGTATCGTGATCTGTAATCGCTAACACATCTACCTGCATAGAGTGCGCGCGATCAATTAACTCTTTTGGCGACAAATGCCCATCTGAGTAATACGTGTGACTGTGAAGGTCGATTTTCATGTTAAGTGGTGATTTCCTACAAGCTTGGTGGTTTTTATATGGACTTTTATATTGACAACAAGGCGTTTTTGTTTTCTTCTATGCATCCTAGTTATTAACGGCTTCATTATACGCAGTCGTGAAACAAAATTCAGATTAAAACGAGACAAACACATGAAAAACACACAAGGTAACACAAATTGGTGGTGGCACATCCTGAACTAGCGGGCTGTGAGTGTTTGTATTTTTACAAATAAATTTCTAAAAAAGCCCGTATAATGCGGGCTTTTTTACGTATGGCCAAAAGTGAATCTTGCCCGCAACGATACATGATTAAAGCAAATTATAAACTTCGAGAATAAAAACATGAGTTTAGCCCAATTAACAGAGCAAGTCGGAAAGGTTGAAACCCTAATAGTGTCAGCCGAATATGTAGCCGACCCGTTACATGCGTTTCAGTATCTTTGTCAGCAATCCAGTAATAATTTACTTCTAGAGTCGGCAGAAATAGACAGCAAAGACAATTTAAAGAGCCTGTTGTTAGTTGATGCCGCGGTCAAGCTTACCTGTCAAGGTAATCAGGTCGTATGCCAAGCCAAAACAGCGAACGGACGGGCTGTGTTGCCTATGTTCATCGAACATTGCCCAGACGGCGTAGACAAACAAATAGATAGCGCACAAGGCCAAGTCACCTTAACGTTTGCGCAACCCGATCCATCCCTAGACGAAGACAGCCGCTTAAAAGCGCCGGCTGTATTTGATGCGTTACGCTTAATTACGCAAAAAATCACCACCATACGCCAGCACCCTAATGCTGTATTTTTAGGCGGCGCATTAGCTTACGACTTGCTGGCAAGTTTTGAAAACTTGCCAGACGTACCTGATAGTCAAAATACCTGCCCAGATTTTGTATTCTACCTTGCTGAGAGTCTGGTAGTAATCGATCACCAAACTCGCAAGACCGAAATAATAGGTAGCGTATTCAGTGGCGAAAAAGTCAGAGACAACTACTTTGCAGTCAGCCAGCGGCTTGAACAAATCAAGCATAAGTTGAGCACCATCCAACCTTTGGCTGCTACTCAAAAGCAAGCCATCGACATTAACCAACTGCAAGTTAATAAATCTGATGACGAATTTAAGCAAGATGTCGTTAAACTAAAAGAAAACATTTTAGCTGGCGATATTTTTCAAGTCGTTCCGTCTCGTACTTTCAGTTTACCTTGCCCACATCCGCACGATGCATATCGGGCCTTAAAAGCGCAAAATCCAAGTCCTTATATGTTCTTTTTACAAGACGAAGATTTTTCTATGTTTGGCGCTTCACCAGAGTCAGCATTAAAATACACCAAAGACACTAATCAAGTCGAAATCTATCCTATTGCTGGTACGCGCCCAAGAGGAAAACGCGCGGATGGCAGTATAGACTTAGACTTAGACAGCCGTTTAGAACTGAACTTACAAGAAGATAAAAAAGAACGCTCTGAACACATAATGCTAGTCGATTTAGCTCGTAACGATGTGGCTAAAGTCTCTGAGCCGGGCAGTCGTCATGTCACAGACTTACTCAAGGTAGACCGCTACTCCCATGTTATGCACTTAGTGTCTCGAGTAGTTGGGCAGTTACGCGGCGACTTAGACGCCTTAAATGCTTATCAAGCCTGCATGAATATGGGCACCTTAGTTGGGGCACCTAAGGTCAGTGCCGCAACTCTTATCCGAGAAGTCGAACAAGCCAGACGAGGCAGTTATGGCGGTGCGGTAGGTTATATTAATAATCATGGTGACATGGATACCTGTATTGTTATTCGCTCAGCCTTTGTAAAAGATCACATTGCTTATATCCAAGCGGGAGCAGGCGTAGTGTTCGACTCTGATCCTCAAGCCGAAGCAGATGAAACTCGAGGCAAAGCCCAAGCTGTGATCAATGCTGTACTTAGCAGCTCAACAATTGGAGACGCCTAATGCCAGCCAATAAGACAGTAAACTCTGCCAATACCTGCGTATTTTTGCTCGATAATTTTGATTCTTTCACTTACAACCTAGTCGACGAGCTGCGTAGCTTGGGCTTAGAATTAATTGTTTATCGCAACTCAGTGAATGCCGAGTTAATTCTGCAAAAAATGCAAGAAAAAGCCGCTCAATCAAATAAGCAAGTCATGCTCATGTTGTCACCAGGTCCGGGTAACCCGTCTCAGGCAGGTTGCATGCTAGCCTTATTAAACTTGGTAAAAAATCAGTTCCCAGTTTTAGGTATTTGTCTGGGTCATCAAGCCATTGTCGAATCCTATGGCGGCGACATAGTGCGGGCTAATCAAGTCATGCATGGTAAATCGTCATCTATCACTCATTGTGGCGACAAAATGTTTACTTCCATGCCGCAACCTATGCCAGTGGCGAGATACCACTCATTAATGGCTGCTAATATGCCAAAAGAACTGAGCATACTGGCCGAGTTTGAGGACATTCCTATGGCTGTGGCTCACTTAGAACATAAGATGCTGGGATTTCAGTTTCATCCTGAGTCGATACTTACCTCTCAAGGTAGCCAATTACTAATGCAAAGCATTGACTACTTAACCCAAGCGAAATAAGGATCCAGCCATGAGTTACGAGATACTTGAACAACTTTATGCAGGCACAGACTTGGCCCAAGCAGACGTTACTGCGTTTTTTTCTAAAGTGGTAAGTGGTGAAATGGACAACATAGTACTGTCTTCACTACTAACCGCCTTAAAAATTAAAGGTGAGTGTCCTGCTGAAATTGCTGGTGCTGCACAAGCCTTAATTGCTCATGCAGCGCCTATTAGTCGACCAGACTACCCATTTGCCGACATTGTCGGCACAGGTGGCGATGGACATAATACTATTAACATTTCGTCGGCATCAGCTATCGTGGCTGCCAGTTGTGGTGTCAAGGTAGCCAAACATGGCAACCGCAGCGTGTCGAGCAAATCGGGCTCAGCCGACTTATTTGACGCCTTTGGTTTACAGCTAACTATGGCAGCCGAAACAGCCATACAATGCTTAGATCAGGCAAACTTATGTTTCTTGTTTGCACCTAATTATCATGCGGGGATCCGCCATGCTATGCCAGTACGAACTACCTTGAAAACCCGTACTTTGTTTAATTTGCTTGGCCCCTTAGTCAATCCTGCCCGCCCAACTCATATAGTGATAGGCGTATATGCACCTGAGTTGCTTATGCCTTTCGCAAAAACCCTACAATTATTGGGTTACCAGCATGCCTTAGTAGTACATGGCAGCGGTTTAGATGAATTTGCTTTACACGGTAATACTCAAGTAGTTGAAGTGGCTGAAGATAAACTAACCGAATTAAGCTTAAGCCCAGCTGATTTTGGTTTAGATACCTATCCACTTGACGCCATAAAAGGCGGCGAGCCAGAAGAGAACAAAAAACTGATTGAGAACGTACTGATTGGCGAAGGCGAACCCGCACATCAAGCAGCCGTTGCTATGAACACAGGCGCATTGCTTAAATTGTGTGGCCGAGTCAGTAGTTATCGAGAAGGTGCGAGCATGGCAATCGAAGCAATGCAGTCGAAACGGCCGTTAGATACCATCAACCGCGCGGCCAACATCAGTCAAACTAGCGAATAGCTCACGAGTAGTCACATGCCAAATGTTTTAGAAAAAATTGTAATAGATAAACGCCAAGAGATTGCCAAACGTAAACGTGATTTACCTTTAGCAAGTTTTATTGAGCAACTTACTCCTTCAGACCGAAGCTTTTACGATGCTTTGGCTAAACCCAATGCTGGATTTATTTTGGAGTGCAAGAAGGCATCGCCGTCTAAAGGTCTGATCCGTGCAGACTTCGATTTAGATGAGATCATCGATGCCTACAAACCCTATGCGGCATGTATCTCAGTACTAACCGACGAAAAATATTTTCAAGGCAAGTTTGAATATCTCGAATATGTCCGTAGCCAAGTTAGTCAACCTGTCATTAATAAAGACTTTTTCGTCGACCCATATCAAATCCATTTAGCTCGGCATCATAACGCTGATGCAGTGCTATTAATGCTTTCGGTACTTGATGACCAAGAGTATAAAGAACTGGCGACCTTAGCCGAACACTATCAGTTAGATATACTGACTGAGGTGAGCAACGTTGAAGAAGTTCATCGAGCCGTGGCGCTACAAGCCAAGATCATAGGCATCAACAATCGTAACCTCAGAGATTTAAGTACAGACTTAGCGACCACAGAGCAATTGGTTCCTTTGATAAAGTCTCTAGCAAACCATGAGCATGTCGTTATATCTGAGTCGGGCATATACACCCATCAAGATGTACGACGCTTAGCTCCTCTGGTTGACGGCTTTTTGGTGGGCAGTTCGTTAATGGCCGAACCGAACATCAAACATGCTGCCAAGGGCCTGATTTATGGCCAAGTAAAAGTATGCGGCACCACAAGCGTTGAAGGCGCGAAACTGATTGAGCATAGCCATGCCAGTTACGCCGGTCTTATCTTTGCCGAACAGTCTCCCCGCAATCTGGATTTAAGCGCCGCCGAACACATAGTGCAAAACGTGCCTTTCCAATATGTCGGTGTATTTGTTAATGCTCCTGTATTAAAAGTGGTTGAATATGCAACCAAACTAGCGCTAGTCGCCGTTCAGTTACACGGACACGAAGAGCAAGCCTACATAGATAAGTTACGCACTAAACTGCCCAGCCAATGTCAGATTTGGTTGGCTAAAGGGGTAAAAGACACACTGCCCGCATTAACAGAAACTCAAGTCGATATGTTCTTGCTCGATTGCAAGGTAGGTGAGGCTTCAGGAGGCACGGGACAATCCTTTGACTGGCAAATGCTCACTACCTTAAGCAACAAAAAACAAATTATATTAGCTGGTGGCATTTCGCCCGACAACATTAAACTCGCCGCACAGCAAGGGGTAGCTATGCTTGACCTAAACTCAGGCGTAGAAGTGTCACCGGGCAATAAGAGCCAAGAAAAGCTTGCACAAGCATTTTGCCAGTTAAGAGAATACTAATTAGGCCTCGGCCTTAATAAAGATTTAGCAATAGGTTAATAAATACAATGAATCATTTAGACAGTAAATTTGGCGATTACGGTGGTATGTATGTACCTGAGCTACTAATCCCTGCACTCGATCAGCTTGAACAAGCCTTTATAGACGCACAAAACGATCCTGAATTTCAGGCCGAGTTTATGGGTCTACTTAAAGATTATGCCGGACGTCCAACGTCCATGACGCTAACTCGCAACTTAGTGAGCAATCCAAACGTTAAATTGTACCTAAAGCGTGAAGACCTATTACACGGCGGTGCCCACAAAACCAACCAAGTATTAGGTCAAGCTTTGTTGACCAAGCGCATGGGCAAAACCGAAGTTATTGCCGAAACAGGCGCTGGCCAACACGGTGTAGCAACGGCTTTAGCCTGTGCCCTAATGGGCTTAAAGGCCCGTATTTACATGGGTGCCAAAGATGTTGAACGCCAAGCGCCAAATGTATTTAGAATGCGCCTAATGGGCGCAGAAGTTATTCCAGTTAATGCTGGTTCTGGTACATTAAAAGATGCCGTCAACGAAGCCATGCGCGACTGGTCTGCTAGTTACGACAAAGCCCACTATCTGCTGGGTACAGCTGCAGGGCCACATCCTTTCCCTACTATCGTTAGGGAGTTTCACCGCATGATTGGCGAAGAGACTAAAGCGCAAATACTTGAAAAAGAAGGTCGTTTACCCGATGCAGTAGTGGCATGTGTGGGTGGAGGCTCCAATGCTATTGGTATGTTCGCAGACTTTATCGACGACCTAAGCGTTAAGCTAGTTGGCGTTGAACCCGCGGGTAAAGGCATACATACCAAAGATCATGGTGCAGCTATAGGCAAAGGTACAACAGGCATACTGCATGGTGCATATAGTTATATTATGCAAGACGAAGACGGTCAAATAGAAGAGTCTTATTCTGTGTCTGCTGGTCTAGACTACCCCGCAGTTGGCCCCCAACACGCGCACTTGTACGATATTGGTCGAGCAGAATACGCCTCGGTTACCGACGAAGAAGCCCTTAATGCATTTCAGTTGCTGTCACGCAAAGAAGGTATTATTCCTGCTCTCGAATCATCTCATGCTCTGGCTCATGCCCTCAACATGGCTGATGAAGCTGAAGACGGCAGTATAATAGTAGTGAATTTGTCCGGTCGTGGCGACAAAGATCTAGCTCACGTTCATAGCATATTGGGAGATAAATAAGATGAGCCAAACTAATCGTTATAGCCAAATGTTCACTGAACTAAATAGCAAAAATGAAGGGGCGTTTGTACCTTTCGTCATGGTTGGCGATCCTGATATCGACACATCAGTAGAGATTATTAATGCTTTGGTAGAAGGCGGAGCAGATGCATTAGAATTAGGTTTTCCCTACTCAGATCCTATTGCCGACGGCCCTACTATCCAAAAAGCGGCGATCCGCGCCTTATCTCATAAAATAAAAACCACAGAATGCTTTGCTGTAATTAAACGGGTGCGCGACAAACATCCACATATTCCAATTGGCCTGCTACTCTACAGCAACTTAGTCCTAAAACGTGGCATTGACACCTTTTATCAAGATGCTGCAGCGGCTGGCGTAGATTCAATATTGATTGCCGATGTACCACTACGTGAAGCAGACCGCTTTATTGCGGTTGCCGAGCAAACGGGGATCCAACAAATATTGATTGCACCACCTAACGCTAGCGATGAAACCTTAAGTGAAATTGGCCATAAATCTTCTGGTTACACCTATCTATTGGGGCGTGCTGGGGTAACGGGTGCAGATACTGCCGTGAATATTCCGGCTAATGAATTGGTAGAAAAACTAGTGAAGTATCAGGTCGCGCCGCCGTTAATTGGGTTTGGCATATCTACGCCACAGCAAGTAGCCGACGCAATAAAAGCCGGTGCCGCTGGCGCAATATCAGGCTCGGCAACCGTAAATATTATTGCGGACAACCTAGATAATCCAAACGTTATGCTAGATACCCTCAAAACTTTTGTTAGTGACATGAAACAAGCCACCAAAAAATAAGGAACTATGGACCATGTGGTACCTAATATACAGTGAAGATGTAGAAAACAGCTTACCAATGCGTGCACAAGCTAGACCCGCTCACCTCGAAAGATTAAAAGTGCTGGCCGATCAAGGTCGAGTGCTTGCAGCAGGGCCATGCCCGGCCATTGATAGCGAGGACCCAGGGGAAGCTGGGTTTACTGGCTCTTTGGTGATCCTTGACTTCAATAGCCTTGAAGACGCTCAAGCTTGGGCTGATGCCGATCCCTATGTGGCAGCAGGGGTGTATAGCAAAGTCGTGGTAAAACCCTATAAAAAAGTACTCCCTTAACTTGTTATACTAACGCGCACAGCCTAATGCATACTAAAAGAACGCCCATGCAGAGCGATCAACAAGTAATGGCTAAATCCAGTGGGTATTTATGGTCAGAAATGTTCGGGCTGTTTGTGTGTATTCCCATTCTACTAGCACTGCCCATTCCTGTTATCAGCAAAGTATTTAGTGCCGCTGCCGCTTTAGGTTATTGCCTGCTAGTAAGTCGTAGCATCAAGCTATTTAACTGGCGTTTACTAGTAGGTGAAAACTGGCAAAGTTTTACTCAGTCCATGGCACTTAGGTTTATTAGTTTTGTCGCCATATCCAGCTTATTGGTGTGGCAACTCATGCCAGATGCGCTTTTTTCAGTAATTACCGCTAATCCCCTTTTGTGGATAGGCATGAGTCTGTTTTACAGCGTGTTTTCGGTTTACCCACAAGAGTTTGTTTACCGCACATTTTTCTTTGCTAGATACCTACAACTGATACCCAATACCCTGTTATTTATCGTAATTAATGCCCTACTTTTTAGCCTTGCACATAGCTTTTTGTTAAACGGGTTAGTGTTCGCACTCACCTTAGCTGGGGGCTTACTATTTTCCCTGACCTACCATAAGAGTAAATCCTTAGTATTAGTTAGCCTAGAGCACAGCTTGTATGGGGTATGGTTATTCACCGTTGGACTAGGCGAGCAATTAGCCTTTCCGTCAGCTTAGTTGAGCCTTATGTATCAAATTGATCTAGATAAACTTTTTCCTGCAATCGAGATGAGCGCAATGCGAGCGCAAGGTGCAGGAGGGCAAAACGTAAATAAAGTCTCAAGTGCTATTCACCTCAGATTTAATATTCAGCAAAGTTTATTGCCTGCCTATGTTAAAAGTGCTCTTCTGAATAGCCGAGATAAACGGATTACAGCTGACGGTATTTTGGTGATCAAAGCCCAAAGCCACCGCACCCAAGAAAAAAACAAACAAGATGCCCTCGAAAGACTAGATGCAATATTAACCGAAGCCGCATTTATTCAAAAAGCTCGACGCCCCACTAAGCCCACTAGAAACTCCCAAAAACGACGGGTAGAGAGTAAAAAGAAATCTGGTCAGCAAAAAGTACTCAGACGAAAAATAGATTACTGACCAAAGTTATAGGTACTTCAATGTTGGCTATCCCCAAACGCAACTTAGACCAGAATGAGCCACTTATATACTCTGTACGACCAGCTACATTCTTCGCTCCAACAAGTCGAGGCTAATGCTGAGGCACAATGACACATCAGGTTTTATTCAATGGCTGGATAATATCAATAAGCATAAGCTGGGGGGATCTCTACACTATTGCTTTAATTCATCAGCTCGCGCTATGAATATTTACTTGGATTTTAGTGGTAACGACTCTTTACTAGTATGTTGAACTCATGTGCAACAGACTCGCGATTGACGCAAACAATTTGTTGTGTATTGAGTATAAAATGCGGGCTAACGTCAGTACCATTAATCGATGTAGTTAGAAAATTAACGACGAAAATTACTAATATTTAGTTTTTTCAATTCCAAACTTAGCTCGTGTAATATTTGCAAAGCGCAAAAATATACACACATTTAGACGTATATACACTATTCACATTCAATAATTGCGCTTACTCAATAAGTCTTAAGACTTTAGTCTATGAAATCTGTAAAATTTATTAACACCTGTCAATAATATTTACACAATTAAATGTCACGAAATTATAACAGCACAATTTGACTAACAAAAACAAACATTTGCAATAACGGCCTAATTCTTGCTTAAAACCAGACAGTACTGTTAAATTTTGCCATTCATGGAAAATGAAAATGAAAATAGAATCTAAACTGATTGCCGCTCTGGGGCTCTGTTTAAGTTTGAGCACTAGCTATGTTTACGCGACTATCGATACAAGCGCGCATATCGGAACCTTTAACTTAGTTATAAAAAATGACCTAAATTTAAATACCCATGTAGACGGAAAAGCTATTGTAGGTGGTAATTTAAATCCTAGAAAATCAAACAACAGAGCTGAGTTTGGGACTAAAATTACCGACCCTAGTGTTGATTCGATAACAGTATTAGGTGCGATAGATGGCAAAGTTGTTGCCCAAAATGGTACTAATATTAAATACGGTACGTTATCTGATACTGCTAACCTAACGCTAAATGGTGGCGGCACCGCTACTAAACTTAAATCTGGCGAAGTAGATTTTGATGCAATTTGGGATCAAGTTGTCTCTGATAGTGCAGCGTTGAAAAATCTTGATAGTACCGGTGAATTTGATACTCGCGACAATAACCAATTGAAATTCAAAAATAACAATGACCTCGACCTAAATGTATTTAACATTGGCACAGCCAACCTGACATCAAACGGCACTTTTGCGTTTGATTTCAGTCCAACAGCGCCTGTCATTATTAACGTAGGCGGTACAGGTACCATTAATCTTACCTCTAAAGCTTCTGGGAACTTTGCTAATCCAGCAGGCGCCACACAAGTTTTATGGAACTTTTATGAAGCCTCAAAAATTAATTTCAATAACGATACTTGGTGGGGCTCGGTCCTTGCTCCTCACGCAAATTTAAAGGTGGCTGGCGGAAACAACCTAGAAGGTGGTATTGCAGCCCTATCTTTGAAAACTGACAAAGAAGTACACAATCCCTTATTTGTTGGTATTACGCCCGATCCTGTAACAAACCCAGTGACTCAAGTGCCTGCGCCATCAGGTCTGTTCATAGCCGCATTAGCGCTGTTCTACATGTCTAGAAAAAGATGGTTGAAACCAGCTTAATTCATTAAAATGTTATAATAAAAAAGACGGAATATTCCGTCTTTTTTCTTTATATCAGAGGTAATAATGCGCAACGTTACTCTTTATGGAATGTTATCTAAATACCTAATTTGTTTAAGTTTTTTACTGGTTCCTTTCTCCGCTTTTTCAGCTACTCATATTCATTTCGAAAGAGCCTTGTCTGCGTTTGAGCAAGACCGCTATGACGAGTCGATGATACACTTAAAAAATGCACTTAAAGCCTCTCCTGAGAACTTACCGTCGAAAATACTCATGGGTAAGTTGCTCACAAAAATAGGCCGCCCCGCCTTAGCCAAGGTCGAGTTTGAGGAAGCCCTATCTCAAGGTGCTGATGTGAGCTCATTTTCTAGCTACCTAGCAGCTACCCTATTTAAACTGAAAGCCTACGAGCAACTTATCGAATTCGATGAATTTAGTAATTTATCGAACAATCAAAAAATAGATTGGCTCCGTATTAAATCATCGGCTTGTTTAAAAATAAAAAATTACCGATGTGCCAAAGAAAGCTTCATAACAATTGGTGAACTAACTGAGGATCCTACTGAAAAATTTAACGGATTAGCCCAAGTTGGTTTAGCTGAAATGCAATATGACCTAGCGAATAATTACCTTGACCAAGCGTTAGACATTAATCCTAGTTTAGCCATTAGTTGGCAACTAAAAGGGTTAATAGCGAAAGCCCAAAAGAATATTCCTGATGCTATAGAATATATGCAACAAGCATTCAAGCTGAGCCCAGATGATCCTCTTATATTACGACATTTAGCCGATGTGTATTTAGCGTCAGATCACAAAGAAAAAGCCAAGAGTACAATAAATACAATCTTAGTCACTACACCCGATGACCCGTTCGCTATATTGGTAAATAGCTGGCTACAACAAGACACCGAGCTTGAAGCTGAAGCCGAAGCGCGTTTTAAAATTATGGCGGCAAAAATTGCTAATTTGCCCAATGAATATGTAGAAAAAGAAGAAGCACTATTGTTTCTCAGGGCTTTGGTATCATTCAGGCAGCAGAACTTTGACAAGGCCGCTCGCGATTTTACACTACTTAGGAAGTTAGACGAGTCAGATTTAACCCCTGTCATTCTTCTAGCTAAGAGTTACATTGCTTTGGGTAAAGAGAAAGACGCCATAGCGTTACTCGAGAGTAATCAACAACTTTTGAACGTATTGCCTGATACTATGGCAATGCTCGGTGACCTATATATCAACAGTGGCAGAAACTTTAAGGCCGTTACATTACTTGAAGATTTAAGTACCCAACACCCTGATAACCTGCAAGTTAGTTTGTTACAAGCCAAGCTATTCATAGCACGAGGGAAAATAGAGGAAGGTTTATCCTTAGTCGAAGGTTTATTAGCGAAACATCCTGATGACACCACAATTTTATTTGTGCATTGTATATTAAGCTTGCAAAGCAAAGCTTTTTTTAAAGCCAATGAAAGTATTGATAAACTACTCGCGATACAGCCAGATGACCCCCTCAAACTGAATATAAAAGGGGCGATAATGATTCACTTGGGAGAGATAGAGCAAGCTCAAATCTTTATTCTCAAAGCCCTCGATATTTTGCCCAATTTACTGTCTGCAAAGATGAACCTGGCAAGTACGCATTTTTTTAAAGACGAAATTAGTCAGAGCGAAGCATTACTTAACGAAATAATTGCAGACGATGCTAAACACCTCCCCGCTCTCCTACTCCTTGCTAAAATACAAGACCGCAAGCAAGAGTTTTCGGCAGCATTAAAGAATTACCGAACGATATTATTCCAAGACAGACAACATATTGAGGCGTTAGAAGGCCTAGTAAGCATATATGTTCAACAAAACGAACTTACGATTGCGATTAACCAATTAAACAAGCTGAGAACTATTGTTCCGAATCATCCGAAGTATGTGATTGACAAAGCACAAATATACTTACGTTTGAAAGATACTGACAATGCAGCAAAGGAAATACAGATATTAGAGAACTTGTCTCAAAATAATGCGCCTTTATTGATTGCCACCCACAAACTTCAAGTACTTAATAACGATTTAGACGGCGCTATAAGATCAATATCTCGCGCTCAAATGTTACAACCGCAAAGTCTTTCTATCGGGGTTCAATTTGCCGAACTTTTATTGGATAACCGCAAAACAGAACTTGCAGCCTCTCAAATTAACACCTTAATCTCTCGCTTCAGTGAGGAAGAAGACGTTATTTATTTACAAGCTCGGCTAGCCGAACAGCAAGGCCAATTAACCAAAGCAAACCAACTCTACTCGCGGGTATTAGCCCTTAACACGTCATATGATTTAGCCCTAGGAAAAATGTACTCGCTATTAGCCTATGGCGTGTCGCATCAGCTATTTGTGACTAAGGTAACGCAAATAGTAGAGGCGAACCCCGATAGATTCTTCCCGAGAAATTTACTTGCCCAGTATTATTACTATCAAGACGATTACTCAAATGCAGCCAAACAGTATGAAATATTATTGACTTACCCATCTCTGCCCAACAAAGCCGCTATGTTAGGTCGCCTAGCTAGTGTATATATGCCCAGCGATATAAGCAAAAGCCAAAAATATGCAGAACAAGCGTATGCGCTTGACGATACTAACCCTGTTATTCTGTCAACCTTAGGTTGGGTACTCACCCAGCAAGGGCAACCAGCTAAAGGCCTTGATTTATTGAGAAAAGCTATTGCTCGAGGCAACAAAAACCTGTCTTTGCACTACTACGTAGCAGTCAGTCTTGCCAAGTTGTCATTAACGAGAGAAGCTAAACTCGAACTCGAAAAACTGTTTGAGCAAGCCACCCTCATACCAGAACATGAACAAGCATTAGCCCTATTCAACACACTATAGATTCACGAGTGTTCAGTTTGAGCTCCACATTATTTTTGTAGGTACATCATAATGCTGCGTTTCCCACAGCCTGAGGCAGACATTGTCTGCCTACTGCACGCTAACTGTATTGGGTTTTAAAAATTTTATTTCTGTTCAGCTTTGATTCATAGGCCTTAACCGACAATACCCCTTCGCTTTATAACTTATATGAAGATAAGTTTGATTGGGCTAGACTATTAAAAACAAAGCCAATGAGCAGGTGCCGTGAATAAACTAGGTAACAAATTCGGATTACTAACATTACTATGCCTTAGTGCGCTGCACAGCAGCAACGTATTAGGAATAGACAAGCCTGCCATCAGTAAAAGTCAAGCAGTGCAAAAAGCGCAACAAGCTGTGCCGGGCAAAGTACTCAAAGTTGAGCAAAGTAAACACTCGTACCGCATTAAAATGTTACAGCACAATGGCCGCGTTAAATCTGTCAACATAGACAAAAAGTCTGGCTCAGTTAGCAAAAAATAGGAGAAGCCAGTATGCGAGTATTAGTAGTAGAAGACGACAGCAGACTTTTAACCCAACTCGACACCCTACTGCAACAAAATGGGTATAGCGTTGATTTAGCTGACGATGGAAAAAAGGGATTATTCTTACTTACCGAACATGATTACGACTTGGCTATAATCGATATAGGCCTACCCGTTATGGATGGCTTTGAGGTGATCAAAAACGCCCGAAAACAGTCAGTCACATGCCCTATATTAATCTTAACTGCCCGAGACAGGTGGCAAGAAAAAGTCGAAGGGTTGGATGCCGGCGCCGACGATTACCTAACTAAACCGTTTCATAATCAAGAATTACTGGCTCGCACCAAAGCACTGATTAGACGGGCAGCGGGCAAGGCTCACCCTACACTAGAAAAAGGCCCAATTAGCCTAGATACTTTAAGCGAGGAGGTTTATGTAAATGACCGATTCGTCGAACTTACCGCATACGAATACAAAGTGCTCGAATACCTACTAATGAACCCGCAAAAAGTCATTAGCAAAACAGAACTCACCGAACACATCTATGACCAAGACTTCGATTTAGACAGTAATGTGATTGAGGTGTTTATCGGTAGATTGCGTAAAAAGATTGATCCTGAGGGAGATATCCAGCCAATTGAAACAATGCGCGGCAGAGGCTACCGGATAAATCGTGATCTCCACTAAACTTAACCGTTTATCGTTAAGGGTTAGGGTATTTGCCAGCGCATTACTCACCCTTATGGTGTTTATTCCACTTACCGTTGTCATTCTCGAACAAGCCTTTAACCGAAGTTTGACCGAATCTATGCTGCAACAGCTTAAAATTCACAGTTTAAGTTTGATCTCAGAATTCGAATTTTCCGAAGGCCAAGTCGCCATGCCTGAACGGCTTTATAATGATGAATTTAATCTCCCTAGTTCAGGTTTGTACGGATTTATCCAGCTCGATAAAAAAGTGGTTTGGCACTCCCAATCAAGTATTGAATGGCTGCCTCCAGCCATTTTTGTTGCACCTGAAGTTGGCCAAGAAAGCTTTACAGAAGAAACCTTCGCGAATCGGCCTATGTTTTTATACAGCTACACCGCAGAGTTTGAATACCTAAACACCTATCAAGCCGTAACCTTTTATCTTTTCAAAGACAAACAGACCTTTGACCGAGAAAAACAACAATTTGCGCTAACCTTATGGAACTGGCTTAGCTTTGTGTCTTTACTATTGTTGATTATTCTTATTGCTAGCTTGTACGCTGCTATACGTCCAATAAATACTTTGAACCAACAAATTCTCTTAGCCCAAAAGGGAGAATTAGCGCGAATAGACCAAGATTACCCACCTGAATTAAACATCCTAAAAAATAGTATTAATCAGTTACTCGACACCGAACAACAGCAACGGTTGCGCTATAAAAATAGTTTAAGTGATTTAGCTCATAGCTTAAAAACTCCACTGGCCGTATTAATGGGTAATTCAGCATTACCCAAAGACGCCCATGAACCACTTCAACAAATCGACAACCAAATACAAAGGCAACTAAAACGCGCTGCTGCAGGGCATACAGGCGCATTTAGTCAAAGTGTTGAGCTACGCCCTATCATCAAAAAACTAATTGGTGCTATGGGTAAAGTTTACGCAGATAAACAGTTAACTATCGATTTGCTTAGCGCTAAATCGGTAACCTTAAGTGGAGACGAAACCGACATTATGGAAATGCTGGGTAATCTTATCGACAATGCCTGTAAAGCTGCCTGTCATCAGGTAAAGGTATCGATCCACAGTACCCAAACACAATTAATCATCTGTATTGAGGACGACGGCATAGGCATACCCAAAGCACAGCGTGCGCATCTTTTACAGCGCGGAGTAAGATTAGACAGTTACCAAGAGGGACAAGGTATTGGTTTGGCGGTAGTCAACGATTTACTCTCAGCGTACCAAGGTAAAATGTCTATACAAGATAGTCCACTAGGTGGCGCAGCTATTAGCCTAACGTTTGATAATAAATAACTCTGGATAAAAAGCGAGCTAACATATCGAATATTCATGCTGTAATTTGTTGATTAGATTCTAGGGGCTGTTTGTCTATTTCTTTGTGTGTTGATGGCTAAAATCTCATAGAACAAGGCGTTAAAGGTATGGTTTAGTCACCTAAATAGAACTAAACCACCTTTATTTGCGATGGTCTGGCTAAAAAATTCCCGACCACATCATATATGCACACAGATACACTGCTCTTAAGCCTGCTCTTGATCGTCTAACTTACCATCTAATAATTCGTCATCATCACTGGCGAGTAAAAGCGCAATCCAATGGGTATCTGGGCTTGATTCTAGAGCAATTTTAACAATCATTGTTAAGGGTACAGACAACAGCATGCCTACCGTACCCAGCAGCCAGCCCCAAAATATTAAGGATAAAAAGACAACTAAGGTCGAAAGCCCCAAACCTTTACCCATGTATCTTGGTTCTACCACATTCCCCATCAAGGTATTAGATACCACAAAGCCTAATGCAGTCAGTCCTGCGGTAGGCGCACCAAGCTGCACAAACGCCAGTAAAACCGCAGGCACCGCAGCAATTATAGAACCGATATTCGGAATATAATTTAATAAAAAAGCTAATACAGACCATAGCAAAAAGTGATCAACACCTAATACATAAAGCCAAATTCCTATGATTAATCCAGTTCCCAAGCTCACCACAGTTTTAATAACTAAGTAGTTCTTTACAGAAAGTAAAAACTTGTCAATTTGCTGAATCTTCATACTCGGATCATCAAGGGCAATATGCACTTTTTTGGGAATAGACTCAGCCTCGAATAACATGAACACCACTATCAACAAAATCAGCAAAAAGTTAGTTAAGACACCTCCTAAGCTAGACAATAAATTGGTCGCCATATTCATTGCAGCGCCTGGGTCTAAGTAAGACAGCAATTGCTGTTTATCTACACTAATATTGAAGCCTTGCAATTGCCCGATCAGCCAACCAAATTCATCAACTAACTGCGCGCGATATTTAGGTAGGTTTTCACTAAAGTCGTTCATTGACTGCCCTACTAAGCCGGCCAATACAAAACCAATAGACACTATGATTAAAATTACGAGCACCACGGCAAAGGCTCTAGGTATTCGGTACCGCTTGGCATAGGCAATTATGGGGCTACATGCCATCGCAATAAAGACCGACAACAAAAACGGAACGACTATGGCACTCGCCGCTTTAATACCAGCCAGCACCACTACAATCGACGCCATTACCAACAAGGCTTTGGCTGAACTTTGAGATTTATTTTGCATAAGGATTTTTATGAACGAATTGGTTGTGAGCAACGTACCAGAACTGTATCTTGTTTAATAGCTTGATTTTTAATAAATTTACCCCAAGGAAAAAGAATGACACTTAACCCTGCCACTATCAGGATCAAAAACTTACGTTTACGCACATATATAGGAATTAACGACGACGAAATTGCTAACCGTCAAGACGTGGTAATCAATGTAAAAATCCATTATCAAGCCGAAAAAGCAACAGACACAGACAACATGGACGATGCGTTAAACTATAAAACCATCACCAAGAAAATCATCAAGCTAGTCGAAGATAACCGCTTTTTCTTACTAGAAAAATTAACCGCAGACGTTTTAGCCATTGCAGCTGAACACGATTGGGTAGACTATGCAGAGGCAGAAGTAGATAAACCTCATGCATTGAGATTTGCCGACTCAGTCTCTTTGTGTTTATCTTGCAATAAAAACTAATCCATTGGCACATCAAGGACGGATATGAAATTATTAATTACTGGGGGTTCTGGTCTAATTGGCTCGAACCTTATTTCTTTATTAAAACCTAACGATATTACCGTTTACACACGTAATGTTGCTATGGCAGAAAAGATTTTAGGCCATAAGGTAAATTTCATTTCGGATCTAAATTTACTCGGTGATTTAAACGAATATGATGTGGTGATCAATCTAGCTGGAGAGCCTATCGTTGATAAAAAATGGACTCCAGAGCAAAAGGCCGTCATAGAGCAAAGCCGTTGGGCAACCACAGAAAAACTCGTAAATTTGTTCAAGTCCAGTAACACACCGCCCAAAGTGTTTATTAGTGGCTCAGCTATTGGCTACTACGGCGCCCAAGACGATACAATAATCGACGAGGCTTACACTCAGGTTAACGATGAGTTTAGTCACAGGCTTTGTGCAAAATGGGAAGATATCGCTCTAAGGGCTTCATCGGAGCTGACCCGAGTCTGTATTTTGCGTACAGGGGTAGTCATCAGTAAACGCGGAGGGGCATTAACTAAAATGCTCACTCCTTTCAAATTGGGCCTAGGTGGACCGATTGGTGATGGTCAGCAGTATATGTCTTGGATCCATTTAGAAGATATGCTTAGAGGTATTATTCACTTAATCGAACACGATGAATGCCAAGGTATATACAATTTTACTGCGCCAACCCCAGTTACTAATCAAGAATTCAGTGAACAATTAGCTTGTTCATTGAATCGCCCTTGTATTTTCAGAGTGCCCACCTTCGTTATGAAGATGGCTATGGGCGAAATGGCTGACCTAGTAATAAAAGGGCAAAGAGTCGTACCCAAACGCCTACTCGAGAGCGGTTATCAATTTACTTACCCTGAACTCTCCCACGTGTTCGATTGTCTACATAAGCCTTAATCTTAATTAATCGATACACTGAAAAAGCCTGTTGTCGAGTTTAATATCCCAAATCACCTTCAAGCGCTTGCTTCAGGTGATTTGCATCAATACAGTTTTTTCGGCTCTGCTCTACACCATTTGCCTAAGTAGATGACTGGTATTTAGCGACAATAATCTCCAGCAACCCAAGGCGCCCAACGTGCCCACCACTGCGGCCCCAGCCACTGGAGCAATAAGCCAATATTCAAGATGTAAGCTAGCTTGCATTTGAAAAATTTGAGTTTGTAACATTAACAAGCTCAGTTCATTACTCAAGGCCGCCATCACTCCGGCTACCACCCCAATGATCACGAACTCATAAATGACACTGGCACGGATCAAGGAACCTTTCGCTCCTAAGGTGCGTAATATTGCCAACTCTTGCTGACGCTCATCCATACTCGCTTGAACTTGGGCAATCAAGACTAAAGCCCCCGCGACTAAGACCAATACCAAAATAAATTCTACCGCTAAAGAAACTTGCTCAACTATGCTGCGCAGCTGATTTAGCCTTGCATCTACATCAATCAGAGTCACATTAGCAAAGGGACGCATAAGTTGAGTCACATCAGACTTACGCTCAGGAGGTAGGCCAAAACTCGAAATGTAAGTTGGGGTAAAATTGCGCAGCGCCCTAGGTTCAATAACAAAGAAAAAGTTAGGCTGCAACGACTGCCAATTTACATCCCGTAAACTGGTTACCTCGGTTTCTATTACTTCGCTACCAATATTAAATGTAAGCACATCGCCCATTTTAATGTCCAAACGTTCAACTAAACGTTTCTCAACTGAGACCTGATACGGCCTCTGATCATCATCCGCCAAAGGATTATCACCAAACCACACACCATCAGTAACGACTGTGCCGTTTTGTAGGGTGTTGCTCCAGGTTAAGTTGGCTTCACGCCCTAGCCCATTGCGAGTATTACGGTTATCTTCATCATCTTCTTTGCTTACAGAAGTGCGTATTTTCTCTCCATTAATGGCCGCAAATCGTCCTCTTACGATTGGATAAAACTTGTTAATTTGAACTTGGTTCTCGGCGAAATGCTGGGCCAGTTGAGGCTGTTGCGCTTGACTAATATTGACCAAGAAATAATTAGGCGTGCCCTCGGGTAGTTGCTCTTGCCACTGCTTAACCATGTCATTTCGCATCACTAATACCACCAGCAACAACATAATGGTTACCGCAAAACTGATTAGCTGCACGCTGTTATCCATGGCACGGCGATGTATTCTGGCCCAGGCCAATTGCCACGCACTCATTTTGCCTTGAGCAAGTTTTCGTCCTAGCCGAATTAGCCCATAAGTCACAGCTAACAAACCAAGCACAAGTGCGATTCCAGAAACAAACAGAATGGCGCTTACTTTTAAATTTTGGCTGTATGCCCACATCAAAATGAACACTGCGCCGCCGGAGGCCAAAAACTGAATTAATCTAGAGGCTAAATTTGCACCTAAGTCTCTACGCAATACACGTAACGGAGAAACCGAAAATAGTTTCAATAACGGGTACAACGAAAACAAAATCGCACACACTGCACCAGTAAAAATAGCGATGAGCAGAGGACGCCAATGCCAACCATCTATGGCAACATTCACCTCACTAGCAATTGCCGACACCACTAAATGTTGAATAACAAAACCTATTGCGCTACCTAGAACTATGCCTAGGGTGGTGATGAAAATAATCTGTAACAAGTAAATTTGTTGCACCATGGCCTTAGGCGCACCTAAGGTTTTCATAATCGCAACAGGATCATAGTGGCGTAAACTATAACGCTGAGCCGCCACCGCTATCGATACCGCAGCCAAGACTATGGCCAATAAACTAGCTAACAGAAAATATTGGCCCGCCCGGCCTACCGAGCGACCAATAGCTGAATTGTCATCTTCTACCGAGTCCCAATCGTGAAGCTCTCTATCAAGTTGAGGTTTTAGCCACTTATAATAATTATCAAGATCGGCTTTAGCCCCAGTAAAGAAGTATCTATATCCTACTCGGCTACCAGGACCTTCAATATTCGTGGCCGCTAAATTTTGCCTCGGGATCAAGACTTTGGGATCCCCGCCAAACACACTAAAACCGGCATCGGGTACTTCTGTCAGTACACGGCTAACGACAAAACTGGCGTCTCCCACTTCGATTTGATCACCAATATTTAGACCTAAAGTTTGAAATAACTGAGACTCAACCCAAGCTTGACCGTCTTCAGGTAATAATTTAGTAGCCGTCCCTACACTAAAAGGCTCTTCAGAGGTTTTTAGCGTGCCCTTTAAAGGATAACCTGCATCTGCAGCGCGCAAATCAACCAAGTCCATTTGCTCATTGGAAAATGCCATAGATCTTGCGCTAACTTGATGGGCTGTATTCAGGCCTAGCCCTTGAGCATATTCTATCCACTCAGGATCGACAGGTTTGTCTGCGTATAACACTCTGTCTGCGGCAATGAATTCAGCGCTCTTATCGGTCAATGCCTGTTGAAGTCTTTCACTAAATAAAGATAGGGATAGTACAGAGGCGACGGACAATACTATGGCCAATAAAATTATGGTGAGTTCGCCACGCCTTGTTTCGTGACGGAAAAGTCGCCACGCCAGGCCTAAGGTTTGTCTTGTCATGAAAATTAACTTGCCTCCATGGCTAAAGATGGTTTGGTCAACTTCTCTGTGACCTCAGTCAGCACCCCTGCTTGCATGTGTAATTGACGTTGACATTGGTTGGCTAGGGTATTGTCGTGGGTAACTAACACTAAGGTAGTGTTGGCAGTTTCATTCAAATCAAATAATAATTTTTCTATTTTGTCACTGTTTACAGCATCTAAGTTTCCCGTTGGCTCATCAGCAAACAATATCTTAGGCCGTGAAATAAAAGCTCTGGCAATCGCCACTCTTTGCTGCTCGCCGCCAGACAATTGGTTTGGGTAATGATTAGCTCTGTGGGCTAGGCCTACTTGTTGTAGAATATCTAGGGCTTTTTGCTTGGCGTCTTTGTGACCGGCAATTTCAGCTGGCAACATAATATTTTCGATAGCAGTTAGGCTTTGTACTAGCATAAAGCTTTGAAAAATGAAGCCAACCTTTGCCCCTCGTAATTGCGCTCTCTGTTCTTCGTCCATGTTGTGCATAGCTTGATCGTCTAGGTATATCTCGCCCTCGGTTACTGAGTCTAAGCCTGCTAGCAAGCTAAGCAATGTCGATTTACCTGAACCTGACGCCCCAATTATAGCCACTGATTCCCCTTCCTTGACATCAAAGCTAATTGGTTGGAGGATCTGCAATTCTCCCTGTGTCGTACTAACTGTTTTAGTTATAGCTTTCGTCTTAATCATAGTCTTTGGAGTCATAGTGTTGTTTCTTAAAATAAGGTCTTTGCGGAATTATTGTCATTTATCACTAGTTTTTATACTTTTAGTGTCTTTTTCAGATCACATCGCAGCTAAAGAAACTAAGTTGCTCATACTAGGCGATAGCTTAAGTGCAGCTTACGGCTTAAAACAGGAACAAGGTTGGGTTAGTTTGTTACAAAACGCGTGGCAAGACAAACCTATTACCATTGTTAATGCTGCCATTAGTGGCGAAACAACCGATGGTGCCTTAGCGCGCCTACCCAGACTATTATCATCTCACCAGCCTAGCCATGTATTTGTTGAGTTGGGTGGTAACGACGGACTGCAAGGACACCCAGTTAGTAAGATGAAAGAGAATTTAGCAAACATCGTTCTTTTATCTAAACAAGCGGGTGCTGAAGTATTGTTACAACAAATGGAAATACCGCCTAATTATGGGAAACGATACACAAGTATGTTCCGCGAGAGTTATCGTGATTTAGCTAATGAGTACAATATAGAGCTAGTTCCCTTCTTTTTGCAGAATATAGCGACAGATTCGACACTCATGCTAAAAGACGGTATTCATCCTAACGCCCAAGCGCAAGTGATAATAGCCGAAACTATGCAGCACCAACTAGGTGAAATAATATTTCCCTAGACGTTCATTAAACAACCAACTAGACTAGTTGGGTTAACGTAAAAAAACAGGAGACCACTATGGAAATAGGATCATCAGGAGCTGGGACCGTAGCTCAAAACGTGCCTACTCAAACTGGCTCACAACAACAAGTTGCTCAGGCCGAGAGCCAGCAGCAGCAGCAAGAAATTACCGCTCAAGAAAACAACCCGTTACCCGGCGAAAGAGTGGGATCGCAAATTAATATCAGCGTATAGCCAATTGACATAGCATATGCAAATGGACGACGCATCAAGCAATAAAAAAAAGCCCCTTCAAGTAGTAAGGGGCTTTTTTTGTGGGCTTGATTTGAAGCAATAGGCCATACATACCATACATATGATTACCGGTAAAAACTGCGCCATAGTTATCCATTGGCTAAATAGCTCTTGCTTGTCTAAGGCTAACAAAGGATAGCGTAAATCGTACAGAGGTAAGGTAAATGTCAGTAATAATAACCCAGCATTGTTAGTCGAAAATACCAAAGCAAGTAGCGGTAGAAACCAGACTATGTACCATGGATACGATGCTGGAGAAACAAAAAATAAAATAGCAATAAGCCACAAACATCGACTAATAAGCTGTTCTAGCCGAGTCCAAGGGCGTAAGCTAAGTGCAAACAAAACAACCAAAACAACCAAACCCACTATCACCCTCGCAGCAAGTTGTGGATCAACGAGACTCACCAACTGATATTCAGACAAATAAATCAAACTGTCTTCAATTAATCCAAATATCCAACTATTGGTTCGCCAATCTTGAGCGTACGCCACCACACCTGCGGTGCCTGCTCCCACATCCTTTTCAGAAAACAACTCTTGCAAGGCCGGAATAACCTGAGGACTTAATAGCAAGACCAACACGCAGATAAATACGCCACTAACAATCAGCAAGTATTTAGGTTTTGACAACAAAGGACGAACAATTATAGGGGCTAAAATGATAGGCCATAATTTTACACCCACTGCAAACGCCAAACAAATCATTGCCCATACAAAACGCTTTGCATTTAGCAAAATTAAGGTGCCTAAAATAAAAGGCAACAACAATACGTCCATGTGGCCAGCATTAAATGTTTCAGCAATAACCAGTGGATTCAACCAATACACAGCGCTCCAGATAGCGCCTCGATTCAATTGTTTAAGCAATACGATTAATAGGCCAACACTGAGAACATCGACTACCAATAACAGCCACCGCCATGCGCTCAAATCAAAGGAAGCAAACTGGTAACTTAACGCAAAAAAGAATTGAGCAACTGACGGATAAATAGTCTTAATATGAGGATAAGCAACACGCTCAACTAAAGGCTGTTCAGCCAAAAAACCTAACTCTGGGTACAGTGACGCGCTTTGCGTCGCAATACCTAAAATAGCAAGACGGTCACTTTCCGGCGCGACCATTGCCTGTTGGGGTGCGTACAAGTATGGATTAAGGCCATGATTAACCAGGCCTCCATCAAAAAAATAACGGTAGAAATCATCTTCAAATATTGGTGTCGAATCCATCATAACCAATCGTAGCGCCAACCCTATAAAAAGGGTTCCTGATACCAAAGAGACTGTGCCAAAGGGTTGCCAAGCCTGATCTTTGTATTTTTGATATAAATAATAAATAAGCCATAGGTAAGCCCCAGAAGCTAACATCATAAGGCTAACAGCTGTATAGGTTGGACGCTCTAACCAAGGCGAAAAATAGCTAAATTGAGATGAAATATCCGATAAAACGACAAAAGCGACCAGAACAATGCTGGTCGCAAATAGTGGAGTAAATCTAAATAACAAAATAATTTGTTTGAAAGCGTTAACAGAGGTGAAACTAAGAACCGCCACCGTAAGAACCACCGCCGCCAGACTCACCACTAAAGCTAGTTTGTTGACGAGGACGCTTGTAGGCGTCTGATGTCCAGCTAAACTTATGCTTTTTGTTGATTTCTGTGGCTTTTTGTAAGCGCTTGGCAGTATCACCTGAGGCGTAATCCTTAAGATGAGCTAATAATTTTTGATCATCACCATCGAACAAGGTGTCTATATTCCAAGCTAGTAAGCTTGAGACTTGTACCTTATTACGACTCACTTTAACGTTACTTCTTTGGTTAACGAATTCTTTTGCTAATGTAGCGAGTTGAGATTTAACGTTTCTGCCTGTGAATCCCTGCTTGCCAGCAAAACCATCACCTCTAACCCCATATATCAAGCCATATGCAACCAACGGATCTTGCCAATGAGCAAATAGGATATCTTGCTCAATTTCTTCTAGAGACAAAGCAACACCCTCAACTGTGACTAGTTTTTCAGACCACCAATCACCTGGTTTGCCCGGCTCTCCACGTTTATCTTTAATACGTTTGAGCGAGCGACTTTTACTTGATCCTAATTTTTCAATAACAGTTACATTATGTAAGTTTAACCAATATGCAAGTTGTTCATCTTTGTTCAACAAACTAACTGGAATGCTTTCTAAAAACGCTTTGTATTCTTGTACATATGCTAATGCAGGGCCAGTAAGTAGTTCGTAATCTAGCGAATCTTTTCCACGCTCAGTTACGGTCAAGAAATTCAAAATACTTGACATGTCTTTGTGCTCAACGGTTTGAGTTTCTTGTGGGTTATGTTTAGCCCACTGTGAATGGTCGGTTTTAGCTACGGCAGAAAACGCAACCATCATCATTAATAAGGCTAAGTTTACAAAGGTACTCATTCTTGGGTGAAAATATTTACTATCCATTTGTATTTCCTCAAGTAGGTTTATCGGAAAGTCTGCTTTGAGACGGTATGAGTAAAGTCTAGAGGAGATCCCCAAAAAAAGAATCACGCAACTCTAACGAAAGCCGCACACTTTATTCACCAAAAGTTCAACAAATAATTCTTAACTTGAACTCAACATATAAAACGATTTAAAGCCTTAATTTTAAATACTTAATTATAGCCAAACCAGCGATTTACACTTGTTAAAAGGTAAATTCTTGGGCCTACAGCAAGTCTATTGCAAACAAATTTAACGCAGTTATTGCTTGATTTGTTCAAGTATTGCCTCAGATTCTCGCAGGGCCCGTATTCTTAAAAATAATTCTTGTGCTTGTGAATACTCACGGCTTAAATAACCAAACCATTGTTTAACACGGTTTGGGTAGTACTTGCCTTTTTGTCCATATAATTCATAGCCAGAATATTGAATAAGTAATGCTCTAACCTGATCCCATGGCATATGGGCTTCATTAGTTTTAATCACTCTGGCTAAGTTTGGTAGCGCCAACGCTCCTCTGCCTATCATTAAATTTTGACATCTTGATTGAGATTGGCATAAACGTGCGTCTTGATGGTTCCAAATTTCACCATTTGCAACAATAGGTACATTCACGACTTGTTTTATTTTTGCAATCCAATCCCAGTATGCTGGAGGTTTATAACCTTCAACTTTAGTACGAGCATGAATAACAATAGAATCAGCCCCTGCTTCTTGAATAGCTAAAGCATTTTCAATGGCCAAAGATTTGTCCTCGAACCCCAAGCGCATTTTTGCGCTGACCACTTGTTCGCCAGGGACGGCTTCTCGCACCGCTTGCACTATTTGAAAAATACTATCGGGATCTTTAAGCAATACCGCCCCACCTTTACTTTTATTAACGGTTTTGGCCGGACAACCAAAATTAAGATCAATCCCATGGGAACCCAACTCAACCGCTCTTTGGGCATTTTCAGCCAACCATTGCCCGTGTTGCCCAAGCAATTGCACTTTTACTGGCACACCACTGGGCGTATAGCCTTGATTGTGCAATTCTGGGCATAGGCGATAAAACACCTTTTTAGGTAAAAGCTGTTCCACTACGCGCACAAATTCAGTCACGCATAAATCAAAGCCACCCACTTGAGTGAGCATGTCACGCATTAGGTGATCAACCACCCCTTCCATAGGGGCTAAAGTAATATGCATATAAATAAAAGACTAACTAGGTATTAATACTATGCGTCAGTGTAACAAAAACTCTGGTGAGTATCTTGCCACGCATACAGTAGGTGAAAATCAAAAAGATGGCTTGTTCTCAGATTTACGCTGTTGGCATTTGCGAATAACTCGTAATTTGTCGTCATCGGGCTTTTGTGACCAACCGACTATATCGTCTAGCATTCTGAAACACCCAAGGCACATGTCTTTGTCGTCTAAGCAGCAGTTGCCAATACAAGGCGACAGAACTGGTTTACTACCTGGCTTATTCGTCATGCTGTTTAGTCAAAAACATGGCATCACCATAGCTAAAGAAACGGTATTCTTGTTCAACAGCCTGTTCATAGGCATCAAAAATATGCTGTTTCCCAGCAAAGGCACTCACCAGCATTAGCAAGGTTGACTCAGACAAATGGAAGTTAGTCAGCATGGCATCTACTATTTTAAACTCGTATCCGGGGTAAATGAAAATATCCGTGTCCGAAAAAAATGGTTGAAGCGGTTGTTGAGTTTCTACTGCCTGCTGAGCCGCTGACTCAAGGGAGCGAACAGACGTCGTTCCCACTGCAATCACTCGCTTGCCTGCAGCCTTTGTCGCTAGGATAGCATCTACTACTTGCTGAGAGACCTCTGCATATTCTGAATGCATTTGGTGCTCTAGTATATTATCGACTTTCACTGGCTGAAAGGTACCTGCTCCCACATGTAGGGTAACAAACTCAGATTTCACTCCTTTGTCGGCCAAGCGTTGCAGTATAGCCTTATCAAAATGCAGCCCTGCTGTAGGCGCAGCAACTGCTCCTGGCACTTGGTTGTAAACCGTTTGGTAACGTTCTTTATCAGACTCTTCATCAGGTCTATCTATGTAAGGCGGTAACGGCATGTGACCATATTCTTCAAGCAACTCAAGTACCGGTTGCTCTGACAGAAAAGCCAACTCAAACAACTGCCCTTGACGACCTAACATCTCGACTTCGATAGCTCCCTCTAGGGTTAACCTAGCACCAATCTTAGGAGACTTACTCGCTTTAACGTGCGCTAACACCTTGTTGTCTTGTAGCATTCGCTCAATCAAGACTTCTACCTTGCCGCCCGTTTCTTTTTGACCTAGCAATCGCGCAGGTATGACGCGAGTGTTGTTAAAAATCAATAAATCACCGGGTTCAATCAGCGATTCTATATCATTAAATTGCAAATGAGAGATGTATCCAGAGTTACCATCAACTGCCATTAAACGGCTTGCCGTACGCGACTCTGTGGGGTACCGAGCGATGAGCGATTCAGGCAAATCGAAAGAAAAATCAGACAGTTTCATAAACGGGTAGTCACTCAGATAAGTTAATGTCGATATTTTACGTATATTTTTCGATACCTGCAATTGCTGCAATATACCCAATAAGCATTGCGTAAAAATCTTAGTCGCCTATCATTATTTCAACAGTTAGATTATTGACGTTTTCTCCCAAACTGTATTAGCCCAAAACATGATGTTTTGGGCTTTTTTTTTAGGTAACTAAACACTGAAGCGCACCCTAAATAACGCGTTATTCTAAAGGATTTCCCAAGTCTGCAAAAATATCAACAATATCGTCACGCTCAATTCTTCTCATATTTAACACATACATAATTTGTAACAGTAAATCTGCCCCCATTATGCCCTTGTTAATCTTATTTCTAAGATTATCAGCACTTTGGCTAATCCCTATTTGGTTTAGCCGATCGCTGAGATCTTGATACTTAGTGCCGCGTTTCGACATCTCGGCTTTTAAAATACGTTGAACCAATTGCCGCCAATCACTAGTAGTACTAGTATTGAGGCCGCTAACGATCTTGTTATCTTTATTAGACATAAACATTTCACCAAACCAAAACGTGAACAATAATTTACATTAAGACACTATAAATATCAAACGTTGAAAATAAATTTGACAACGCAACTTTTAACTGACTAAAATACGCTCAGTATCGCAATTAGGCGTTACTGAAGTAGTCATCAGCCTTACAGGAGAGTAACCATGACTTGGGATCTTGACCAACTTGAGACCCTATTAACCGACCAACCCAATATGGTCGTTACCCGAGAAGAAAATTGTTTATTGATAGCAAACTCTGATGGAGTAGATGCTTGGCTAGCAATAAGCGGAGAACAAATTTTAGTTGAATCTTTGCTATTTGCTAAGTCCGAAGTCAATGATTTAGTTGCGTTAAACGAAGAAATTCTTAAAACCCATATGATATTTCCCCTCACTACTGTGGGCATATCTCAGGTGGCAGGTGAAGAGTATTACACTGCCTTTGGTTCACTAAGTTCGCAATCAAAAGCAGAAAGCGTAGTGATAGAGCTAGTGTCGCTTTTTCAAAACGTCGAAGCATTTTTGGACGCCTACCAAGTCCATTTAAAATAATCGAGGAGTCATAATATGTCAGTTTGGAGAAAATTAGTTACAGCCGTTAAAGGCGGAGCCACCGAAGCCGCGCAGTCTGTTGCCGACAGCCAAGCGATTCGCATTCTCGAGCAAGAAATTCGCGAAGCCAAAGAAGAGTTGCGCAAGTCAGATCATGCTAGAACGCAAATTTTAGCAAAATGCAAGCTAGCTCAACAAAAAGTAGACAACTTGCAAAAATCTATTGAGCAGTACGAAGCTCACGCCAGAAAAGCCATAGACACAGATCGTCAGTTGGCCTTAGATTGTGCGCAAAAAGTCAGCGATTTACGTGCAGAGCAAGACACTGAGCAGCAGTATTTAGATCAATTTAAACAGTCTGAAAAACAGCTTGCATCTAACATTAGTCAAGCCAAATCGAATTTGAAGCGTTTAGAGCAACAGGTTGATATGGTAAAGGCGACTGAGTCTGTGCAAAAAGCCCAAGTAGCAGTATCATCTCGTCACTTAGGTGCAAACAGTAAAATGAAAACGGCTACCGAATCATTGTCGCGTATCCAAGAGAAACAAAACCTGCGTAATGCTGAGCTACAAGCTGCCGAAGAACTGGCATCTGAAGAGTCTAGCGATGACTTATCAAAGCGCTTAGCTGAAGCCGGCGTAGCTGGCGGAAAAACATCTGCTGACGACGAGCTTAGCCGTATACTGGGCAAGTAAGACATTTAAAAGTAGAAGTTCTCCCAACCAGCCAAAAATGTGCCCCTTTTTATGAGGGGCGCATTATCTTCGTGCTAGTAGCGATTAATAATACTGTCTTCAGTTCGTCTATTCAGATTTTGATGCATCATTAGGGCATGGAATGAACCTTAAACTAACACTACTTAAAACTTTGTTTGTTAAACTCTT
The DNA here is from genome assembly GCA_947498355.1 of uncultured Paraglaciecola sp. Lineage (GTDB taxonomy): Bacteria > Pseudomonadota > Gammaproteobacteria > Enterobacterales > Alteromonadaceae > Paraglaciecola. The sequence continues at coordinate 16,197 of CANMKA010000026.1, read as the reverse complement.
TTCAGAGATGCACTGGTATAACATTGCGTTAGTCATGGTGACTTACGCTGCGACAAGTTGGGCTCTGCTGCTGCTCGCAGACGAAACGGCACTTACACAACCTACCGACTTTATTTACTGGATTGTAGTCACCGCATCAACCGTGGGCTACGGCGATTTATCCCCAACTACCACGCTTGGCAAATACATCGTCTCTTTGTATGTTATTCCTGCTGGGCTAAGTATCTTTGCTTTAGTATTGGGAAGAGTTGCCACTTGGGTTGCCAATCAATGGCAAAAAGGAGCAAAAGGCTTGAAAAAACTATCCGTATCAAATCATATATTAGTTCTGGGCTGGAATGGACCACGTACCATTAGGTTACTCAACTTATTAATTCGTGAAAGAGCATCCATCGAAGATAATCCAGATATTGTGCTCTGCGTCAGAGCTGACATAACTAATCCGATCCCTAGCGAAATAGACTTCGTCAAAGTGACGTCCTTTAACAACGACCAAGACATGGACAGAGCAGGCATAGCCAATGCCAAAGTTGTGCTGATGGACAACCCTGAAGACGACCTTACCATGACCACAGCCCTGTATTGCAGTCAACGTAACCCAGAGGCCCAAATGGTTGCATATTTTAATGACGAAAGTTTAGTGGGATTACTACAAAAACACTGCCCTAACGTTGAATGCACGCCAAGTGTGGCCGTTGAAATGTTAGCTAAATCAGCATTCGACCCAGGCTCAAGTGTTTTGCATCATGATTTACTCGACGTAAACGACGGCCAAGCACAATATTCAGTTGACATTCCCTCTTCATGCCATGCAATTAGTTTAAGTAAACTGTTCGACCAGCTTAAGAAGCATTACCAAGCGACTTTAATTGGAATAGCCAGAGCCGACGATAAACTTAACATTCAAGTCAATCCAGATTTAGACCAAACTCTGCATGCCGGCGACAAGGTGTTTTACATAGCAGCAAAACGTATTACCCAGATAAATTGGAACGACTTTAACGAGGCGCAACATGTTTAGTAAGCTTTTTGGAAAAAAGACTGAAGAAAAAACCTTACCTAAGGCGCCTGAAATCATGGGGCTTTATTTGGGTGGGTCTTTCGAGCTAGATCCACTCAAACTGAAATTAATTGAGCCAGAACTCGTCATTGAAAACGCAGCTAGCCACCACCTAATCCAAGCGGTTGGCGAAGTTCACTTAGATACAGGCGGAAAAATCTTACGTTTTTACACAGATGATGATGCATTCTTGCAAGTGGTATTAGACGGTGGTGATACCGAAAATCATATCAGCGATGTAAAACTTTGGTATTTTTATGAAACCAAAACCGTTGGCTCTGAAAGTCAATGGAAAACCACCTTAGAGACAGGCGTATCCCAACCCGCAATTACCCTTGAAGGCCATGACTACCATAGAGTGTGGGATGCAGTAGGTGAGATATCACCACCTGTCGCCATGACCGAAAAAACCTACGAAGAAGATGGTGATACCAGCGAAACAGACCAGTTTGTTATGCTTTATGAGCGCCAGCTTAATGGTGACGAATCTGAGTGCATACTTATCAGTGCAGAAGAAAAGCTAGTAAATAATAACTTTGACCGTTGCTTAGTTACCTGTACAGGCTTTAACATTGGTCAAGCAGATATAAAAATTAACGGCTAGTCAGCTATTCACATAAGGAATGACAATGGACGCAGTGCTCACCTCAATCGCGGGATTAACCAATTTCGCCTTGTACTTTGCTTTATCAATTGGCTTATTATTTTTGTTCAAAATAATTTACGCGTTTGTTACTCCCCACGACGAGTGGGCTTTAGTTAAAGTGCATAAAAACCAAGCTGCAGCCATCGGCTTTGGCGGAGCGATTATTGGCTTTAGTATTGCCTTAGCCGGAGCAGTATCAAACTCTCAATCTTTGGTTGATTTTATTGTTTGGGGGATTGTAGCCATTATCGCCCAGTCCTTAGCATTTGGCTTACTTAGGTTTACTTTTATGCCAAAAATTGCAGAGCGTATTGATAAAAACGAAGTTTCAGCAGGAACCATGCTCGCTGCTATGTCTGTTTCAGTCGGCTTGATTAATGCCGCTTGTATGACCTACTAGGAGGGCATATGCAATCCACCAAATTAAAACGCTCTAGGTCAATTAACTTAAGTGCCATGCGTAAAGGCTTTAGTGCCAAACCATTGGCCTTAGGCATAGCAGCGATATGTCTGGCTGCTTGTGGCAAAGAGCCAGAACAAGCTGCAATTTATACTGATGTTGACGATTGCCAAAACAGTAACCCCGAATTTGCTGAGCAATGTCGCTTAGCCTATGAAGACGCCATAGCAGAAGCACAACGTACTGGCCCCAAATATAATTCGGCACGTGATTGCGAATACGAATTTGGCCCTAACCAATGCCAATACGTATCGAATCAATCTGGTTCGTTTTTTATGCCATTTATGGCCGGCTATATGCTTAGTAATTTAATGTCACCTCGTGGCTATAATTATCGGCCCATGTTTACCTCTTATTCTCGCTATTCTCCTTATCGAAATCGCTGGATAGGCGCTGATGGATACGATTTTGGTGATTATCGCCGTAAGTCAGTTAGAGTCGGTAAAAATACCTTCAAATCACAACCGACAGTGAATAAAACCATTAAACGTGGTGGCTTTGGCAGCAGCGTGCGAGCCAAATCAAGCTGGGGCTCAAGCTCTAAAAAAGGTGGATGGGGAGGATAAACTCTCTCCTGCTTTTTCCTTTACAATAAATGGATGCCCAGTGTTTAGACTCGATATCGCACAACGCAAAAATTGGCAACGTAAAGCCCAAGAGTTTGGTTTTAAGTTTCACACTATACACGGCGAACCCTATTGGGACGAAACTGCCTATTACCAATTTTCGTTACAGCAAATTGAACAAGATCTAGAAGATCCTACCGAAGAAATCCAACAAATGTGTTTGCACTTAGTAGACATAGTGGCGAATTCAGAATACTGGCTTGAACAATTTAACATTCCTCAGCAATATTGGTCACAGATTCAAGAGTCGTGGCAACAACGCCAACCCAGCTTATACTCAAGGCTAGATTTTGCTTATCATGGCAAAGGGCCAGCTAAGCTCTACGAAAACAATGCCGACACCCCCACATCTCTTTATGAGTCAGGCTTTTGGCAGTGGTTGTGGCTAGAAGAACAAGTCAATCTGGGTAAACTTCCAAAACAAGCCGATCAATTTAATTCTCTACAAGAAAAATTAGTCCGGCGCTTGAGGGTTATTGCAAATTATTACCAAGTTAATCATATGCACCTTGCCTGTTGCCAAGATACCGATGAAGACAGAGGCACAGTTCAGTACTTACAAGATTGCGCAACTGAGGCAGGTATTGATAACGCATTCACCTACATAGAAGACATTGGTTTAAGCGATTGCGGTCACTTCAGCGATATACAAAATAATAAAATACAGACCTTATTTAAACTCTATCCATGGGAGTTTATGCAAAGAGAAGAATTTGGTGATGCTATAGAAGGAGCTAAAGTGAATTGGATAGAGCCTATTTGGAAATCTATCTTGTCTAACAAAGCCTTAATGCCATTACTTTGGAAAACCTTTAAAGGTCATCCAAATTTATTGCCTGCGTATTTCGAACAAGACTTAGCCTTAGCCAAGGAGACGAAATTGGTAAAGAAGCCCCTATTCTCCAGAGAAGGGGCTAATATTAGTATCATTGAACAAGGAAAAACCATAGTACAGGGTGAAGGCCCCTATGGCGAAGAAGGATATATTTATCAAAGCTTTTATCCCCTACCCCAATTTAGGCAAAATCATACATTGATTGGTTCGTGGTTAGTGGGCGATCAAGCGGCCGGGATCTCGATACGCGAAGACACAAGCGCTATTACTCAAGATTCCAGCCGATTTTTACCCCATATTTGTCTATAATATCTGCCCGCAAAAACCTAGTGACTGAAATAACTGCCTTACCTCGGGTTAAAATACCAACCACTAAAGACTGCCCAGAATCTGCGATTAGCCTCTATCCCCTTTCAGTGCATCTGATACACCTATATACTTTACCTAACCAGAATTCTTAATGCGGATTCAGGTTACTTACACGCAAAGCTTCTTAACTGGGCTAATGTGCTTTTTTTCATCTGATACGGGCATTCTATACTTTTTATGTACCCCTTTATTATCGCTGTTATGCTTTTGGCGTTTTCATCATTAGGCCACACTAAGGTCAATACAGAAAATTGTGTCGGTTGCCACTCCCAAGCAGTGTCTGATTGGCAAACTTCGGATCATGCTAAGGCAATGGATATTGCGACAGAAAAAACCGTCCTTGCCAATTTTAATGACGCCGTCGCTACTCACCACACTCAAACTGCAAAATTTTATAAAAAAGACAATCAATTTCGCATCACCTTCACCGAAGGCAACACCACAACAGACTACTTAGTCAGCTATACATTTGGACACTATCCTTTACAACAGTACCTTATTGAGACGACAGATAAACGCTATCAAGTTTTTCCGTTTGCTTGGGACAGTCGCCCTAAAACAGAAGGCGGTCAACAGTGGTATCCAATTTATCCCGAAGAGGATATTTTGCCAGCAGATCGCCTTCACTGGCAGCAACCTCTGCAAAACTGGAATGGTATGTGTGCCGACTGTCACTCCGATGGGCTCGTACGCCATTACTCAGTCAAGAGCGATAGTTTTGATACTAAATTTGACAATATCAATGTTGGTTGCCAGTCCTGTCATGGCTTAATGCCAGATCACACGTCTCAAAAAATAACAAAAACGACCTATGGACTCAATGCAACCGATAAACAACTTCTCGGCCAATGGTTACGTAAACCTGAGCAAAAAGTTGCCAAATGGATCGGCCCCAAACGCGATAACGCCTTTATGGATAACTGTTTTGCATGTCACTCTTTACGCACTCCCTTGACCGACGGCATTGTGCCAAACACTGCCTATTTAGATCAATTCTCGCCATCACTCCTTAGCCAGCCTCTGTATTTTGCCGATGGCCAAATAAAGGAAGAGGTTTACGTATACGGATCATTTTTACAAAGTAAGATGTTTAAAGCTGGAGTGAACTGCTTAGACTGTCACAACCCACACTCAATGAAGCTTAAAGTTGAAGGCAATGCCCTATGTTTACAATGCCATAGTGCAGAGGCCTATCAACAACCTAAACACCTTAATCACCCTTTAGAATCTGAAGGCGCCCAGTGTGTGAGTTGCCATATGCCAGATAGAACCTATATGGGCGTTGACGATAGACGCGACCATAGTTTTAAAATCCCTCGACCAGCGATTTCTGCGCAATTCGATAGCCCAAATAGCTGTAATGGCTGCCATCAAGACAAAAATGTAGATTGGGCTGAAAAACAAGTGGCTAAATTATACGGAAACGCTAACAAACTAACGGATACTGAGCACGCCTATATTCAGTTGCAACATCAATATCGCTTGCCCCCAGCACAACACATTGCCGTCATCAACGACACACAATTAAATGAGCTAGTACGTGCCAGTGCATTAGCACTCTTGCCTAATTCTTTAGGCCAGTTAAACGATCAACAAATTCAGGCATGGGTGTCTTCTTCAGAACCATTAATACGTTTAGCCGTCGCACAAATCGGTTACAGCTTACCTGTGAATGAGCGCCTAAAATCCTACCAGACGTTATTATCAGATGAATATCGCGCCATACGTGTTCAAGCTGCGACGCATTTAGCTTTGGTAGGAGCGGATCATTCAAACATTTTGGCCTCAGCCATAAAAGAATTGATGACCTCTAATCAAGTCAGCATGTGGCGAGGCGAAGGTGGCCTTAATCAGTCTATGTTAGCTCTTAATCTGGGCAAAGTCGCAGACGCTATTAGCGCCTTGAAACACGCGATACAAGTCGACCCTTACTTTCCTGCTCCCTATGTAAACCTTGCCGATATATACCGCCAGTCGCAGTCTGCAAGTCTTGAACTAGAGACCTACCAGCAAGGCTTATTAGCTAATCCAAAATCTGCTGTGTTGCATTACAGCTATGGTCTTAGTCAGATCCGTAACAATCAAAAAAGTGCGTCACTTAAGTCATTCGAACTTGCGGTTAAATACGACCCTAGCAACGTTCAGTACGCATACGTATATTTTGTTGCTCTAGATAGCTTAGGGCGAACAAAGCAAGCCCTAGCCCAATTAAGAATGGTCATTGGCAAGTACACCCCTCCCAGACAACTTGCTGAACTAGGCCTAGGTTTTGCGCAGAAACTTGGCGACAGAGCCGCATATCAGTATTTTCAAGGGTTCATACGCTAACATTTAATTAAAAAAGGAACATATACGTGTCTGGTCAAACAAATTTATCAGAGCTGCTAAAAGCCTTATCGCCTGCGCTTTTACCTGACGACTATGTGTTCGTTTTTGTAAAAGGATTAACCTTCGATGACTTACAGCCTCTATCGCCAATTAGCGTTTTTATAGAAGAACAAGGCATGTCTTTGATTCTGAAACAAAAGATTGCAGACCTGTATGGCTATTCCTACACAGGTGTTTTTAAATGTATAACCTTAACCGTTCATTCGAGTTTAGAGGCAGTGGGCTTAACAGCGGCAGTCTCATCTGCACTCGCCGAGCGGAATATCAGTGTCAACCTTGTCGCAGCGTTTCACCACGACCATATCTTTGTTAATGAGCATTCAGCAGAACAAGCTATGTTAACGCTACAGGCATTGAGTAAAGAAGAGCGGAATAAAACCTAATATAAAAACCACTATACAACTGCGCAGAAGAGGTTAATTTAACCCTCGTACCTCTTTGCCCAGTTACAGTAAAGAGCTACTCGCCCCTTAATTGAATTTGCAAACCTTTTAAAAAATTACGCAAAATTTGATCTTTGCATAAACGATACTGACGATTATCAGGCTTTCTAAATAACGCACTCAATTCGTGCTTACTCATATTAAAACCCGTTAATGCAATGGTTTCGAGTATCTCTTCAGCTTGCACATTTAACGCAATTTTCAACTTTCTAAAAATAATATTATTTGTAAGTCGGCGCTCTACCGGCGCTTCAACGCCTTCCTTCTTACCGCGTTTAGTATTGATTAAACCATTTAAAAAGAGTGAAAATTGAATATCTGAGATTTCTTTAAATTCAGGATCGTCGTCTTTACGCAACCAGCTGTGCAAGTCGGCAATTGAAGCTGGGTAATCCGCCATAGCGAAGACATCTATCATCTGACTATCGCTAAAGTCGAAGATATAGCGCACACGTCTAAGCACATCATTGTTTATCATTTGGTATTTCCTTGGGAATTTGCCTGCATTGTAAGCTTTTTTCGCGCAAAGGGCTTGTACAAACTCAATTAACTACAGAGCAAGAAAATCGAGCCACAGCTCTTCTCGATCTAAAGGCGTTTCTTTTGGTAGCAGTGGATTACCTATATCGATAATAGTGCGATTTTTTAAGTTAGCTTGTTTGTACGTATCACCATAATGGGCCAAAAACATGGATTTCAAGGTCCCATCTTTAACCATTTTCTCCAGTCCAAACGTTAGCCTCTCCGCGATGCGTGGGTGTTTAGGCGATACAAACATGTAAAAAGGTGATGGGATATATAGCGCCAATTTTGGCTCTATCACAATACCTGGATAGCGTTTATGCCTGATCTTCAGCTCGTCGTAGACTTCATGCACTCCCCTTGGCAAATAGTCGAATCTGCGTTTAGATAACATGCCAAATAACGATTCATAGGAGTAACCACTGCCCACATCAAATCCAAGATCGGTCATAATATTCCAAGTAACCCAATTCCGGTGCAGACCAACAGTCAAGGCTTTAAGACTTTGTAAGTCGGTTACTTGCTCAAATTTTGCAAGAGAATGTTCGTTTACCACCAAAACTCGATAGGCAAGCGCCCCCATCCTTAACGGAATACGAATAGGAATAGTGCGACTTTCCCACTCGGTACTGGTCACTACCATAACAACATTTAGAATTTCGCCATGTTCGAGTAAATCTATGGTTCGATTATTGGGTAGTACAAACTCATTGACCGTCACTTTAAAAGGCCCATAACGCTCACTAGAAACGTCTAAAGCTTTGTGAAGAACAGCATGGGGATAAACCGTTCTAGTATCTTGTACTGAGTGACGTTTGTTGACATGAACGATATCTAGAGCATGAGAGTTGGTAGTGGCTAAAGATAAAACACATAAACTCATTAATAAAAAAACACGATTTAGCACTGTGGCTCCCTATTTAAATAGCCATTTATCACCAATTAATAATATATCTTAATTTTAAATCTTATTTTCTAATAAAAACAATAAGTTAAAAATTAATTTAAATTTTTTATTGAAATTTCAGAAGCCCGTCTTCATATATTTTATTGTCGACGCCGAAAGGGTCGACAAACTTAGACCAAATGGTCCCTAAGCGTAACTAACACGCTTAAACCTGTCGCCGAATATTCGGGACAACACTTTAATATTGCTTAATTTTGAGGATATCAATATGCGTAACATCGATCTATCTCCACTATACCGTTCTTTCATTGGCTTTGATCACTTAGCTTCTATGATTGACACTGCATCCAGAAACGAAAAACAATCTAGCTATCCTCCCTACAACATTGAGTTGTTAGCGGAAGACAAATACCGAATCACCATGGCAGTAGCCGGCTTTGCTAAAGACGAAGTCAGCATAGAAGTGCAAGAAAATACACTTCAGGTCATTGGTACCAAAGGCAGCAAAGACGACGAACGTAAATTTTTACATAAAGGGATCTCAGAACGAAGCTTTGAACGAAAATTTCAACTCGGAGACCATGTAAAAGTACTTGGTGCTGACCTAGAAAATGGCTTATTACATGTCGACCTAGAACGACTTGTTCCTGAAGCTAAAAAGCCGAGAAAAATAGAAATAGGCAGTACCTTGCTCGAAAATAACTAATGCCTAGTTAACATCTATGAGCAAATAGACAAACGACGCCAATTGGCGTCGTTTTTAATTATTTATACTCACCACAAGTTTCTAATATAAAATCAAAATATTCAAAACTGCCAGTAAAAAAATGGTTCCAAACGTTGCAACCATACCCACCAAACGTTGCCAACTTTGTGCGTAATGCCGCCTTAAACCAAATGCGTGTAAAAAACGCCCTGCAAGTATTGAAATACCCGCCACATGCAGTAACCCACTATCAGAACCGTTAACTTCTGCAATAAACAACAAAATAAGGACTATGGGGGTATATTCGCTAAAATTAGCATGGGCTCTAACAACTTGTCGCAAATGTTTGTTATCACCATCGCCAAGGGAGACTTTGACGGCCAACCGCTGGCGGATCACTAAACCAGATAAATATAGGAATAAGATGCCGAGTAAACCCGCATAAAAAGCAGTGATAGGGGTATGCATTATTTCTCTCCATTGAAAAAACAGTTATACCAAATTACCCAGACAATACCAATTATTCTGATTAAAAGGGCAAATTCACATCTATCCCTTCAATAATCACGTGCTACTAGAGCCTAGTCTTCACATTTAATTTTTAAAGAAGTCACAGGTAGCGATTTCCTTTTCGTACAAGGCAAGTCGTGCGCCAACGGCCAATCTGTTAGCGGAAAATTTATCGGAGTACTAAGAAAATATAAGGCAGTAGAAAAGCACTCACCAGTACGAATGGACCTAAAACGAAAAAGAAGGCATTAAGCCCTCTTTTTGTAAAACCAAACCTGTGCTTTAGAGCCGCTACTCATAATCTTAGAATGGGCAGTACCTAACCTAATAATTCAGCTAGCTTTTTACTAACCGTTTCGACAGCTTGTGTACCATCCAACTTTTGATAAGCACAATCACCAGACTCAGCGCATTGGGTGTAGTACGACACAAGGGGCTTAGTTTGTTCGTGATAAATACCTAAGCGCTTACGCACTGTATCTTCTTGATCGTCAGGACGAATAACTAAATCTTCGCCAGTCTCATCATCTTTACCTTCAACCCGAGGCGGATTATATTCAAGGTGATATACACGACCTGAACCAGGGTGTACGCGACGCCCAGCCATACGCTGAACAATCACTTCATCGGCTACGTCAAACTCGATAACGTGATCGATTGCAATACCTGCATCTTTCATCGCATCAGCTTGTGGAATTGTTCTTGGAAAGCCATCTAACAAAAAACCATTTTCACAGTCTGCTTGAGAAATACGCTCTTTTACTAGACCTATGATCAGTTCGTCAGAAACCAGCTTACCTTCATCCATTACGCGTTTAGCCGCAATGCCTAACTCTGTACCAGCCTTAATTGCCGCTCGTAACATATCGCCAGTAGAAATTTGTGGTATCCCATATTTACCCATCAAAAATTGGGCTTGAGTACCTTTCCCTGCACCCGGAGCGCCTAAAAGGATAATGCGCATGCTGTGTCCTCTGAAAAAATTTAAAATAAAATATTAACGCGCAACTTTACACATTCAACTTTAAGGTTACAAGAATATTACGCCCCAGTAGCCAGCAAAATTCATGAAATACGCGACTTAACGTAAAAACGGGCACTTACGCCCGTTTTACATAACTTAACTAACTGTTTTATGCCTTATTTAGCTAAGGTCATTAGCAAGCTGTTCAAGTTTTGTACGAAGCTAGCAGGATCTTTTAAACTACCTTGTTCAGATAACGCGGCTTGGTCGAACAACACCCCTGACCACTTAGCAAATTGCTCTTCGTCTTGAACGTCAGCCAAAATTTTAACCAACTGATGCTCCGGATTTAGCTCAAAATGATACTGAGTTTCAGGTACAGGTTGACCTGCAGCTTGCATCAACTTAGCCATTTGAGTAGTCATACCATTTTCGTCTGCCACAATACAAGCAGGAGAGTCTGTTAAACGGTGAGTGAATTTAACTTCTTTTACCTTATCACCCAAAACAGTTTTAACTCGCTCAGTTAAGCCTTCAACTTGCTTTTCTGCTTCTTCCTGGGCTTTTTTGCTATCTTCGTCTTCAAGGTCACCTAAATCTAATGCGCCCTGTGCAATCGACTGAAATGACTTCTCATCAAAATCAGTTAAGTGCGACATTAGCCATTCATCGACGCGATCGCACATCAATAACACTTCGATACCTTTCTTCTTGAAGATCTCTAGGTGAGGACTTGATTTAGCGGCTTGATAACTATCGGCTGTGATGTAGTAGATTTTTTCTTGCTTGTCTTGCATACGACCAATGTAATCAGCTAAAGACACAGTTTGTGCTTCAGAATCATTGTGGGTTGATGCAAATCTTAATAAACCAGCAATTTTTTCTTTATTCGCGTGATCTTCAGCAGGCCCTTCTTTAAGGACATTACCAAATTCAGACCAGAAGCTTTGATACTGTTCTGCATCTTTCTTCGCCGTTTTTTCAAGCATCTGTAACACGCGCTTAGTACAGCCTTGACGCATGGCCTGAGTCACTTTGTTATCTTGCAATATTTCGCGAGATACATTCAAAGGTAAATCATTCGAATCAAGCAAACCTTTAACAAAACGTAAGTAAGTTGGCAGCATTTGCTCAGCGTCATCCATAATAAAGACACGCTGTACATATAACTTAAGCCCATGTTTCTGATCGCGATTCCACAAATCAAACGGCGCTTTAGTTGGGATATAAAGTAAACTAGTGTATTCGGTTTTACCTTCTACTTTATTGTGAGCCCAAGCCATCGGGTCGGCAAAATCATGAGAAATATGCTTATAAAATTCTTTATATTCATCGTCGCTGACATCAGATTTATCACGAGTCCACAAAGCCGTTGCCTTGTTTACTGATTCCCAGTGAGCTGGCACTGCAGGAATTTTCGTATCATCTGGGCCATCTTGCTCTGGCACTTCTTCTTTGTACATTTTTACCGGAATACTGATGTGATCAGAATACTTGCTAACAATAGAGCGAAGTTTCCAGTCATCTAAAAACTCTTTCTCATCTTCACGTAAATGTAAGATGATTTCAGTTCCTCTAGACGCCTTTTCGATTTCGGCAATAGTAAACTCACCTTCACCGGCTGATTCCCACTGCACACCTTTTGACTTGTCTTCACCAGCAGCACGAGTGAGTACAGTCACCTTGTCAGCAACAATAAATGCTGAATAGAAGCCCACACCAAACTGACCGATTAGTTGTGAATCTTTTGCTTCATCACCCGAAAGTTTGCCAAAGAACTCTTTCGTGCCTGACTTAGCAATAGTGCCTAAATGCTCAACGACATCAGCCTTGTTCATACCAATACCGTTGTCGGCAATGGTAATGGTGCCTGCATCTTTATCTATGCTTAATTTAACATGCAAGTCGCCGTCGCCTTCGTAAAGGCTGTCGTTTGATAAAGCTTTAAAGCGTAATTTATCCGCAGCATCAGCAGCGTTTGAGACCAATTCTCGAAGGAAAATTTCTTTGTTTGAGTACAATGAATGGATCATAAGTTGAAGTAATTGTTTTACTTCAGTTTGAAATCCATGAGTTTCTTGATGGGCTGTTTCAGCCATAGCCAAGTATCTCCTATATGAGGGTTAGTAAATTGCTGCAATAGGAGATAGGGCCTTGAATAGACTTTTCAAGGACTGGAATGAATTTAATCTGATATCCATGACATAAAGGCACGGACAAATACAGAGTAACAAAATAATAAGCAAGCTGAACGTTAGGAGTGAGTGACCAAATAAGCCTGATGGAGCAAGATATCACTGAATAGTTATACCAAGCGATTCAAACAATGACCTGTTCAGCGAAATCTAAAACTCTCTGCGCCCAGCAAAAGCGTGAGTTAGCGTATTACCATCTAAAAACTCAAGCTCGCCACCAACTGGCACACCGTGGGCAATACGGCTAGCGTTGACCCCGGCAGATTTACACATTTGCGCAATGTAATGGGCGGTTGCCTCACCCTCAACCGTTGGGTTAGTTGCCAAAATCACTTCAGTAATATTCCCCCCCTCGAGGATTTCGCCTAGGTTGTCTAAACCTATATCTGCAGGCCCTACCCCATCTATGGGTGACAAGTGCCCCATTAAGACAAAATAACGTCCAGAAAACTCTGCTGTTTGCTCAATAGCCAACACATCTTGGGGAGATTCGACTACGCAGATCTGAGTACTGTCTTGGCGTTTGGGGTTGGAACAAATATCACACAAGGTCTTCTCACAAAAAGTACGGCATTGTTCGCAATGCTTGACATGCTCCATAGCATCGTGCAGTACCTGACTTAGCTGCAATGCACCTTGGCGATTTCGCTCCAAAAGGTGAAACGCCATACGTTGGGCACTTTTGGGCCCTACTCCGGGTAAAATCTTAAATGAATCAATCAAAGATTTGATTAAAGGGCTAAACTGCATCAAAAAACACCTAGTAAGGGATGGCGGGAATATAACGGTTGGCTTCCCATAATTACTGCCTAAAACTCTTGGTTGGGCAAAAACGAATATACATATACGTTATCTACACATTATCTAAAAACAGATTGCCAGGGCAGCTAAAGCAATGCCCGCTCTAACTGCATAGAAAATTCACGTTTACCCATGCATCGCTTAAAACGGCATTTTAAAGTCTAATGAGGCTTCAATGCTGATATGTGATGATGTGTTATGTAACGGCACTTTGCGAGACCTTCCTACTTATAATTGTGATGATAAGGAATATTTATTGATATCAATTTGTCCCCCTTCGAATAAGGACATTCTTCAATCTAACTTTGATTACCAAATAACTGGATTAGTCATAGGCTAATCATGTGGAAACAAAAGTTAAGTCTTTAATATATCTACGCACCTGTTTAGTAAATCTTCATTGTCTATGATGATCAGGTCAAGCCTTTTACGTGCGCGAGTAATATTTTGGAATAGCATTTTCACGGGATAATAATACGAACTGCCTACATATGCTAGTTTGCCATCCTTGTTGTATCTAAAATATTTATCAATAGTGACTGCCACTCCATCAAATTCTTGGCCTATCACTTGGTGAGAAGTGATTTAAAAAATTAAACCATTTATACAGCTGGAAACAGCGTTATAGCAGCAGCCTCAATATCTGAATTTCATGTAACACTAATATAAATTTTCAATTTGCCTTGTTTTTTATTTTGTGAGACATAATCTATTGATTAGTAAAGGAAGAAACTATTAGTGTGACTATGGATAAAAACTCTGATTCGATTCATTTCTCTAGAGCTGGCGATATCTTTCACTATAGATGGGCGGTTAAACGGTGTTTGAAATTACTTGATTTAACAACTGACTTAACTCAAATAACAATTGAAGGCTCAAAAGAGTCAACTCTTGCAGGTGAATGCGTTGTTGATCTGGCCGAATATAGACAAGGTAAAAAAGAAAGAAAATCCATAGAATACTTCCAATTGAAGCATTCGACAGTTCGAACCGAAGACCCATTTACACTATCAAAATTAGTCGATACTTTGAAAGGGTTTGCTGATAGGTATTTAGCCTTTAAAAAAGCAGGTGAGAAGCACGTAACACTTAAGTTTACAATTTTAACCAATCGCAAAATTTCAGATAACTTCAAACGAAATATAAAAAAAATAGCTGATGGCAAAGAAGCTCCGAAGGGATTTATTAAGAACATAAAAAAATATACTAAACTGGATGATAGGAACCTTCTAGGATTTTGCCGGTGCTTGAAACTAAATGACTCTGAAGGTAATTACGAAAGCCAAAAACTAAATATTCACCATGAGCTACATCACCTTGCCGTTTCAAAAAATGTAAGCGATAGAGAAAAACTATTGGTAGCTAAGGTCTGGGAGAAAATTGAACCTGGAAAATCAAAAGTTTTAAAAAAAGAAGACATGCTGGAAGCGTTCGACGCAATAAGCATAGATGACTTTTTCCCTGCCCCACCGCTATTTGAGCCAATTCACAACTATATTCCAAGGAATCAACAGAGAAATATTGTTGATACAATAAAAACTGCAGAAACTCACACAATTATTACTGCAAGTGGCGGTGTAGGAAAGTCGATACTGAGCAATAACATGTCAGAAGAATTTGGCAATAATGCGGTAGTAATCCCATATGATTGCTTTGGAAATGGAAGCTATAGAAAAGTAAGTTCTCAAAGACATGAAACTAAACATGC
Source organism: uncultured Paraglaciecola sp. (assembly GCA_947498355.1). Taxonomy (GTDB): domain Bacteria; phylum Pseudomonadota; class Gammaproteobacteria; order Enterobacterales; family Alteromonadaceae; genus Paraglaciecola. The sequence goes on along the minus strand of CANMKA010000026.1, from coordinate 1,057 downwards.
TTATACCCAGATAATTAACACTCTTGCAACCTTAGAGTTATGCGATCACGTTATTCCCGCAAGGAACGAACCCGATGAACACTGGACCAATTTATTTTTAAGCAGAATTAGTGACGCTTGTACTTCAATAAAATCCCAAGATTCTAGCGCCTTACTAATCTTAATCTTTGATGCAGCTGATAATGCTGAACTGGCTGCCGAAGAACATGGTTCAAAATGCTTCGCAAGCCAGTTACTGAAAGAGTCAGTACCGGAAAATTGTAGATTAGTTTTTACCTGTAGGCCAGAGAGGGCGGACCTTTTAGATCCTCCTAGTTCAGTGCAGAAACTAGAACTTCTTACGTTTTCAAATGAAGAAACACTCGCCAATTTGAAAACCAATTACCCATCGGCCAATAAAGAGCAAGCTATTGAATTTAAAAGACTCACCGGAGGAAATCCACGAGTACAATCGAACGCTCTGTCTTTAAAAGAGCAATCATTGGAACAGCTTCTTTTATCTTTTAGCTCTTCTGTAGTTACAGTGGAAGACTTAATTAAAAGTAAATTAGAACAAACAATAATAGGGATTAAAGACAGCTTCCCAAAAAATTATAGGGATAGTATTGATAATATTTGTATTGGGTTGGCTGCGTTACCACCATTCGTGCCAATACAAGTCTTAGCGGCAGTAGCTGGTGTATCTAAAGACTCCGTTAAGAGTTTTATTTTTGACCTAGGCCGTCCGTTGTGGCTAGTAGATGATGCTGTTCAATTTAGAGATGAACCAACGGAAAAGTGGTTTCAAGATAACTTTGCACCAACACCAGAAAGAATAGCTAGTTTTATAGAAGATATAAAAACATTAGCAATAGAGTTCCCATATGTTTCAGAAGCTCTACCTGTATTGCTACTCAAAGCAAACAAGTTGGATGAATTAGTTGAGCTGGCCCTGTCTGATGAATACCTTCCATCTATTAGTATGTTCTGCACAACTAAATCAGGACACTTTTCTAAAGGAATTTTCATAGTTAATTGGCGACATATCGTTGTTAGCGGTATGCAGCCGGTCTAAATT
>CANMKA010000025.1 GCA_947498355.1 uncultured Paraglaciecola sp. | reverse complement strand
CTGAAGCATTGGCCTGTGGCAAAAGTCAAAGCTAAGTTATTTAATGGTTCTGACTCGGTGAGAGTTGAATATCAGTTTGACGGTAAAGGGTTTGACTACACTTGTTCAGAACTCGATGACTTGGCAGCAAAGTATGATGGCCAAGAGGTTTAATACCATATACGGTATAAGGCCTTTATCGCTTCTTCGTGTTGAGTTGCCAGCTAGTTAGCTTACTCAATTCGAACAATCCCCAAATTTGCATCTAAAGTCTTGGCATTTGCCATGCTAATCACTCTCGCTTATTTTCGCTTGTCTATTTGACATATTTTCTTACATTGCAGCTCTAAACTTTTTACTTTACTGACGTTCATATCAATCAAGTTTTTCAAGTCTCTTACGTTTCTCAAGTTTCTTACGTCATCAAGGAAAAAATATGAACAACAGGTTAACTGCATTAATAAAAGAAAATTGGGGATTTTTGTTCGTGATGTTTCTATTGTTTGCTTCACGCAGTACATTTGCTGATTGGTATACCGTCCCTTCAGGCTCGATGCAGCCGAATATCCTTATTGGAGATCGTATTTTCGTTAATAAAATGGCTTACAGTTTAGAGGTTCCCTTTACCGATATCGTAATTGCTAAGACTGGACAGCCAGTAAAAGGGGAGATAGTCGTGTTTAAATCCAAGCAGGCTGACGAGCGTTTGGTTAAGCGTGTAATAGGTGTTCCCGGTGATAAAGTCGCTATGCACAATAATGTGTTGTCGATTAATGGCCTAGCTAGCAAGTATCAAGCTGGCCCTCGTCCAGAAACAAAATGGGAAATAACCCAACATTATCAAACCTTAATGAAGTTTAGCTCTGTGCAACAAGCCTTTGATGCGTTTTCTGAGGTCGTGGTGCCAGCCGGTCATTATTTAGTGTTGGGCGACAATCGCAACAAGAGTAGTGACTCTCGTTATATTGGCTTTGTTCCCGAGGCTGAAATACAAGGGCAGGCGATTGGTGTGTATTTTTCTTTAAATGCGAACAATCATTATCTGCCTCGCAAAGGACGTTGGTTTAGCTCTTTGTTATAGATAACGCCTATGACTTATTTATGCCGATAGCTACTACACTTCTATGCTTAATTCGTAGCCAGCATATTTACGCATATTGATTACCCGATCGCCGTCTAACATTAAATATTGCCCCTTTATTCCCAGTAAGTTACCACTGAATTGACCTTCTTTATCTAAGTTGATGGATTTGACTTTGCTAGGGTATTGAGTAACGGGATAACGTATGTCGATTGGCGCAGAATCTGTGATATTGATGGCCTGAAAACCATATTCTTCGATGATCTCGTCTAGTTCGGGTTCTATTTCGGTGAGGAGTGACTCTTTTAATTCGACTAAATCAACCTGCTCCGGATGTCCCTTAAGCATAGTTCGCCAATTGGTTTTATCGGCTATGTGGGCTTTAAATGCAGTTTCGACCATGCCACTGGTTAAGCGATTTTGAACACGCATTATGGCGATTGCTTGGCTGGCACCCTGATCTATCCAGCGGCTTGATACACCATCGGTTACATGCCGAGTAATACCAACCTTAACCGTGCCTGTATTTGCTAAGTAGACGAAGTGATCAGATAAGCAGTTCACTTCTCCCCATGCTGGTTCGCGACAGGTGCCAGCATCGTAGTGGCAAAGCTCGGGTTTAATAATACAGCTGTCACATTGAGCTAGTCTGGTTAGGCAGCGATAGCAGTATCCTTGATTGAAGCTTTTCTTCGTTAGGACTGCACAATTAATGCAGTGAATATTACCCGTATGTTTTACCGTAATGGTTTGGCCTATCAGTGAATTCATTTCAAGAGATTGCTCGCCAATGGGGAGATGGTATTGGGCAAGGTGGTTGCTGTCTGTCGATACGCGCATTTTGCGTATGTTTCCTTCGAAAATAGCCATAACGGGCCTCATTCTGCTCGGTTATAAAACGCAGGCATGCTACTGTAATCTTATCCGAGTCTCAACCGCCATTGAGGGCATTTATCTATTTAGGCAAAAGGGCTAATTAGTGATTGATAGTGTGAGTAAATTGCTTGATGACCCGCAACTTAGTTGGGTGAGTAAGGTCCAGTCGTTGTGGAGTGATTACGGTGAAATTGTGCGAGTATTCAGCCCTAAGCACCAACAATCGTTTGTCGTAAAGGTAATTTGTCCACCCTCATCTGCGGTGCACCCCAGAGGATGGAGCACTAACGCGAGTCATCAACGTAAGGTGCGCTCTTATCAGATTGAAGCGACGTTTTATCAAAAATATGCGCAATCTTCCGATATCTATTGTCGTATCCCTAAATTGCTGGGGCTGATCGTCCCCGAAGGCGCAGAGCCTTATCCTGAACATGATTGTGATTCAATTCAATATTCTGAGCAGGGCGCACAGTCTATTTTGGTGCTTGAAGATCTCGATTATCTTGGTTTTACCCAGCGTTACTCTCAGTTAGATGCCGATTCAGTTTTACCTGTCATTTCATGGTTAGCCCATTTTCATGCTAAGCATTTAGGGACCAATACTCACTCTCTATGGCCAGTTGGTACGTATTGGCATTTAGATACGCGAATCGATGAATATCAAGCCATGGCCAATTGCGCCTTAAAATCAGCTGCTCATCTCATCGACCAAAAATTGTGCAATGCCCAGCATCAAACCCTAGTCCACGGCGATGCTAAAGTCGCTAATTTTTGCTTTGCAGAACAAAGTGTGGCGGCAGTCGACTTTCAGTACGTGGGCGGCGGTGTCGGAGTTAAAGATTTAGCTTATTTATTAGGGAGCTGTCTCGACCAACACACTCTGTTTACACAAGGGGAGCATTTGCTTGATGTGTATCTTCACCAACTGGTCAATGCGCTAGACGTGTATTCAGTACTTCCTAACAGAGAAACTATTGATTCAAGGTCCCTAGTGGAGGAATGGCGACATCTTTATCCAGTCGCATGGGCCGATTTTCATCGTTTTTTACTTGGCTGGAGTCCAAATCATGCCAAAATAAACGCCTACATGCAGTTCCAAACTGACATGGCATTACAACAACTTTAAGAGTACCTGCATGACTATCACTCCCAACCCCTTGCTCGTTGCAATTAAACGGGCATTAAAAGCGAATTTTATGCCTGCTATATTTTTACAAGTCTTTGCTGTATGCATTGCCATCAGTTATTTTTATTGGCCAGATTCTCTCGTGGTATTTGACTTTTTTGCCAATCTTAAAGCGTCTTACGGGGTAAATTATGCCATGCTATCTACGGCTATTTTTGGTGGCCTGATACCCTATTTATATTTGTTGTTTAGCAACAAAATTACCCATTCTAAACTAGGCCAATGTGTATTTTATTTGGTCGTGTGGGCAGGAATCGGCGCTTTGGTCAACGAGTTTTATGAGTGGCAAGCTGTCTGGTTTGGAAATGGAGCAGATTGGTTGACCATAGCCAAAAAAACGGCGCTGGATCAATTTGTATTTAGCATGCTACTCACTTGTCCGCTCCTTACTTTAGCCTACCTATGGAAAGATCAGGGGTTTAGCTGGCGCGCTACCCGACCATTACTCAAAACCATGCTTACATTACAAGTCCCGACCACAGTGTTAACCAATTGGCTGATTTGGATCCCTGCGGTTAGTCTGATTTATGCCATGCCTGCTAATTTGCAAATTCCTTTGTTTAATTTGGTGTTGTGTTTCTTTGTATTAATTTTGGCTATTTTAAATACCGAACATACCGAGCAGCCCCCCAATATACAGCAAGGAAATCATGATTAAACACCCACCTGCGAAAACCCCCACCACCCGAACGTTAGCCAGTTGGTTGTTTGGCCAACTAATACCTTATAAAAGTAAGGTACTAGTGGCTATGCTCGCTTTATTGATAAGTTCTGGAGCTTGGTTGCTTTTGGGGCAAGGCATTAAACGCACAATAGATGACGGCTTTATCGCGAACAACCCGTCTTTGCTCAATCAAATGCTCTGGGTTGTGATAGGTATTGCGTTGGTGGGCAGTTTGGCAACCTACCTACGATTTTATTGGATGATTTGGTTAGGTGAGCGGGTTAGTGCGGACATTCGTCAAAATGTATACCGCCACTTACTTACCTTGTCGCCTGCTTTTTTTGCTCAAACCCGAACGGGAGAGGTGATCTCTCGATTTACTGCTGATACAACTTTATTGCAGTCTATAGTAGGGACGGGCCTGTCTATGGTGCTGCGTGCCAGTGTGACTTTGCTGGGCTCTCTAATCTTGATGTTTTTGGCTAGTCCGTTACTTACTCTTTACGTCTTGATTGCCGTTCCTTTAGTACTGGTGCCTATTCGTGTATTTGGGCGAAAAGTACGAACTTTTGCTAAAAATAGTCAAGATAAGGTCGCAGATGTTGGGGCTTATATTGACGAAACCCTGCATGAAATTCATACGGTACAAGCCTACGGCCATGAGTCCTTAGATAACCAGAATTTTACTCAACGTATTGACTGGGTCATGCAAGCTGCCCATCAGCGCATTAGGTTTAGGGCAATGTTAGTGGCGAGTATCATTGCAATTAGTGTGATTGCCATTGCATGGGTTGCTTGGTTTGGTGCGCAATTAGTGTTGTCTGGAGCCTTAAGTGCGGGCGAGCTAACCGCATTTATGTTTTATGCAGTATTGGCTGGTGGTGCAGTGGCAACCATAAGTGAAGTCATTGGTGAAATTCAAAAAGCGGCTGGTGCGAGTGAACGATTATTGGAGTTGTTAAATACCCAAACTGAACTGCGCACTCCAAAATGCCCTCTTGCTTTGCCACAAACTGTAAAGGGCAATATCCAACTAGAAGACGTCAGTTTTTACTATCCTTCGGCTCCCCAAAAGCCTGCGCTCGATAAGGTGAGTTTACATATTGAAGCAGGGCAGAGAGTCGCCATTGTCGGCCCCAGTGGGGCAGGTAAATCGACCTTATTTCAATTGCTGTTGAGGTTTTACGATATTAGCAGCGGCGGTATTACTCTGGAGGGGCGTTCGTTGGCCGATTTGTCTATTGCTGAGTTACGAGCACAATATGCCTTGGTTCCCCAAGAGTCAGTTATTTTTGCAAGCAGTGTCAAAGACAATATTAAGTATGGCCGAGCAGACGCATCTGATGAACAGGTTATAGACGCCGCCCGTGCAGCTCAAGCCCATGACTTTATTGAAGCCCTGCCTAATGGCTATGATAGCCAACTGGGGGAGCGTGGAGTGAATTTATCTGGAGGCCAAAAACAACGTATTGCTATTGCTCGCGCTATTTTAGCCGACCGTCCAATTTTATTATTGGACGAGGCCACCAGTGCGCTAGATGCTGCCAACGAAACCTATGTTAAGCAGGCCCTAGAGAAATTAATGGTGGGCAAAACTTCTCTTGTTATCGCTCACAGACTGGCAACCGTTGTTAATGCGGATAGAATTATCGTGATGCAAGATGGAAAAATAGTTGCCACTGGCACCCACCAAAGCCTGTTAGCTAGTAATGATTTATACCGAGAATTTGCAAATATGCAGTGGGTTGATGGTCTCGCTTCAGAGGGTTAACTCACCCGCATCGTATTAGATAAACAGCCCTAAGGAGGGTGGGATGGAAATAGCATTAGTTGGAGAGCCCATACTGCGAGAACCTGCTCGGCAAGTCACGCAAAACGAATTTACTCAGCCAGAGCTGGCTCAGTTTGTTAAGGCTTTACTGCAAACTATGCAGGAGGCTAACGGTATTGGGATTGCCGGACCTCAAGTGTTTGATCCTCGCGCGATTATGATTATTGCGTCTCGAGCAAATCCTCGCTATCCAAATGCACCGGATATGCAGCCAGAGGTGATGATTAACCCTAAGGTGACTGCTCATTCAGCCAAAACTTGTTGGGAGTGGGAAGGCTGTTTATCTGTTCCCGCTTTACGAGGTTACATTGAGCGAGCTGAATGGGTTGAGGTTGATTATCAATCCGTGGCAGGGCTTCACAAAAGTGTTAAATACGAAGGGTTTTTGGCGCGTATTTTTTTACATGAATACGATCACCTAATAGGTAAAACCTGGTTAGATCATATTTCCGACAGTAAACATATCATGGCTAACCAAGTATGGATGAAGCAATTTATGCTTTAAGCCGTTCTACTAACTGCAAGTTTTTGTTTTAGGTTCGGCATATTATGGTTAAATAGACCCTGTTATAGCGAGCTTATATCCCGTTTTATAGTTAACTTAGGTATTCAATGTGTCATTTTTATCTTTTTCTAAAGGCCTAGTCAGCGCCATCGGCCTAACCTGTGTGTCATCTCTTTCAATAGCAGAATCTGCTCCTGCGCCTGTTCTAGAAGGTGATTTTCCTAGCTGTATTGCACGCTTACAGCAGCAAGCTATTGCGGGCGGTGTTTCAAAGGCAACCAGTGATTCTGTACTCGGAACTATCCAACCGTTAGAACGTATATTGAAGTACGACCGTAATCAGCCTGAGTTTGTGCAAACCTTCACTGGCTATTTTTCTAAACGCGTTAATGATTGGCGGGTGACTAAAGGTCGAGAAAAGCTCAAATTACATAGAGCGTTTTTACAAGAGCTTACTAAGCAACATGGGGTGCCCGGCCACTATCTTGTGTCTTTTTGGGGACTTGAAACCAATTTCGGTGCTTATAAAGGTAAAATTCCGACCTTGCGTGCGCTAACGACTATGGCCTGTGACCAGCGTCGCAGTGAATACTTTTCTCAAGAACTGGTTCAGGCCTTGTTATTGTTAGAAAGGGAGGGATTAAACCCAGAGCAAATGGTAGGGTCGTGGGCTGGGGCCATGGGGCACACTCAGTTTATGCCCACTGCTTATATTAAGTATGCCATTGATGGTGATGGAGATGGTAAAGTCGATTTATGGAATAACGAGAAAGATGCGTTAGCGTCAGCGGCTAATTTTGTGAAAAACTTAGGTTGGCAGCCTGGTTATCGCTGGGGCCGTGAGGTTAAGTTACCCGATGATTTTGACTATCAATTGGCCGGTAAAACCAATGCTAAGCCTTTATCATTCTGGCACCAACAAGGCCTAACCAAAGTAGACGGAAGCGCAATCGGCGAGGGTGAGTTAATGTCTTCGCTTTTGATCCCTGCTGGGCACAAAGGCTCAGCGTTTTTAATCTATCCTAATTTCGACGTTATTTTACGTTGGAATAATTCTGAATATTACGGTATTGCTGTGGGTCACCTAGCGGACCGTATTGCTGGTGCTGGCGGCCTGTCTAAACCTTTACCCGATTTGCCCAAGTACACACGTGAGCAAATGAAAACATTCCAAGAAAATCTAAATCAGCAAGGTTTTGATGTAGGTAAGGCTGATGGGATCCTTGGGCCGGCTACCCGTGTGGGTGTAAGAGCATTCCAAGCATCAAAAGGCTTAGTGGCTGATGGTTACCCCACTCAAGAAACGGTAGATGCGGCAAAAGGCGACAATGCCGATTAGCTTAGACTGAAGCGGAACAAAAGCTCCACCTAACATTCAGGATAAGAGCGCACACTTTTATCCTGAATGTTAATCAATATGCTTGGTTAGGTGTTGTAACTCTTCATCTAGCAAGCGGTTAATTTCATTCATCGCGGCACTTGCCGCGTTAAAGTAGGCTTTTGGCGAAATGGTAATCAGGCTTGCATCTAGGATGTCACCTCTAATTAGCTTTAAGAAATCTAGGCATACGCTTTTCGCCTGTTTTAACTCACATCCAGCGCCTGCTTTATTTGCATCTAGCTGAGTAAATAGAGTTTCAACATATTGACTAATTTTAGTTTCTAAGTAGCCCATCCTGACCTTGTCTACTTGAGAGCAATGGCCTTTTGTTACTATGGCCACTCCCACGGCACGAGCTTGGCCTATGTATTCCCCTGTAAAGGGTAAGGTTTTCCATAATAAGCTGATATTTGGCGTATCAGGAAAGGTATACTGGTCAAATTGCTGTTGCTCAGCAATATCTTCGAACAGATAGAGTAAATTGGTCACTAGGTTAGTATGCTGCTCAAAACTTTCAGCTAAATTCAATGTTTGGCTTGCATTTTTAAAGCGCCCCCAATGATCAGTGAATCCAAGCCATCTTTCTTGATGAGATATGCAAGGGTCGGCTTGAAGGGTTTCTATGATGGGCTGAATGGTATGCTTAATTTGTTTTAACTCCCCCCCAGCAGATAGGTCACCTTGAATAAATGCTGCCGACATCCCTCTATGTTTTTGTGTAAAGGCGATTAACGCCCTGAGTTTTAATAACGTTTGTAGAGCTTGGGTTTGTGTCCCTTTTTGCTGGCGATTGAGTAGCTTCACCACGATTAAGCCGGCAAAGAAAAGCCCTGCTACGAATATCATCGCTATCATGGGTTGACTCATAAGGTTACGTCCTTATCTTTACTGGTTATGTTTTTCAAATGTCCCGCTAGTTCTGAGGTTTGTTTAGCAATTTCTGCGTTTTCTTGGGCTATATCAACCACTTCTTTTAGGTGTCTGGATATGTCTTTGGTCGCAACACTTTGTTGCTCGGTATTGGCAGATACGATCTGCACTTGGTGCTGTACGCTGTCAGATTCCGATGCGATACGACTTAACACTTGATTAGCACTCTCGGCTTGATTCGCACAATTCTCCGAGAGGCTGAATACTTTAGACATATTCTCTCCAACATTGGCGCTTTTCTCGCGAACTCGTTGAATACTGCTAATAATGTCGTTTGCGGTAGTTTTGCTAACCCCCGCAAGATTACGTACTTCGTCAGCGACTACTGCGAAGCCTCTTCCTTTTTCGCCAGCTCGTGCGGCTTCTATTGAGGCATTAAGGGCTAAAAGGTTAGTTTGTTCGGCAATCTTTTCGATTGAACTGGTTAAGGTAAGCACTTCTTGGCTGTTGTCGTTGAGTTCTTCCAGCGCCTTGAGGGTATCAGATGCCTGATGTTTTACTCTCGTTATTTCTTCAGTGAGGTCTAACAATTGTTGATTACCTTGAACCGTCAATTGGCTGGTTTGTGTTGCTGCATCGTTTACCGCTGTGATTTTATTCACCACTTCATCTAAAGAAACACTCATTTGTTCAATCGCTGCCGCGCTTAGATGGGTTGATTCGGATTGTTTATCGACATTTATAGAGACTGATAGCGCAGATTGACTGACTTGATCTGATGAATATCTTACTTCGGACAGTTGTTCTGACAAGTTAGATTTTATGCGATTCGTTTCTTTTATTAGCAAAGACAAACGATTGCAAATGGGTTCAAAAAATAGCGAGTGAGATTGAAAGTCTTTGTGTTCTTTCGCGAGTGGATTGGCTTCCTCTAAAGAGGTTTCAAAACGCTTTAGATCGAGGCTAAAGGTTAACTGAATACTCACTAATAGCCAAATTAATAGTAGTGCAAAGGCTAAATTAAGCGCACTGTTTGTTTGCCAACTTTCGGTGCTTAGCATGGTTAAGCAGAGCAAAGTGACAAGCCAACAAATACCCAGCCCCAGTTTTAAGCCTACGATTTTGATTAGAAAACGAATGGGGGAAACAAACAAAAGGTCCATTTTGTCAATAACATTATCAAGAAAAAGCATACTGCTTTAGTAGCAATTACTACGCCATCCTTTGTGCTCTACATGGTATTTTTTTACTCAATATAATTGTCGATTAATTGAGCATTAACGCGGCGTTAAGGCTGTTATGAATTAGCGCATTTTGCTTTATCAAAACCCAGTAAATAGCGGCTAAACCTGCTATTATGCTTGGCGAAGCGTTTGGCTTAATACGAGGTTAGTCATGCCGTCAGTGCAGCCCACATCTAGAACTAAAATTATTCCCAGAATGAAAGCTGAGAGAGGCTTGTTTTCTTTTCCCAAATATTGGGCAGAATGTTTTGATCCTGCACCATTTTTGCCCATGTCTCGAAAAGAAATGGATCAACTTGGTTGGGATAGCTGCGACATTATTATTGTGACTGGCGATGCCTACGTCGACCATCCTAGTTTTGGTATGGCGGTGATTGGACGGACTTTAGAAGCCCAAGGCTTTAGGGTAGGGATTATTTCTCAACCAGATTGGCACTCAAAAGACGACTTTATGCAGTTAGGCGAGCCTAATTTATTTTTTGGGGTCACGGCTGGCAACATGGACTCCATGATTAACCGCTACACGGCTGATCGCAAACTAAGACATGACGATGCTTACACGCCTCACAATGAAGGCGGAAAGCGTCCAGACCGAGCGGTGACTGTTTACACCCAAAGGTGTAAAGAAGCGTACAAAAAGCCCGTTGTGATTGGAGGTATTGAAGCCAGTTTAAGACGTATTGCTCATTACGATTATTGGTCTGACAAAGTAAGGCGCAGTGTATTATTTGATTCTAAAGCTGACATGCTGATGTTTGGTAATGCCGAACGACCTTTAATTGAAATGGCACACCGCTTTGCTTCGGGCGAAACCATAGACCAAATGCAAGATATTCGTGGCACAGCTGTACTACGGAAAGAACCTCTGCCGGGCTGGCAAGGTGTTGACTCTACCCATGTTGATGTCATTGGCAAGATAGACCCTATTATTAGCCCTTACGAAACTATAGATGATAAGTGCGCGGTATCTTCAGAAGCAGAAAAACAAGCAGCCATAGATGCCCAGCAAGCTAAGCCCATAGTGGTTCAGCCTTTCACTTCGAAAACCCAAAGACGTAAGCCTTGGGATAAAACCTACGTACTCTTGCCCCCATATGACACAGTGCGTGCCGAAAAAACGCTTTATGCTCATACGTCGCGAATTTTACACAAGGAGACCAACCCCGGATGTGCTAGGGCATTGGCCCAGCGGCATGGTGACCGAATTGTGTGGATTAACCCTCCAGCCTATCCATTAGAAACTGAAGAAATGGATGCTGTGTTTGATTTACCTTACGCACGGGTGCCTCACCCATCTTATGGTAAGGCTAAGATCCCCGCGTACGACATGATTAAAACCTCGGTCAATATTATGCGAGGCTGTTTTGGCGGCTGTACCTTTTGTTCAATTACTGAGCACGAGGGGCGGGTGATACAAAGCCGATCAGAAGAGTCGATTATTCGTGAGATTGAACAAATACGCGATAAAGTACCGGGCTTTACTGGGGTTATCTCGGATTTAGGTGGCCCAACGGCTAATATGTATAAGCTAAGGTGCAAAAGCCCTAAAGCTGAGCAAGCCTGCCGTAGGCTGTCATGTGTATGGCCAGAAATATGCGGCCATTTAGATACTGACCAATCGCCCACAACCAATTTATACCGTAAAGCTCGGGAAGTTGACGGGGTTAAAAAGGTCTTGATTGCGTCGGGTGTGCGTTACGATTTGGCCATTGAAGATCCTGAATACGTAAAAGAGTTAGTCACACACCATGTAGGCGGCTACTTAAAAATAGCGCCTGAACATACGGAAAAAGCGCCTCTCGATAAAATGATGAAGCCTGGCATGGGTACTTACGATAAGTTCAAAGAACTATTTGATAAATACACCAAAGAAGCAGGCAAAGAACAGTTTTTGATCCCTTATTTTATTTCTGCACACCCAGGGACAACAGATGAAGACATGCTGAATCTTGCCCTTTGGCTAAAAGAGCGCAACTTTAAACTCGATCAAGTACAAAATTTTTATCCGTCGCCTATGGCCAATGCCACCACTATGTATCACACCAATAAAAACCCTATCCATAAAGTGACCCACAAGAGTGAAGTGGTTGAGGTGCCTAAAGGTGAAATTCATAGGCGTTTGCATCGAGCCTTTTTGCGTTATCACGACCAAGCGAATTGGCCCATGTTGCGCACAGCCCTTATTGAGATGGGGAAGGGGCATTTAATTGGTAACAGCCCCCAATGCTTGGTGCCGGCGGAGAGTCGCAATGAGCTTAGAGGTAAAGAGCAAAAAGCCTACGCCAGACGTTCTGTGAACAAAGCTCACGCCAAAGGCAAAAACAACAAAGGAGCCAAAGAGAAAGCTCAAAGAGGATTGACGCGTTTTAGTGACGATCAACCTCATAATGATGCGGCGCGAGCCAATAAACCTAAGAATAAAACCAGAAAAAGACGCTAAATGCATTTAGCCCTATTTTTTAATGGGATATAGCGACATTACCTTTAAAAATTAGTCAATTTCTGGTATTTTCTCTGGCAAATAGACGTCCAGATGTCTCAAATTTTTATTTAAACTTTTACTACGTGGAAAACCTCATGAGCAAAGTGTCTCTACCAAAAGAAAAAATTAAGATTCTATTATTGGAGGGGCTGCATCAAAGTACACTTGATACCCTGCATGCAAATGGTTACGAAAATATTGAATACTTAAAAACGTCACTACCAGAAGATGAGTTAATTGAAAAAATTAAAGATGTTCACTTCATCGGTATTCGCTCTCGTACTCAGTTAACTGAGAACGTTATTGCAGCAGCAAGTAAATTGGTTGCAGTGGGGTGTTTTTGTATTGGTACCAATCAAGTGGATCTTGTGGCGACACAAAAACGTGGTATTCCAGTATTTAACGCACCGTTTTCGAATACTCGCTCGGTAGCTGAATTAGTTTTAGGGCAGCTCATTTTGTTACTAAGAGGGATCCCTGAGAAAAACGCCAAAGCACACAAAGGCATTTGGGATAAAAGTGCAGCAGGTTCATTCGAAGCCAGAGGGAAAACCCTAGGGATTATCGGCTATGGCCATATTGGTACCCAATTAAGCATTTTGGCTGAACATTTAGGTATGCGCGTACAGTTCTTTGATGTGGAGAGTAAGCTAGTATTAGGAAACTCAACTCAAGTAAAAACGTTAGACGAACTACTAAGCACGTCTGATGTAGTGAGCTTGCATGTTCCCGAAACTGCTGGCACCAAAGACATGATTGGTGCTGAGCAAATTGCTAAAATGAAAGACGGTGCCATCTTAATTAACGCAGCCCGCGGCACGGTAATCGATATCGATGCATTAACTGACGCCATGCGCAGCAAAAAATTATCGGGTGCAGCAATTGATGTATTCCCAATTGAGCCTAAATCGAATGACGATTTGTTTGAATCGCCATTAACTGAGTTTGATAACGTTATTTTAACCCCTCATGTGGGCGGTAGCACTCAAGAAGCTCAGCAAAATATCGGTATCGAAGTAGCAGGTAAGTTAGCCAAGTATAGCGACAACGGTTCGACTTTGTCGGCGGTTAATTTCCCAGAGGCGTCTTTGCCAGAATTGGCAGGGCGCTCGCGCTTGTTGCACATTCATAAAAATGCGCCTGGGGTACTCACTCAAATTAACCAAGCCTTTGCCGAAAAAGGGATCAACATAGCCGCACAGTATTTGCAAACAAATGCAGAGATTGGCTACGTGGTTATTGATGTTGAAACCGATCGTTCTGACGAGGCCCTTAGCCAGTTGCAACAAATCAAAGGTACGATTAAAACCCGTATTTTGCACTAGACTCAATACGTTATACTGATAGCTAGTTTGACAGCTTGGTATTAGAGAACGATAAAATGCCGCTCCCTTTTTGGTAGCGGCATTTTTTATACCGATTGGTTTTAATTGGTAATAAGTTTTCGGTTTGGCCAAGTATACTTACGGTATTAGATTTCGAAAAAACATTGATTGGCACTGTGGTTATAATTATACGGTTACACGGTTACACGGTTACACGGTTACACGGTTACACGGTTACACGGTTACACGGTTACACGGTTACATGGTTACACGGTAGACGCAGCTGTTGATCTGCCATTTGGTGCTTGAGCCTGCGTTTATGGGATCTTAGGGCTTAGGTTATCTAGTTCTATATTGAAGCTTGTGCCTTTACCTTCTTTAGATTCGCAGCTAATTGAGCCTCTTAGGACTTTTATGACTAAGTTACTGCAAATATGTAAACCTAGCCCTGTGCTCTCTGGGTTTTTGGTGCCGCTGAAAAACGGGCGATAGATATTTTTCAAAACATGCTCGTTCATCCCCTTACCATTATCTTGATATGTAATGGCTAGTTTTCGCTCGGAATCAAGCAAGCAGGCTCCAATGGTTATTCGACCTTTAGGCATATTTTCAAAACCATGAATAATCGAGTTAGTGATAAAGTTCGTCAGTATTTGGCCAATGGCCCCGGGTTTACTGGTAACTAGAAGGCCTGATGGAATGGCAAGACAGACGTTATGGTTGGATTGTCTGAGTTTGGGTTTAAGTGATAACAGTAATTCGTGTACGTATTCGCATAAGTCAAAGGTTCGAATACCTTGGCTGTCTTGGTCGACTGATAACTGCTTGAAGGTAGCGATCAGTTCATCTGCCCGCTGCACGTTGCGTTGAATAATATGAGACGCTTCTTTGCATTCTTGCAAGTAGGTTAACAATTCAGAACGCTTAAGTTTGTTTTCTTCTAACTTTTGAAGGCACTCTCGTTGTAATTCATTTAAAAAACTCGATGCTGTGAGTGACACCCCAATAGGCGTGTTAATTTCATGAGTGAAACTCGACATCATGGTTTCTAGTACCGCAATTTTTTCCAACTCGAGTAATTGTTCTTGAATCAAGTCTCGTTGTGACAAGGCCTTTTCTAACCCTACTTTGAGATTCTGATATTCGTATAGCTCTTTTGATTGTTTAACGTCTTGCTCGGCGCGCACTAGGGCTTTTTGTTGTTCTTTATCACTAAAGTGTTGCATGGCTGACACGCTATTTACACTTCGTTTTAAGGCTTCTTGTTCAACTAGGTTATCTGGATTGCGCTGATTGAATAAAAATATTAATGCACCCGATAGTTGGTGATGTTGAGATTCAATGGGCAATACCCACAATGCCTGTATAGTGAATTCCGCTAGGACCTTTTTGACAGCAGGGTCTAATAATGAGCTTTCTACGTTATTTAGTACAATAGGTTTATGCTCTTGTATGAGCTTAAACAAGGGAATTGTGTGAGAGTGAACTAAATCTGCTAAAAGTGGGCCGCATATAGCTTGGTGTTGTGGGTTTGCGTAGGGATCTGAATCAAAAGTCGAACTTTTATGCTCAAAATTAGCCGTCACGACTGCCCAAGCCCCTGTTTCGCTTTCTAACGACGCACATATTTTTCGAATACAGGTATTGAGATCATTACCATTTAAAAAACATTCTAATGCATTGGCTCGTTGCTGTTCCAACGTAGATTCAAAGAATGTTGTGGTGTCACTATTTGCAGCTGCCAAGGTTGTAGGTTGCATATCAGCTTAGTTAGACGGACATTATCGAATAATCTAGCATATGTAATTTTATTGTAAACTTACAAATCACCATGAATCGCTTGTAAAGCCGAAATAGCGGCAATAGCCGCGGTTTCTGTTCGCAATACTCTTGGGCCGAGTTGCACCGAATTGAAGCCATTTTGCTCGGTTTGATAAACTTCTTGTTCGGAAAAACCTCCTTCCGGGCCAATTAATAATCTAGCGCCAGCAGGCGGCAAGTTGATATGTTTAAAGGCGCTTTGTGCCCTAGGGTGCAGAGTTAGACGCAATTGATTAGTAGACTGCGTTAGCCAGTCAGTTAAGTTGACTACTGGATGTAGAACGGGAAGGACATTGCGCCCGCATTGTTCACACGCCGATATTAGAACCTTTTGCCACTGTTGGTGTTTTTTTTGCCATCTTTCAGTCGATAGCTTTAGGCCACATCGCTCAGTCACTAAAGGGGTAATTTCTGCTACGCCCAATTCGACAGATTTTTGAATCACCCATTCCATGCGGTCACCCCGAGATACTCCCTGGCCTAAGTGAACAGGCAAAGGTGATTCAACGCTTAGGGACAATTTAGAATCTATAGTCGCAAAAGCACTACGTTTGGAGATGTCACTCAAGTGAGCGCTGTATTCGTTGCCGTCACCATTAAATAGCACTAAGGGTTGATCCACTTTGGCACGAAGAACATTCACTAGATGATTGGTCGCGTCTTTTGATAATTCGACTTGTTGGTCAACGGCGAGAGGTGAGGCGTGAAATATTCTACTTATTCGCATGCTAGTCCCTGAGAACTAAAGAGTTAAAAGATTGAGTGTTATGCCCAGAAGAATAACGTGCTTTGTTTCCATTGAGCGGAGCAAACTATCATCCTTACGGATAGATTAATGAAAATGCGTGGCCTTTGTATTTAATATCTTGTGCCTGCACCAGCAAGGTATAACAAATGGTAGAGGCTGGTTCCAAACCTCGACCATTTATCAAATACTAATTTGTAACGTTAACTTTGGATAAACCAAGCTGCGGAGACAAACTTGTATTTTTACTCGTGGCGTTATTATCTTTGCGCCCATGCTTAGTGTTCTTTCCTGTTTCTCTGGACAAGGCAAACCCAAAAAGCAGCAATAGGGCAAAAATTAAAAAATACACTAAAGACATTTTCAGTTCCTTTAAAAAATACTTAGTTGATAGCCTGTAAACAAGGCGCAGATATAATACATCAAAAACATCTGGTCTCAAATCATTGTCGCCAAAGAGTTACTTGTTAGCTATGTAACTGCGTTTTTAACCTTATTAAAACGGCCGTATTTAAATGCGTCTTTTTGCTAATTGGTATTAGATTGAACATGTAGTACCATTCGCGAAACTTACATTAAAGGAGAAAAAAATGTTTGAGTTTGATGCAGAAAGAATGTCTGAATTGGTGGATGCGTATGCGATTCCTTGGGCGATCAATATTGTTACTGCCCTAGCTATTTATATTGTTGGTAAAATCATAGTTGGCGTATTAGTTAATTTAGTAGGCAAACTACTCGCACGCTCTAAATATGACGACATGCTGGTAGATTTCCTAAAAGCGATAGTTAACGCAATACTAATGCTGTTCGTCATTGTCGCTGCACTAGACAGATTAGGCGTAGATACTACCTCTTTGGTTGCGATTTTAGGTGCTGCCGGTTTAGCAATAGGCTTGTCTTTACAAGGTTCGTTACAAAACTTTGCGGCAGGTGTTATGTTGCTTGTATTTAAACCATTTAAAGCAGGTGATTTCATTGAAGCTGGCGGCACAGCGGGTGTGGTTAAAAATATCAGTATTTTTACTACCCTTTTATGTTCGCCTGATAATAAAGAGATCATTGTGCCTAACGGTTCAATTTACAGTGGCAATATTACTAACTATTCGGCAAAAGAAACCCGCCGTGTAGACATGGTATTTGGTATTGGCTACGACAGTGATATCAAGCTTGCTAAGCAAATCTTGCAAGAAATAGCAGATGCAGATGAACGTATTTTGAAAGATCCAGCGGTGACTATTGCAGTAGCAGAACTTGCTGACAGCAGTGTTAACTTTGTGGTTCGTCCTTGGGCGGCAACGTCTGATTTTTGGGGCGTTAAATTTGATTATACTGAGCAAGTTAAACTTAAGTTTGATGCAGCAGGTATTTCAATTCCATTCCCGCAAATGGATGTACATATCCAAAAAGAAGACTAATTACGTTTCTTCTTCTAAAAAAGACCGATTTTTATATCGGTCTTTTTATTTGTGAGGTTTTTAGCTCTTGCAATTAGGTCTGTCGGTAGCGCTGACATACTTGGCTTTAGCTGCTGGCATATTAGCATTTAGTTGGCTTATCCGAGTTGAAGGAAGAGGATGAGTAGATAACCATTCAGGTTGACGTTTTTCACCGCCTGCTTTGTCCATATTAACCCAAAGTTCTACAGATTCTGTTGGGTTAAAGCCAGCTTGCGCCATTAAATCTAAACCAATTAAATCAGCTTCTGATTCATGAGTTCGACCAAAGGGTAACTGGACGCCTACTTGTGCTCCCAAACCTAAGCCCGCCATAATCAGCTGATTATTCGCTACATCGTTCGCTTTCAATACTTGGTTTGTCACTTCTAGTCCAAGTCCAATTAGGCTGCTGCTCGACATTCTCTCGTTACCATGTTCAGCAATAACATGGCCTACTTCATGGCCAATAACTGCGGCTAACTGGTGTTGGTTTTCTGCTACGTCTAGTAAACCAGTGTAAACACCGATTTTGCCACCGGGTAAGGCAAAAGCGTTAACTTGCGGTTCGTCGAACACCACTAGCTCCCAATCGCCATCGAACACATCTTTAGATACATGTTTGGTAATGGCATCAGCGATACACTGTACATAGGCATTTTTAACGGGTTGGGTAGATATTTTTTGTTCGCTTTTCATGCTATTAAACGCTTGTTGGCCCATGCCAGCAAGTTGGTCACTGGGGAAAAGCTTAAGTTGTTTTCTACCTAGTGGCGATTCTGCACAAGATGAAACCAGCAAACTAGCGGCTATAGACATAGCGAATAACGATTTTGCAAACATAATGCATCCTATTAGGTACTTAGTGTTGTGTTTGGTGTCTATTTTAAGCTGCAAAGTAGCAGTCTACAAATGCAGCCTAGCTAAAAACCAAAAAAGCCTCTGGGGGAGGCTTTTTATCGGTATATTGTTTTGTGCTTAAAGACTGTTTTTCAGGGCGTCAGCTAAGTCAGTTTTTTCCCAAGGAAATTCTTCGCGACCGAAGTGTCCATATGCAGCTGTTGGCTGATAAATAGGACGTTCTAGGTCTAACATCTTAATTAAACCAAATGGTCTAAGCTCAAAATGCTCGCGAATAAGTTGAATTAATGTGGCTTCGGACACTTTACTCGTCCCAAACGTATCGACATTAATTGAGGTCGGCTCAGCCACGCCTATGGCATAAGATACTTGGATTTCGCATTTATCTGCTAATCCTGCTGCCACTATATTTTTTGCAACGTAGCGCCCTGCATAGGCCGCTGAACGATCAACTTTAGATGGATCTTTACCAGAGAAAGCGCCACCGCCGTGTCTCGCCATACCGCCATAGGTGTCTACAATGATTTTACGACCAGTTAGGCCACAATCGCCCATAGGGCCACCGATTACAAAGCGACCCGTTGGATTAATAAAGTACTTGGTTTTATCTGATAGCCACTTTTCTGGCAGTACAGGTTTGATGATTTCTTCCATTACGGCTTCGCGTAAATCACTGGTGCTAATTGAATCACAGTGTTGGGTCGATAATACCACTGCGTCTACGCCTACTGGCTTACCGTCTTCGTATACAAATGTGACTTGGCTTTTCGCATCGGGGCGAAGCCAAGGTAAGGTGCCGTCTTTTCGCACTTCAGATTGGCGTTTTACTAAGCGGTGCGAATAGGTAATAGGTGCAGGCATAAGTACGTCTGTTTCATTACTTGCATAGCCAAACATTAACCCTTGGTCACCAGCCCCTTGCTCTTCTGGAGATGTGCGGTCAACCCCTTGGTTGATGTCTGGCGACTGTTTGCCTATGGCGTTTAAAATAGCACACGAGTCAGCATCAAAGCCCATGTCTGAATGCACGTAACCTATGTCTTTAACTGTTTTTCGAGTAATTTCTTCTATGTCTACCCAAGCAGAGGTAGTCACTTCACCGCCTACTAACACCATACCGGTTTTGACAAAGGTTTCGCAGGCAACGCGAGCTTTGGGGTCTTGTGTAAGTATTGCATCAAGCACGGCATCTGAGATTTGGTCAGCTATTTTATCTGGGTGGCCTTCAGAAACAGATTCCGAAGTGAATAAATGCGCAGTCATAGTTTTGCCTTACTTAAGTGAATTCATCGAAAATAATTTGGCACATTCTAGCAAGTTATTATAGAAATACCAGTCTTTACTTCTAGACGTCCAAACGGCTGTGAGCTGTTTTCTTACTATCTAGCACTGGTTTTTACTAAGGTGTGAAGAAAAGACATATAAAAAAAGGCTTTCGTAAGCGTTTTCTGTTTGCAGTTATGACTTTGCTAATACAAAATAGCCAGCTATTTTGGGGCTTATACTTCTCGTTACGTTTTTTAGATTAGTTTTGACCTCTTTTTACGAACCAGTCAGGAGACAACATGCCTTCACGCAAAGACCTCGCCAACGCCATACGTGCTTTAAGTATGGATGCCGTTCAAAAAGCCAACTCTGGTCATCCAGGTGCACCTATGGGAATGGCAGATATCGCTCAAGTTTTATGGAGTGATTTCCTAAACCATAACCCGACTAACCCAGAATGGGCTAACAGAGACCGTTTCGTATTGTCTAATGGTCACGGCTCAATGTTGATTTATTCTTTGCTGCATTTATCTGGTTATGATTTGCCTATTGAAGAATTGGCACAATTTAGACAACTACATTCAAAAACCCCGGGTCACCCTGAGTATGGTTACACTGCCGGTGTTGAAACCACTACTGGCCCTCTAGGCCAAGGTATCTGTAATGCTGTGGGTATGGCTATTGCTGAGAAAACGTTAGCAGCACAGTTCAACCAGCCTGGTCATGACATTGTTGATCACTTTACTTATTGCTTCTTGGGTGATGGTTGCTTAATGGAAGGGGTATCTCACGAAGCCTGTTCTTTAGCTGGTACCTTGGGCTTAGGCAAATTGGTTGCATTTTGGGATGACAACGGTATTTCTATCGACGGTGAAGTAGAAGGTTGGTTTACAGATAACACGCCAGCACGTTTCGAAGCATACGGCTGGCACGTGATTGCTGATGTTGACGGTCACGATCCTCAAGCCATTGCCGACGCCATTGCTGCGGCTAAAGCGGTGACAGACAAGCCAACTATGATTTGTTGTAAAACTATTATTGGATTTGGTTCACCAAACAAGTCTGGTAGCCACGACTGTCACGGCGCACCTCTTGGTGATGCAGAAATTGCTGCAGCACGCGAATTCTTAGGTTGGCCACACGCACCTTTCGAAGTTCCTGCTGATGTTTATGAAGGTTGGGATGCCAAAACTGCTGGGGCAAGTAAAGAACAAGATTGGAACGCTAAATTTGACGCTTACGCCGCAGCTTTCCCTGAGTTAGCAAGTGAATTTACGCGTCGTGTCAATGGCGATTTGCCAGCAGACTTCTCTGCAAAAGCTGATGCTTTTATTCAAGAGTGCCAAGACAAAGCTGAAAACATTGCTAGCCGTAAAGCCTCGCAAAATTCAATCGAAGCTTTCGCAAGTCAATTACCAGAAGTCTTAGGTGGCTCAGCCGACTTAGCGGGTTCAAATCTAACACTTTGGTCTGGAGCTAAAGGGTTAACTGCCGAAGATGCTAGTGGAAACTACGTGTACTACGGTGTACGTGAATTCGGTATGACGTCTATCATGAACGGTATTGGCTTACATGGTGGTTTCCGTCCTTACGGTGCAACTTTCCTTATGTTTATGGAATATGCGCGTAATGCGTTACGTATGTCAGCCCTAATGGGTATTCCAAACATTCAAGTTTATACTCATGACTCTATTGGTCAGGGCGAAGATGGCCCAACTCACCAACCTATTGAGCAAATTGCTAACTTGCGTCTAACGCCAAACATGGACACATGGCGTCCATGTGACGCAGCTGAAACTGCTACAGCTTGGAAATCAGCGCTAGAGCGTAAGGACGGACCAACGTCACTTGTATTTAGTCGTCAAGGTTTACCTGCTCAAGCACGTGATGCTCAGCAAGTTAAAGACATTGCTCGTGGTGGTTATGTACTTAAAGATACAGCCGGTACGCCTGATGTGATTATTATTGCAACCGGCTCTGAGGTTGGTATCAGTGTTGATGCTGCTGAGAAACTTGCAGCCGAAGGTATTGCAGCACGCGTTGTGTCTATGCCAAGTACTAGCGTATTTGAAAAGCAAGATGCGGAATATAAAGAAGCTGTATTGCCTAGCTCTGTGGTTAAACGTGTTGCGGTTGAAGCTGCTCATGTTGATTACTGGCATAAATACGTTGGCTTCAACGGCGCTATCGTAGGTATGAGCACCTTTGGTGAGTCTGCACCAGGTGGTGAGTTGCTTAAGCATTTCGGGATCACAACTGATGCCGTAGTCGAAGCAGCAAAAGGCCTGTAACTACACTCGTATCAAAGCCGAGGTACAATTTTACAGGTTTTAAAGCTGTAATAAATTGTGACTACAGGTAAAATAGGGCGCTATATTTAGCGCCCTTTCTTTTTGATTTTTTGCGCAGTTACTGATTTAAATGGGAAGTATGATCCGAATAGCGATTAACGGTTTTGGAAGAATAGGCAGAAATGTACTTAGGGCCTTATACGAGTCTGGCCGTAACGATACGTTTAAAGTGGTTGCCATTAACGAGACGGCTGCACCAGGAGGTATTGCTCACCTATTAAAGTACGATACTGCCCATGGTCGCTTTGGGTTTCCTGTTGATTTAACAGAAGGTCCCAATGGCCAACATAGGCTCAAGGTGGATGAAGATAGCATTGCCCTTATTCATGCGCCAAATATTGAAGATATCGATTGGCACAGTCATGCGGTAGACATAGTTTTAGAATGCACAGGTGTTCACGGTACCCGAGAAGCAGGTCTTGCGCATATTGCTCAAGGTGCAAAAAAAGTACTATTTTCAGAGCCTGCTAGTTCAGACGTTGATGCAACTATTATTTATGGTATTAACCAGCATATTCTTACGCCATCTGATGTCATAGTATCGAATGGCTCGTGCACTACTAATTGTATTGTGCCAATCATTCAGACCCTAGATCAGGCGTTTGGCGTAAATAGTGGCACAATCACTACGATTCACTCTTCTATGCATGACCAACAAGTTATTGATGCATACCATTCTGATTTACGGTTAACGCGAGCTGCCAGCCAGTCGATTATTCCCGTTGATACTAAATTGGCTGCAGGTATTGAACGAATTTTGCCTAAATTCGCTGGTAAGTTTGAAGCGATTGCTGTGCGCGTACCCACGGTTAATGTGACAGCTATGGATTTGAGCGTGACCTTGGATACTGCGACGGATATCGAGGGGGTGAACCGAGTCCTAATTGAAGCGCAGCATGGCGCCCTAGCTGGAATTTTAGACTACACTGACCAACCATTGGTCTCTTGTGATTTTAATCATGCACCACATTCTTGCATTGTTGACGGCACTCAAACCCGTGTCAGCCACAAGCATTTAGTAAAAACACTTGTTTGGTGTGACAATGAATGGGGCTTTGCTAATCGCATGTTAGACACCTGTCACGCTATGTACCAAACAACTCATTCTTAATAATATCAATTCACTAATAAGGGTAAATTATGCCAGTTATCAATATGTCTGACCTAGACCTTGCGGGAAAGCGAGTCCTGATCAGAGAAGATCTGAATGTACCAATTAAAGATGGAAAAGTGACGTCAGATGCGCGTATCAGAGCGTCTTTGCCAACCATTCAGGCTGCAGTGGCTGCCGGTGCTAAAGTGATGGTGATGTCACATTTAGGTCGCCCCACAGAAGGCGAATATGCAGACGAGTTTTCACTTTTGCCAGTGGTTAATTACCTTAAAGACAACACAGACTTAAATGTGCGTTTAGAAAAAGATTACTTATCTGGTGTTGACCTTGCTGCGGGCGAAGTCGTGGTGCTGGAAAACGTGCGTTTTAACGTAGGCGAAAAGCAAGACGACCCAGTGTTAGCCAAACAATATGCTGCTTTATGTGACGTATATGTTATGGATGCATTTGGCACGGCTCACCGCGCACAAGCCTCGACTCATGGCGTAGGGTTACATGCGCCAGTGGCTTGCGCGGGTCCTTTGCTCGCAGGTGAATTAGCCGCGCTTGGTAAAGCCTTGAACAACCCAGAAAGACCTTTAGTGGCAATAGTCGGTGGTTCAAAAGTATCGACTAAGCTAACTGTATTAGACGCATTGTCTAAAATTGCCGACCAGTTGGTTGTAGGTGGCGGGATTTCGAACACCTTTGTCGCGGCTCGGGGCAATAACGTGGGTTTGTCTTTGTATGAAAAAGACTTGATCCCAGAAGCTAAGCGTTTGATGGAAACGTTAGATATCCCTGTAACAGAAGATGTTCGCGTAGGTAAAAACTTCTCAGATACTGAGCCAGCTGTGATTAAGGCTGCGACAGACGTACAAGATGACGAAGAGATTATGGATTACGGCCCTAAAACCGCCGAAAAAGTGGCAGGTATTTTACGTAACGCTAAGACCATTTTGTGGAACGGCCCGTGCGGTGTATTTGAGTTTGATAACTTTTCTAAAGGCACAGAAGTAGTGGCACGAGCGATTGCAGAAAGTGACGCGTTCTCGATTGCTGGCGGCGGTGATACTTTGGCAGCTATCGACAAGTGGGGCCTAGAGGATAGCGTGTCTTACATATCTACAGGCGGTGGTGCTTTTCTTGAGTTTGTTGAAGGTAAAGTATTGCCAGCAGTGGCTATGTTAGAAGCACGAGGGGCTAAATAACGCTAACTTCGAATAATACAGCCTATTTAAAATTAGCATTGAATAAGCGTTACCTGAAGCCGCACGTCACAGACTCATCATTTGGTTGATGAAGATATGAAGTGCGGCTGCTGTATATACTGATTGGTTTTATTTATTCCCATTTATATATTTTATATTTTCATTTCAGTACTATGATTACACTATCAAATATTATTTGAGGGTCTCAAACATATGGGGTTGTCTCTTCCACTTCCACTATATAAAAAACTAACGGTTACATTTAGGGTTGAACCCGGTTGTTTAGGGCCAGATGGGGCAGAGCATATTGAAGAGTTTTGTAAGTACGCTAAAAAAGAAGTCGCTCAGCTTGACGCTGATTTTGTTCGTTGGGTGATTACGCCTAGATACGATAAATCTCTGCCAGAGACAGAGTATAAAACTAACAACAAAAAGTTAGATCATGATAAAGCCGAAAAATATTTACGGGTTTTCGAAAAAGAACTCGATGAATTTGAAGAGCATTTGCAAGATAAATTAGCTGAGCTGATTGACGAATATCATGGTAGGTAAAGCTAAGCTGCGGTGTGTCTTGTGTTGGCCCGAAACCGATAATTTACCAGAGTACACTTGGTTATCTATATCTGGCTAACGTCATTTTACTCGCTGACTTCCACTTTGTTTCGGCCCGCATTTTTAGCGGCGTAAAGCGCGCTATCGGCTCTTTCTATAATACCCATTAGGTTCTCGTCTTGTTTTTGTTCACAGACCCCAAATGAAGCGGTAACCGGCGCGATTGTATCTCCTGTTCGCTTATTATTGAATGGGATACTTGATAATTTTTTTCGTAATTTTTCAGCTAAAGCCTGAGCCTCTGAAAGGGCATAAGTTGGGCATACAATGGCAAACTCCTCTCCACCAAAACGCACAGGTACAGTAGGCTCTTCACATTCAGCTTGCAAAAATTTTCCGATAAATTGCAAAATTTGGTCGCCCAACAAATGGCCATGCTTGTCGTTAAAGGCTTTAAATTTGTCGATATCCATAATAACGAGCGCAAAATGCTTATTGTTTGTGCTGTGTATTGAGTATTTGGCGTAAATAGCGTCTAACGCTCGGCGGTTTTGCAGTCCGGTCAAGGGATCGGTCAAGGCTTCACGCCTCGTTGCTGTTAGTTCTTCTCTTAGATTGTCGATTTCAGTTTGAGCTGCACCTAGCTCAGCTTGAAATTGGGCATTAGCACTTTGCATTTCGTCAGCTTGCTGACTGAGTTTAGATAAAACAGGCGAAACCTTGTTATGGTCAGTTTGGGTGCCTAGCTCATCTAAGCTATGTTTAACGGCCTCTGAAAACCGAGATGTATGATCTGCAGATTGAATGAATGACTCTGAAACCGTGCCGACCAGTTTGGCAAATGCATCTTGTAAGCTATGCAATTGCTCACCTTGGTCGCCTTCGAGTTGGCTAATATGCTTGATAAATAAGGCTTCGCTCAGTTCAGGCGGGCAGGTGGTGTGCTCACTAATGATACGGTCGAGCTCTGAATTTAATTCTGGATAAGCATGAGAGTAATAACTGTACCAAAGGGTATAGTTTAACGGGTTGGGTACGATATTGTGCTGCATCATAGTAGGCACGGCTTGACGTAAAAAGTTTACAGCTTGTTCAGAGTTTTCAGAAAATTTCATAGACGCTCACTTCAATTATCGCCAGGAGTATCCTTTTATACCAAACTGCCGTGAGCATGTTTGTGTTTTATGAATACGGGTTTATCAGCAATACCTGATGTCCAAAGTATAGTTGACTTGAGAGCGGTGTAATAAACTATTTGCTCCCTCTAACGCCAGTCTGTATATCAAGCCAGTTAACTATTGCAGCACAAAATGTTATTTGTGAAGCAATAGCTAAGGGGCATTTCGTAATGTAGTGAAAATTCAATCAAGCTGTAAATTAAACTTCAGCTCTTTCAAATAACGTTTTTCGTTTTCAATGTCTGCGCTAAATACGGGTTTACCCTGCAGCCAATTTTCTGGGAATTGAATGTTTAGGTCTGAATCTGACGTACTTAAACAAATTTTTGGCAGTATGCCATCTTGGCGCTTAATATTGAGCAAGACCCCTAAACGTAATAGCGCAATTAACTTATATACTTGATCTTGGTTGAAGGTAGTAAATTCTGGCAATTCTACTAGTTTAATTTTTTTACGGTGAAATCTCGCTAAACTCGACAATAACGTTTGTTGCTCTTGGCTAAAACCGGGCAAGTCTATATTTTGCAAAATGTAGCCCGAGTGACGTTGAATGCCCCGGGTATTAATTTGTAAGCCAACTTCGTGTAGCAAGGCGGCCCAGCCCAGAATATTTTTCAATTCTGGATCATCAATTTTCCATGGTTTTTTGACTTGTTGGTATAAATCAAAGGTTGTGCCCAATACTCGCTTTGCATGAGCAACATCGACATCGTAGCGAGTGGCTAGACTTTCAGCACTGCGCTGGCGAATATCCACTTGTTTGAGATTATCTTCCATTTCGTACAGCACGCCTTCGCGCAATGCCGCGCTAGATAACTCCATTTCGGAGATATCCAAACTTTTGAATACCCCAATTAAAATAGCCAGCCCTGCTGCGAATACTGGCTTCCTATCTTCGGATAAGCCATCTAATGCCAACGCTTCACTATTACCTGCGGCACAAGCTAGTTCCATGAGTGTGTATAAGTCACTCAAGGATACCTGGTTTTCGCGGTTATTTTCGTCAAGGCGCGAGGCTAATTCAATAATGACTTTTATGGTGCCAGAAGTGCCAATACAGGCTTGCCAACCAATATTTTTATACTTTTTGTCAATTAGCTCCAATGCTTGCTGGGCTGCAGTGATAGCTTTATCAAAACACTTACGTTTAAGGTCACCATGCTTAAAGTATTTATTGGTGTAGCTTACACAGCCCATTTGCACGCTGCGCAATATGTCGGGTTCAAAACCTTCGCCTATGATGAACTCTGTTGAGCCGCCGCCTATATCAACGACTAACCTTTTGCCGTCTTGATGATTGGTGTGGGCGACGCCTTGGTATATGAGTCTGGCCTCTTCTACACCCGAGATAACCTCGATAGGAAAAGGAAATACAGATTTAGCCCGTTTGATAAACTCTTTAGCGTTGCTGGCTTTACGCAATGCGTGAGTTGCCACTACGCGTACGTTTTTGTTGTCGAAGCCTTGCAGGCTCTCTGCTACCACCTTTAAGGCATCGAGCCCTCTTTGCATAGAGGCTTCAGATAATTTACCTTCTTTGTCTAAACCATCGGCTAAGCGCACTTTAGGCTTAAGCCTATGCAAAATTTGCACTGAGTCTGCAACGATACGTGCGACAACCAAGTGGAAACTATTCGAGCCGATATCTAGGGCGGCAACGTGTGCGGTGTCTCGCTCTTCAACACTGTCAAAGGCTGATTTTACACTAGGCATGTTTATCCTTTTCGCTGGCTTTTAAATATTTGTAGGTTTCGATTTGCGACCGCAGTTTTCTACGATTGCCTCGTTTTACATATTTATTAACTTGTTCTTTATCTATGACCCGCGCTTTGAGGGTATCTCTAAATTGTATATCCAAAATATCCATAATCTTCTGTTTTAAATCAGGATCGTAGATTGGGCACCCGACTTCAATTCGAAAGTCCATGTTACGGGTCATCCAATCGGCAGAAGAAATAAACATTTTTTGCTCGCCGTCACTTTCAAATACCAAGACTCTGGGATGCTCTAAAAATTGGTCAACGACACTGATGATGCTGATGTTTTCGCTTAAACCTTTGATTCCTGGTACTAAAGAACACATCCCGCGAATAATAGCGTTAATTTTGACCCCTGCTTGGCTGGCTTTATATAAATCATCAATCAGTTGCTTATCATCCAGATTATTAATTTTCAGGGTGATCTTGGCTTTTTTCCCATCTTTAGCATTTTGAATCTCTTGGCGGATCAAAAGTTGAATTTTGGTGCGACTGTTAATCGGAGATACTTGCAAGTGCTGAAACTTTTGGCGACGGTATGGTTGCATGATAAACGAAAAAACCGCCAACGCCTCATTGGCTAAATCTTGATTACGCGTGAACAAACTAAAATCTGTGTAAATTTTTGCGGTTTTCTCATTGAAGTTGCCTGTACCAAAGTGGGCATAATTAATGAGTTCGCCTTTTTCCTCTCGGGTCACCACACAAAGTTTACTGTGAATTTTTAAGGCAGGCATACCGAACACAACTTTTACTCCTGCGTCAGTGAGTCTCTTAGCCCATTCAATATTGTTTTCTTCGTCGAAACGCGCTCGCAGTTCGATTACCACTGTGACTTTTTTACCGTTGTCGACGGCGTCTATAAGCGACGCCATAATCCTTGAATGGCTGGCAACTCGGTAGATGTTTAGTTTAATGGCTTTTACGCTGGGGTCGAACGCGGCTTGGCGGATGAACTCAGTAACATGCAAAAATTTGTGATATGGATAATACAAAAGTATGTCTTTGGCACTGATAGCGTCGAATACCGTGTCGTGGGCGGTAAAGTCTTGGCTCGTCAAGGCCGGTAACGAAGAGTTCTCTAAGTAGGCGCGCCCGATATTTGGGAAGCCAATAAAGTCTTTAAAATTTCGATATGCACCACTGGGGTTTAAACTGTCGTAGGAGGAAATTTTTAAGCGCTTTTTTAAATCTTTAAGTATATCGGCTGGCATTCTGCTGTCGTATACCACACGCACTGGCTCTGCAATGAGACGCTGCTTCATACTTTCTGACATTTTATCCATGTAACTCTCATCGATCTCGTCGTTGAGTGAGTATTCGGAATCACGGGTCATTTTGAAAGAGTAGGCTTCTAAGCTGTCAAATTCGATAAAGCCTTTGAAAATACTCGATAGGTTAAGTCGAATAATATCATCGAGCAGCATAATGTATTTCTTTTTTCGGCTTTTCTCAGGTGGAATAACTACGAATCTCGACAGACTTTGAGTCGGCACCTCTACTACAGCGTACGCATCTGATTTGTCTGCTCGGCTAATTTTTATGTACAGATAGGTCGCTGAATCGTTAAGGCGAGATAAGAGTTTCACTTTTTTAGTAAGCAGAACTGGCGCAACGTGACATAAAATTTTGCTGCGAAAATACTCGCGAGACCATTGTTCGTGGTAGTCGTTTAAGTCTTCTTCTCCGAGCAGAAAAATATTGTATCTTGCAAGGCCTTTTATTACTTCTAGGTGGGTTGCGTCGAAGTCTTGGGTTAGCGTCTTAACTTTTTCCTGAATTTTCTCCATGAGTTGCTTGGTTTGTTCAGCTTGCTCGGTTTGGCCTTCATTTAAATGAATGTAGATTTGGCGTTTAACATCGGCCACTCGGACCCGATAGAATTCATCTAGGTTGTTTGAAAAAATACCTAAAAACCTAATGCGTTCAATAATCGGGTTTGAGGTATCTTTGGCTTCTTGCAATACTCTTTGGTTAAAAGATAGCCAGCTTAATTCTCTAGGGTAATATACGTTTTCTGATTCAGGCATGGTTCTTCTACGTTTATTGATGGTAACTAATGTATTAATAGGTTACGTCCTTGATGTGACGCTAACATGAAAGCGGCAATCGGCCGACATTTCAGGCCTTAAATTACATAGGTGTGATGTCTATCATCAAATCATTTGCCAAACTTTCTAAGTCACTTCTAAGCTGTTCTTGGTCAAAGTCAGGCAACACTGAGATAACGGCGGTAGCGTTAAATAGTATGCCTCCCCAGTTAGGTGCACTTTGGCAAGAAGAGTCGAATTTAATGATGTTGAGTTGGCCTTGACTTAGCACTTGAGTCAGTTCTTGAACTATACCAGGGCGATCATTACCTGTGATTTCAATTTTAGTCTGTGTGCCTTTATCGTCATCTTGATGTGCGCCAGTTAACACGTGGATCTTTAAGTGCGGGTGGTTGGCAAATGTGTCGATTAATTGGGCGTGTTGTTCTTGGGGTAAATCTACTTGTACGAAGCCTGCAAAATGCCCCGCCATATGCGATAAGTTACTGCCAAGCCAATTGCCACCCATAGCGTAAACCGTGTGCGCTAGGTCACTTATTAAACCGGGCTTATCCTGTCCCACTAAAGTAAATACGATAGGTTTCATAAAAGTGTAATATTCCTGTAATAACATCGCGCCGTTGAGATGAGCGAGCTGTGTTCGACTAATTTGTAAGTAAAAATTAAGACTACAGCAAGTTAATGTCAAAAGAATACTGATTATGTGCACTTCGTCTAAAAAATAAATGAAGCACGTAACTTCTATGTCACATTTGAGGCGTACTTTGAGTGTGGTTTCGCGATAGAAATGTGGTGCGCTTAAAACCACAGTCGTTAATGATGTTTTTAACTCGAAGAGAAAGTTATGCCAATGAATTCCTTTTTGGGGGTGTTTGCTAAGTCTCCACTTAAGCCCCTTGAAGATCACATTAACTTGGTACATAAATGTAGCCAAGGTTTATTGCCCTTTTTTAAAGCGGTATACGCGCAAGATTGGAAAGCGGCAAAAGAACAACAACAAACGATTTCTAGTTTAGAAAAGCAAGCCGACGAAATAAAACGTGAATTAAGAGTGAGCTTGCCTGTAGGTATTTTTATGCCTATTCAGCGTCAAGATGTGTTGGACTTGCTTACGCAACAAGACAAAATTGCGAATAAATCTAAGGATATTTCGGGTCGAATTTTAGGTAGACAATTAGTCATTCCTGAAGCCTTACAAACGCCTTTCATGGAATACCTAATGCGTTGTTTAGATGCCACTAAGCAAGCTCAGCGGGTAATCAATGAGTTAGACGATTTGCTTGAAACCGGCTTTAGAGGCCGTGAATTGCGTTTGGTCGAAGATATGATTGAGCGTCTTGATGAAATCGAAGACGACACAGATAAACTGCAAATCGGTTTACGTAGAGAGCTACTGGTATTAGAGAAAGATCTGAATCCAGTTGATGTTATGTTCCTCTACAGCATCATTGAGTGGGTCGGCGAGTTGGCCGATATTTCTGAGCGAGTCGGTTCTCGCCTCGAATTGATGTTGGCCAACTAAGAGACTTAAGCAATGGATATTATTACTAATTATGGGTTTACCCTAGTCGTTATCGCGGCGGCCGTTGGATTTTTAATGGCATGGGGTATAGGTGCAAATGACGTGGCTAATGCTATGGGCACATCTGTTGGCTCCAAAGCATTAACCATTAAACAAGCAATTTTAATTGCTATGGTGTTTGAATTCGCTGGTGCTTACCTAGCGGGCGGCGCGGTGACCTCTACCATCCGTAAAGGCATAATCGATTCAGCATTTTTCGTAAATACGCCTGAGTTACTGGTATTTGGGATGATTTCGGCCTTGCTTGCTGCAGGTATTTGGTTGGCTTTAGCGTCATATCTTGGCTGGCCTGTGTCTACTACGCACTCTATTGTTGGAGCCATTGTTGGTTTTGCGGCAGTTGGTGTAAGCTCTGAAGCAGTAGAATGGGGTAAAGTAGGCGGGATAGTGGGTAGCTGGATTATCACCCCTGCAATCTCCGGTTTTATTGCTTACCTGATATTTCAATCTGCACAGAAACTGATATTTGATACCGCTAAGCCTTTTGAAAATGCCAAAAAATATGTACCTGTTTACATGGCATTTGCTGGTTTTGTTATGGCTTTGGTTACCATCAAAAAAGGCCTTAAACATGTAGGCTTAGGATTACCTGCAGAGCAAGGCTATTTAATTTCGATTGCCATTGCAGTGTTAGTTGGGATTGCTGGTAGTTTGTATATCAAGCGCCTTAAAATTGACCCTAAAGCAGAAAAAGAAGCGCAATTTGTTAATGTAGAAAAAGTGTTTGCTGTTTTAATGATAGTGACAGCTTGCTGCATGGCTTTTGCTCATGGCTCAAATGATGTGGCCAACGCAATTGGTCCATTAGCTGCCGTGGTTAGTATTGTTGATAACGGTGGTGAGATTGGTAAGAGCGCTGAGTTGGTATGGTGGATACTGCCTCTAGGTGGCGTAGGTATAGTCGCCGGTTTGGCTTTGTTTGGACACAGAGTAATTAAAACCATAGGTAACGGCATTACGCACTTAACGCCAAGTCGTGGATTTGCCGCTGAACTAGCTGCTGCGACAACTGTGGTGATTGCTTCTGGAACAGGTTTACCTATTTCGACTACTCAAACCCTAGTTGGAGCTGTGCTAGGTGTAGGTATGGCAAGAGGTATCGCCGCACTTAACCTAGGTGTAGTGCGGAATATTGTAGTCTCCTGGGTTATTACTTTACCTGCTGGAGCCGGCTTATCTATCGTATTCTTCTTTATGATAAAAGGTATATTTGCCGCGTAAGACATAGTTAAACAGCTAAATATATTAGAAAGCCAGACTAAAAGTCTGGCTTTTTTTATGGAACGAAATCATAGCTTTGGTTTATGTCTTAGAATGCTCAGTAAGAGAAGTAAGAGAAGTAAGAGAAGTAAGAGAAGTAAGAGTTAGGGCGTGTTGAGCTTTTCTGTCTGTTTTTGCAGCGAGTTGCGCGGTATTTAGACAATAAAGCACGGCTGTGTTGTCGTTGTTCTACATGAATGTGTGCTAAAGCAGCAGAAATGCTGGGCAAACGCTCAACTTCGTTGCGAGTCACTTCGGATTCGTCTTAAAAGATTTTTACGCTTTGTTGCAGCATTTTGACTTATATTAATAGGCCTTCAACGCTGTGCCGTGATTACATAGTTTTTATATTTCACCAAGTGTAGAACAAAAAGTATACAGAAAATTCAACACGCCCTGGTTAAGCTCCCAAATTAAATTGTCCAATTAGGCAAGTTTTGTTATAAAATTTTAGCCCAGCGTTATAGTTACGTGATAGTTATTTGGCAAACTACATTTTCGTCTGCGTAAACTCACACTAATCGGATAATACATGCAAAAAAACTGTACCTATTTTTTAAGTGCATTTCTCTTTTTATCTTCAAGTGTGCAAGCAAACACTCTCGATCAAAAATCGACGCGATTTAATTTCACTCAACCGGTAAAACTTTCCGATCCTAGCAAGCAATATACTCTTGAGATTGGTGGCCGCTTACACTTGGATTATAACTACGCAAAGTTGAACGATAGGGTTGATGAAGACGACTTTACTATACGTAGGGCCAGAATCGACTTTAAAGGTAAGTTGAAAAATTGGGCATACAAAACCCAATTCAACTTAGGTAATGGTCAAACTGGTGACCCTGAAGACGTGTATTTACGTTATCAGGGTTGGGGGCAACAATTGCAGCTCACCATAGGTAATCAAAAAGAGCCATTTGGATTAGAGTTCACTGAGTCATCAAATAATATTGTATTTGCCGAACGCTCTGCCATCACTGAGGAGTTTGTTCCCGGAAGAAGTCTTGGGGTGCAGCTAAGTGGTCAGCAAGACCGCTTTACCTATGCTTTAGGTGTGTTTGAAGATAAGTCAGACGACTCTGGCACTGGGGTCACGGGACGGATCACCTATACCCCAGTACACACCGACCAGCAGGTGTTGCACTTAGGGTTAGCTTATAATCGCAAAGGTTCTGAACGTTCAGTTAGTGGCGTTGAATTAGCATATGGGAATGGGCCATTTCATGCTCAGGCTGAGTTTATGGGATCGGATACGCCAGATCAAAATAGGAGCGGTGGCTACTTACAAGCAGGGTGGATCATCACTGGGGAACCCCGTAAATACAGCCGAGGGGCATTTAGAGGAGTTGAACCTAAAGGCCCGTCTGGAGCGTGGGAGATAGTGCTAAGACTTGAAGAAGGCGAGGGTAATTTTGCTGACACAGAATTAGGTAAGGTTGATGCCAGTTCATTTGGTCTAGCAGTTAATTACTATCACAATACTCGCTGGCGAGTAATTTCTAAGTACGCTTATGCTTCAAGTAATGTTAATGACGACTATGGCAGTGAGTTCCGAGTGAGATTCCAGTACGTCCTTTAGGGCTTTTGATGTTTGCAATACTGAAGTCTTTATACTGATACCCGTTAATACTTCGCAAGCATGACATGCCTTAGCCTGCAAGGGCTATGGGCTTTGCTTAGCTCTGAGTTTGTAATCAGAGCCACTGCCGAAATCCTATTATACCCCCTTAAAACATGGCAATTGAGGGAGCTTTGTCTTGAGGCTACTACAGGGAGTTGAATAGATAGGTTTAAATTTTTTCCAAATCTATTGTGTCTCATGCCCGCCACACAACTGACTACTCTAGGTTTTATACATCTGTTCCTAGGTATTTAATTTTGCACAAAAAACACCCTTCTTATCTTCTCGAATATTAAACTTTTGTTACATTATTTCAATGTAACATTTCTGTCATGGTCCTTGGGTACTCTGCTCGCACTTTATTTATGACTACTTATTTTACTCGCATTCGGAGAGAACAATGGAATTCAAAAACATATTTAAAACAAGTGCAATCGTAGCCGCTCTGGCATTGGCGGGCTGTGGTGGAGATATTAACATTACACCTACTACAGTCGATAACAGCGTTGACAACAGTGTGGATAACAGCGTGACTGGCGGCGGCGGAAGTTCAACTTTGAATTTATGTGCTTCATACCAGCGAGATGGTGAGACTATTCAAGGTGCATTCGATGGACAAGATTGTACGTACAACACTTCGTTTGTAAGTGCGAGTAACGTACTTAACTCAGATGTCACGTTACGCAACTTAAGTAACGGTGGTGTTCATTATTTCCTAGGTTCTTTGGTTATGGGTGAAAGCTGTGACACTGATGGTGGTACTTGTACTATCGAGCCAAATGGACCTACCTTAACTGTTAACGCTGGTGCAACAGTTGTTTTTGGCGAAACAAACTCTCATGTGCTTATTAATCGCGGTGCAAACATCGAAGCAGACGGCACAATTGACAACCCCATTACTTTTACTTCTGCTAATGCTATTCCTCGTTTAGACACAGTAGGCAGTGGACCTCAGTACCAAGATTGGGCTGGTGTATTGATCAATGGTTTCGGCATAACCGACCAGTGTACTGATGCACAACGAGATGGTAATACCTGTAGCGCTGAAAGTGAGGGTGTAATCAGTTTTTACGGCGGTACAGATAACGCAGATGACAGTGGTACATTGCGCTTTGTAAAAATTCATTTTGCAGGTGGTTTGCCAGCGGGTGCTGAAGTAGGGAACGACCTTAACTCTTTGAGCTTATTCGCTGTGGGATCGGGCACAACGATTGATTACATCGATATCTATCAAGGATACGATGATGGTATCGAGCTTTTCGGCGGCGCGGTTGATTTGAAACACATTGTTGTTACAGACACGCAAGATGACAGTATCGATATCGATGCAGGTTGGCAGGGTAATGCACAGTTTATCTTGGTCAAGCATGGCAAAGTCCAAAATACCAACGGTGAAATCGTAAACATGGGTAACGGTGGTTTTGAGGCTGATGGCGAAAAAGGGCGCTCTAGTGAGCAAGCTCCAGCTTCTGCTCCAAATATTACTAACGTGACCGTTATTACAACTGACGAGAGATCAAACCGCGATGACGATGAATCAATCGCTGTTAAGCTTGATGATGATATCTCAGCGACTTGGTACAATACTTTATTGGTTAAAGAGTCAGCTTTACAAACTTGGTGTATCAATTACTCTGCTGACGCAGCTGGTGTGATAATTGATAACACTGTGTCATTCCAAAACTCAGTTGTTGCTTGTGACCAAGTAGCAAAAGCTGGTGCAGAAACGGTTACTCTAGATACAAATTCCGTCGAGCTTAACGATTGGTTTACAGGTAGTTCAAGCGAAATTTTAGGTGGAAACGCAAATGTTCTTGCAGCAAACGGTTTCTCAACTTTGACTACTGGAAGTGATATCACTGTTACAGCATTTGACCCGACAACGCTAAATACAGCTGATTCTTCGTTCTTTGAAGCTGCAAACTATATTGGCGCTTTGTCAGATACAGACACTACTTCTGACTGGTACAGATGGGCTAGTGCTGCATTTATCAATGCATCTGCCAACGACTAAACAATTTGTATGTTATTTAAAATAGGCGCTTTTATGCGCCTATTTACTTATCTCAAGGTGGAGTTTAATGATGAGTACTCGATATGGAGTAAGTAAGGTCTCTTTGGCCGTTACTCTAGCTTTTATTTCTTGTGGTGTTTCAGCACAGCAAGACGATGTTCTCGATGAAGTGGTAACTACCGGCACACGTTTGCAAGGTTCTGCATCAGCTGTTATTGAAGAGCGAAAAAATCAGGCGTTCGTTGCCGATATTTTGGGAGCCGAACAGATATCGCGGACGGGAGACAGTGACGCCGCATCAGCGTTGAGACGTGTTACAGGTTTAACTCTTGTTGATGGGAAATTTATTTTTGTACGAGGTTTAGGTCAGCGATATTCGAGCGCGAGATTGAATGGTGCAAGTATTCCAAGCCCAGATTTAACCCGAAATGTTATTCCTTTGGATATTTTTCCCTCTAGTGTAATTGAGAGTTTATCCGTACAAAAAGTTTTTTCGCCAAATATGCCTGCTGCGTTTGGTGGCGGAAGTGTAGATATACGCACTAAGTCGTTGCCTAGTGAATTTGTTTCTGGTATCCAGTTTGGCGCAGAGCTAAACAGCGAAAACTCCAACGGGAATACTTTTAATACTGGTGGTAATTTAGGGGGTATTCCTCAAACACTATCTTCAGCTATTAGTCAATATCAGGGTGATTTTAGCTTAAGGGGTATTGTTAACGCTGACAGGTTAGTGAGTAACAGTACTGCAACTGCGGCTCAGCAAGCAGTAACGGTTAATAATGATTTATTAAAATCATTACCTAGAGATATTGGCATCACGCAAGAACGTTTGGATCCAAATTACTCTGTGCAAGGGTTTATCGGAAATAGTATCGAAGAGAAGCTCTTTGATGGTCAATTGGGCTTTTTGGCATCGTTAGCTTACGATAACAAGTGGACTTACTCTGACCAAACTAATGGTGTTTTAAGCTCTGATTTTCGTGACAATTGTTCAATCGAGTTACTAACTGACGAAGACGTATTAAATCCATGTTTCGACAGCCAGTCTGAGTCTCAAGTGACCATTCAAAGCGAAAGGCTGAACGGTTTGTTTACCACTGGGTATCGCTTAGGTACGCACAATGTTAACTACACCAAAATTTACATTGAAGACAACGATGAGCGTTCGGATATTGTTATTTCTCAAAATCCTAACCAAAACATCTCAATCGCGGCAGATCAGCAAGCTGACCGTAGACATGGATTCAGGGCCGAAGATCGTACCTTGGATATAGATCAGTTTACCGGGCAACACACCTTCCTAGATTTCATGGGCTTGGGAGCTGACTGGCAATATACGCAATCAAAAGCAGAAACAGATATTCCACTAGATGTTGATTTCGGATTCAATGATGCCTATGACCTTGATGGGCGCTATGTAAGCAGCAGTATCGATGGGGGTATTGGTCAGGTTAACTATCAATTTATTGACTTAGAAGACAACATGAAGTCGTGGAGTGGTAACCTCACTTTGCCTATTAGTGTTAAAAACTTCGACGTTGAGTTTAAAGGAGGTTGGGACTTTTCTGATAGAGCAAGGGTTTATTCAACTTCAAGCTTCTTCGTCAACAATACCGGTGCTGCAATTGAAGTTAACCGCGGCATTGATAGTTTGTTGAATGTGACTCAATACTTAGACGACGAAATTATTGAAAATAGCTTGTTACTAAGCTTCAACGAACCTGAAGCGCCTGAAGCTGATGATTATCTTGCTGGTCAGAAGATTGAAGCCGGTTATGGTGCTTTTGATATTTTCTATAAAAACTTTTTGAGAATAAGTGGTGGCTTGCGTTACGAAGCCTTTAAACAAGTTTCTATTTCTACGTCGAGCTTGATTTTTGACCGTCAAGATTTAGAAAATTTATTTAACGTCGAAACCATCCAAAATGGTACCGTGTCTAACGATGACTTTTACCCTGCGTTGAGTTTGACTTACATCGGGGGGGAGTCATACCAGTTGCGTTTCGGTTATGGTGAAACAGTAGTTCGTCCTGATTTACGTGAGGTTGTGCCAGTGGGTTATCTCGACCCACTTACCGACATAAGAACAACAGGTAGCACTACGCTCACCTCAACGACTTTGAAGAATTATGATTTTCGTTATGAATTGTATGGTCAGGGTGGAAACAACCTAGCGGTGTCGTTGTTTTATAAAGACATCACAAATCCGATTGAAACCATTCTAAGTGTAGGTGATGCTAACTTTAGTGCGAGTTTCACTAATGGTGATAAAGCAGAACTTTATGGTATCGAAGCGGAATGGCTCTATGATTTAGGCGCATTTATGGACGGTTTTTTCACATCGGGTAATGTAACGCTAAGTGAGTCTGAAGTCGATATTGATCCGGTTTCGGCGGGTAACTTGACTAATACTTCAAAGCCTTTAACAGGCCACTCAAAGTACGTAGCTAACTTGCAGTTGAATTATGATTCGGCAAATGGTGAGCACAGTGCATCAGTAGTATACAACGTATTTGGTGAGCGAATTTTGGCATCAGGTATTAATGGTCGTGATGATGCATTTGAGCAGCCCATTCACTCGTTAGATGCAATTTATTCTTACTTTCCGAATTTCAATTCAACTGTTAAGTTTTCATTGAAAAATATTTTGGGTGAAGATCAAACTGTTACCCAGAATGGCTTTGAGATACGCACGAGAACTCTTGGCACAACCTTTAAAGTCAACTATCAGTATGATTTTTAATAAAGCTGAAATTGCTGGTTAGCTATCTAGGCAAACTGCACAGCTCAGTTATTGATAAATATAATTGTCCGGTATTGGGGAACTAATACCGGATTTTTTATTTATCATGAACTTAAGTTGTTAACAGGCAATAGAGAAGGTGAAAGGTTAAGCGTAAAAAAAAACGCCAGTCTCAGACTGGCGAATGTTGCCAATCACTTGACGCCGAGGTTCGGACTAATTACAAGTGATTTGCTTAAATATTGGATAACACTGGTTCTTGCTGCCTGTGCTTTTTGCATTCCATGTTTTAGAATACCAATCGAACTCATTGTAGGTTGATTCATCTTCACCGCAAAACATTTCTGCGGCCACCATGCGAGAGTTGCCTCCTTTTGTTAATGAACAAAAACCACTGCCGTTAGTCGATGAAACAAATATATATTTACTTTGACTATACTGATTTACTGTCTTTGGATAGTTGTGCGTTGTTTCGGCTGCAAATGCTTGTGCAGTTAAGCCAATAGATGCGATTAATAGTAGTAATTTTTTCATGTTTTTCATCCTTAATAGACGTTATTGAGGTATTTCAATAACGCTAATTAAGTTAGTTTTCGTATATGACGAGGACATTACGCCAAAATGAATAAATGGTTAAAAAAACGACCTTGCGGTTTTTGTAAATAACACAACCCAAATTCCGAATAATCATAGTGTCATATCTTTGTAATCTTTCTGTCACATTTAGTGCTTATCCTCCCCGCAGTTTAGAATTATCAATAAAATATTGGTAACAATTTAGGGTTTTTAGCATGAATCGACTGACTACGTTATCTGCAGCACTGATTACTGTGTTTGCTGCCTCGACAACGAGTATGGCTCAAGAGGAAGAAGCCTTCCTTAAACCAGCCGTGAAAAAAGCAACTGAAATCAATCAATCAGCGGCGCAATCTCAACAAACTATCAATAATATTACCGACCAAATTGATAACAAACTGCAAAAGTTCAAAACCTTGAACAAAGAAACTGCGGGTTTGGATGTCTACAATGGCCAGTTAAATAAGCAGATAGACAGTCAGTTACAAGAAATGGCTGATTTAAACGCAGCGATAGACGAAGTAAGTGTAATAGAGCGCCAAATCACACCTTTGATGATGCGTATGATTACTGGCTTAGAGCAGTTTGTCGCGTTAGATGTGCCTTTTTTACCTAAAGAGCGTGCCAAGCGTATTGATGAACTTAAGTCTATGATGGACCGTGCCGATATTGCGCCTTCTGAGAAGTTTCGCCGGGTAATGGAAGCGTACCAAGTTGAAATGGATTACGGTCGTACCCTAGAGGCCTACAGCGGTCTACATATTATTGATGGGCAAGAGCGTGATGTCGATTTCTTGCGCGTAGGCCGCACAGCGTTAATTTACCAAACACGTGATGCCAGCTTACAAGGCTCGTGGAATAAAAAATCAGGAAAGTGGGAAGCACTTCCTTCTAGCTACCGCACGCAAGTCACCAAAGGGTTGCGTATGGCTAAAAAGCAGCTAGCGCCTGATCTTTTGATGTTACCCGTTGCGTTGACGGACTAAGGACTTAACCGAAATGAAATTATTGACTAAAAAAATTGTTACCTTGTTTGCTGTGGGTTTTATGGCAACCGCTGTTCAGGCAAACGATGATAAAGCCTTAGATTTAGACGCACTTTTACAACAGCTAGAGCAAGGTAAATTCGCGCAAAATCAACAAAACGTAGCGCGCGAAAAAGAGTTTGCTCAAAAACGTGCTGAACAAGACGCAATGTTGCGTCAAGCGACAGCAGAACGTGACAATGCATTAAAATTGTCTGAGCAACTAGAAACACGCTTTGAAGAAAACGAATTTAAATTGGCAGATTTAAATGAAGCCATGAATAAACGTTTAGGCTCGTTAAAAGAGTTGTTTGGTGTACTTCAGCAAGTCGCTGGCGACACTAAAAGTAAGTTTCAAAACTCTATTATTTCTGCACAAATTACTGGCCGAGCGGAGTTTTTAGATGACCTTGCTCAATCAATGGGCGCTAGCTCTAAACTAGCATCTATAGCGGAAATTGAGCGCGTTTGGTTTGAAATGCAGCGTGAGATGACTGAGTCTGGCAAAGTTACTTTATTCAATACCCCTGTTATTGA
Source organism: uncultured Paraglaciecola sp. (assembly GCA_947498355.1). GTDB lineage: Bacteria > Pseudomonadota > Gammaproteobacteria > Enterobacterales > Alteromonadaceae > Paraglaciecola. The sequence goes on along the minus strand of CANMKA010000025.1, from coordinate 15,661 downwards.
AGCTGGTGGCAACAAGGTAAACAAAGACGTGTTACGTGTTGGGCCTTTTGCGTTAGCTGCTGACGGAAAATACCTAGATTACAATGGCACAACTGGTTCGGTTGCTGAGTTAATTCGTCAACCTGCTCCGCGCTTTGGTAATACAATCACAGATTTAGAACAATCTTCGGGTGAGTTAGTTCAGTTTGGTTTAGATCCAACAGGCGGTTCTATTCTTAAGCTTTTGGTTCAAGCGCCAAGTTTGAAAGAGCGTGTTGAGCAAGGTGGAACTGTGGGCTATATCATCTTAGCTGTGGGTGCGGTAGGTCTTATCATCGCAATTTGGCGCTTTATTGTACTGGGCATAGAAGGCGCAAAAGTTAAACGTCAGCTTAAGTCTAAAACCTTTAAAAAGAACAATGCCCTAGGCCGTGTAATGCGAGCTCGTGACGAATACCCAGACGCAGACACCGAAGCCCTAGAGCTACATTTAACCGAGGCTATTTTGGGCGAAGTGCCTAAGTTAGGCCGCTTCTTGCAAATAATTAAGGTTATGTCGGTTGTTGCACCGCTAATGGGTCTTTTGGGTACGGTATCGGGCATGATCAATACCTTCCAAGCGATTACCCTATTTGGTACTGGCGACCCTAAATTGATGGCAGGGGGTATTTCAACTGCATTGGTTACCACTGTACTCGGTCTAGTTGTGGCTATTCCAATGACGCTACTTTACGCCATGCTTAACACTCGCAGCAAGAACATAGTGTATATCTTGCAAGAACAAGCGGCTGGTGTAATTGCAGAGCGTGCTGAAGCTCAAAACTCTGGCAAGAAAGCGTAAGCGTCATCATGATTGAATTTCTAGAAACCATTCGCGATTTTACCGAATCAGGCGGGCAAGTATTGCTCGTCATCGGCGCGCTAATTTTTGTGATGTGGTTGATGATCTTAGAGCGAGCTATGTATGTGTTTGTTACTCACAAACAATACAAAAAAGCCATCATTAAAAAATGGCAAGCACGTGAAGACAGACGTTCTTGGAACGCTGAACAAATTCGTCAAGCCATGATTTCACGGGTGTCGCTACGCTTAGGTGCCGGCATTCCGATTATTCAATCACTGGTTGCTTTGTGCCCGTTACTTGGTCTGATGGGGACAGTAACAGGCATGATTGAAGTCTTTGACGTGATGGCAATATCTGGTTCGGGCAATGCTCGGTCAATGGCCTCTGGTGTATCTAAGGCTACTATCCCGACTATGGCGGGTATGGTTGGCGCACTATCTGGCGTATTTGCTTCAAGCTGGTTATCACGAACAACTAAGTCAGAGCGCGCAAAACTAGAAGACGCCCTGATGATGGATAGACACATTTAGTGTCTATCACTCGCAATTAAGAAACGAATAAGAGAACACTATGAAACAGCATTTTCAAAACATGATGGACGATGAAGAAGCAGCAATCGATATGACCCCTATGCTAGACGTGGTTTTTATCATGCTTATCTTCTTTATTGTAACTGCGTCTTTCGTGAAAGAAGCGGGTATTGATGTCAACCGTCCAGAAGCCGCAACTGCCGTTAAAAAAGACCGAGCAAATATCTTGGTTGCGATCAGTGATAAGGGCGAAATTTGGATCAACAAACGTAAAGTCGATGTGCGCGCAGTACAGGCCAACATCGAACGTCTTTACGCTGAAAACCCGCAAGGTACAGTGGTTATTCAGGCTGATAAAAAAGCTACCACAGACGTGTTGATTAAAGTGATGGACGCGTCGCGTGCTGCGGGCATATTAGACGTCTCAATTGCTGCTCAGGAGCCGTAGGTCGCTTTATGCCTCAGACTATATCTAGATTGGTCATTGCCCTGTTATTAGCCGGGGCTGTGACGTTAGGATTGTTCTTTTTAATGCAGTCTTTGATTCAAAGCGGTGGCAGTGCATTAACTGATGCGCCTAAAGGCAGCGTCCTCGACTTCGTTCGGGTGAAAAAAGAAGAAGCCGTACAAAAGAAAGATCGTAAACCTAAAAAGCCACCTAAGCCGAAAGAACCACCCCCGCCTTTGGCCCAGCCTCAAATGGACTCGCCTAGTCCAGATCCGAGTGCTAGCGGTTTAGACTTTGGTGCTGACATAGCCGCCGATGTTGCCCTTGACGGTGGATTGGCGTTAGATTCTGGCGATGGTGAGTTTTTACCTATCGTACGTGTTGCGGCGGTATACCCAAGGCGCGCACTTCAGCGCGGAATAGAGGGCTATGTGGACGTAGAGTTTACTGTGACTAAGCTGGGTTCTGTAAGTAATCCTAAAGTGATCAATGCTTCACCCAAAGGCATTTTTGAGCAAGCAGCTTTGGATGCTACTCTCAAATATAAGTACAAACCTAGGGTAGTTAACGGTGAGCCAATGGAAGTCTCGGGTGTTGAAGTTCGCGTTACATTTGAAATTGGAGGGTAAGACTATGAAATATAATCCGTTGACGCAGGTCAATTTCAAAGGCCTAACCGCTGCCGCACTTTGTGTGTTGGTTACGCTGGTCACTATGCCTATTCAAGCTAATGCAAACGAACCTCAAACAGAAAGAAAGACCAAGCGAGTACCGACGCTTCGTTCTAAGGTGTATGACCAACTGTCACGAGCTCAGGCGCTAGCCGATGACGGCAAGCAAGCTGAAGCATTTGACGTGTTAGACACAGTCAAGGGTAAAGCGTCTTCTATGAATAGCTACGAATTAGCCATGATGTACAACTTTTATGGCTTTATTCATTACGAAATGGAAAATTTCGATCAAGCTATTGAAGCCTTTGAAACTGTGGTTAAGCAACAACCCATCCCAGAAACCTTTGAGCAAGCGACTTTGTTCAGTTTGGCTCAATTGCATATGGTGCGAGGGAATTACGATAAGACCATTCACTTCATAGAAAAGTGGGAAGAGATACAGCTTGGCTTGTACCCAAATAAAGAAATTCCAGCTAAAAATCTGGTGCTTAAAGCCCAAGCTATGTATCAAAAGCAGGATTATAACGCGGCCTCTAAATATATTAACGCGGCGATCTTACAGGTCGAAACCAATGATTTAGGTTTTCAAGTTGAAGAGCAGTGGTATGTGTTACAGCGTGCAGTGTATTACGAGCTGAAGCAACCAGAGCAAGTTAAAAACGTGCTACTAAAGCTGATTAAACAATTTGAAGCGCCTAAGTATTGGATCCAGTTAGCAGGTATGTATGGAGAACTTGAACAAGAAGAAAAGCAGCTAGCGATTATGGAAATTGCTGAGCAAAAAGACTTTATCATGACAGGTTCTGACATGTTCAATTTAGCCCAGCTTTATTACTATCATCAAATGCCTTATAAAGCCGCTTTGCTCATGGAAAAAGCCATTGAGGAAGGTAAGCTAAAAGAAGACGAGCGTAATTTAACCTTTTTGGCGCAGTCATTAAATTTTGCTAAAGAATCAGAAAAAGCCGTGCCTGTGATGTTGGCTGCGGCTAAGTTATCTGATTCGGGTGAGTTGTTTGCGCAGCTAGGTGAAATGTATTTGAATATGGATAAGTGGCAAGAAGCAATAGAGGCATCGGAACGCGCCATCGAAAAGGGCAGCTTGCGCAACGAGGGCCAAGCGTATTTAGTAATAGGCATGGCTAAGTTTAATGCGGGTGATTACAACGACGCGTTAAATCAGTTGGCTAAAGCGCAAAGCTATGACAAAACCCGAAAAATGGCATCTCAGTGGAGTAAATTTGTCGAAGGTGAAAAGCAACAAAGCCAAGCTTATGCGTCAATCGGTGGTTAATGACTATTGTTAGTAAGTTAGTATTTTAAAAAAAGCGCCGATTGGCGCTTTTTTTTGTAGTTGAAACTAAACTTTTTTAGAGAACCGCTCGATTACTTTTGTAGAGCATGATTGGGATAACATATTTTTGTTTGAGAAAACGGACGCACAACTGGTGTCTCGCGCCCTAAAGGGAAATAAGCGAGCATGGTTGGCACTTATTAAAAAGTATGAAAAACAGGTGTATAACTACGGGTTGCGTATGACAGGCAATACCGAGGATGCGGCTGATCTTATGCAAGAAATCTTTATCTCTTTATTTAAGAGCTTATCGTCCTATCGTCATGAAGGGAGTTTTAGGGGGTGGTTGTTTCGCATTGCTCATTTTCGTTGTGTCGAATTTTATCGGCGTAAACGACCAGAGCAAAATATTGATGATGAGCCACCCATACACTGTGAGAGTAATGGGCCCTCAGAGCAACTCAATGATATCCAACAAAGCGCGCAAGTTATTGCCGCAATGCAAGCTTTACCCATATCTCAGCGTTTTATTGTTGAACAAAAATTTTTCGGGCAATTTACTTTCGAAGAGATTGCCGAGCAAACAGGGATCTCCACCAACACGGTTAAGTCTCGCCTGTATGCGGCATTAGGTAAAATGCGTCCATTACTAGAGGTAGATTATGAATAGTTTTCAGTTAAGCCAATTGCCTGACCAAACCTTGTTGGGGTTGTGGTTAGACGATCAATTGTCTGCGTCTCAGCGAGCTGAATTTGAACGCAGATGTGCGGGGCAAGAAGCCTTTGCGAAACAGGTTGAGGCGGCCAGTATGTTGACCTCTCATGCCAGTGTATTTGCCGAACAAGACGTGCCTGAGTGGAATGCTGAGGGGACTTTCATGGGGGCAGAGCCACCTAAATGGTGGCAATGGCAGGGGTTGCCAGCAGTATCTCTGGCTACGTCGTTTTTAGCTTTAGTTGTAGTGTTAGTTGGCTTTACCCCAATGCAACCTTCTCTAATTGAAGGGCCCAATGCACAGTACGTAAAGCGAGCAGACGTAGATAAGTTGGTGGCCGAAAAGTTAGCCGTGTTTAAACAAGCTCAGACTCAGGCGTTTGAAGAGTACGCCATGACTATCAAACAGCAACAGCTCGAGATGCAGGCTAAGCGTACTGAGTTTTTATTGGCAGAAAGTCGTCAAGAGCGCCGAGAAGACTTTGCTGAATGGCTAAAATATGTGGATCAACAGCGCCAAGAAGATCAGCTATTTTTGGCTCGCCAGTTTAATCAAATGCAGAACGAGCTTTTGCACTATCCTCAATCAGAGCAAGCGTATGGTAATAATGAATAGTTGGTCTTGGCAGAATATTGTGTGTTGTTTAAGTTTACATAGAAAAGTCGCTCTATTGATGGGCATTTTACCCCTGCACCTCAAAGGCCTAACTTGGGCTTTGTTGAGCTTGGCCTTGTTGGCGGTGAGTCATGCAAGGGCTGAAAATTCAGAGGAGCAAGTGTATCAAGAGATCGAGATAGTGGCCGAAATACTCGAAACGTCACTTAAGCAGAATGCTCGAAATACATCACTAGAGTTTGCTTTGCAATCTAGTCACTTTTTACCTAACCAAGGCGCGTTATTTTTAGTGAAAAGGGGTAATAAAAATCCCAAAAGGAAAAGTGAGTGGACGAGCTCTTATGTAGCAGTTAGGCCTTCTTCAATAAAAAGTCAGCATACTTACACACTTATTTTGTATACCCGAAAACAAGAATATTTAAAAACGGTTGAGCAGATCGGTAACCTATACAAACAACTCAGAGCGCTGAAAAAAGATAAAAGCCTTTTAAAACAAGGTTTAGATAAGCAAATTCTTGAACAAGATAGCACACCTAACAAGGTTCAAGAGGTGGTTGCTACTCCCCTCGAACTAAATAACCAGATAGCCCAGCTTAATGAGACTATTAAGCAAAATGAAGATGAACTTCAAAGGTTACAAAATTTGCGTAATGAAATTATTGCAGAGCAGCTGGTGCTAGATGAGCAACAGCAGGCGCTCTCGGTGAAAGTGGTTTCTAGCACAGTTGCCGATATGCTCTGCGTTTATGGGGCTGGCCTCAAAAGTTTGAGCGATGACAAGTACGTATCGTTTGTATTAACTGATTTTCGTTTGTCTTCTGTGCATACTCTTCCTAAGCAGGGTAACAGCGTGTTTGTATTTAATAAGGCAGATATTCTGTCTTGTGTTGCCAATAAGATTACATCAGTTCAACTGATGGATAGAGCAGAAATCCACTAGTTTACGTTATGTAAAGGGCAAGGAATAACCCTAACGAACTGGGTTAATTACCCAATTTTTATATTGGTTTTGTAACAATCTGCATGATGAGTGGCGACATATCAAAGCGGATTGGTGTAAGCTAAAGCGCTCAGTCCATCAACGCAATGAGCAAGCGATGCCAACCTCAGTTTTTATTAGTGGCTCTGGGTTATGGAAACCCGAGCACAGCATTTCTAATGACGAGTTAGTTAATGCTTACAATACCTATGCAGATAGCTACAACAAGCAGCATGAGTCTGAAATTACTCAAGGGAAATTAGTAGAAAAAGCCTACTCAAGTGCTGAATTTATTGAAAAAGCATCAGGTATTAAGAGTCGTTATGTTTACGTCAAAGAAGGGATTTTAGACCCCAGTCGGATGCGACCTCAAATTCCACTGCGCAGTGATGAGGACTTATCAGATCAAGCCGAAATGGCCATTTCGGCGGCTAAACAAGCTATTAAGGATGCGAGTCTTAGTGCTCAGGACATAGACGCAGTGATTATTGCTTGCTCTTATACTCAACGAGCTTATCCGGCTATTTCGATCGAAGTACAAGCTGCCCTTGGTATTAAAGGCTTTGCCTTTGATATGTTAGTTGCTTGTTCGGCGGCAACCTTTGCCTTACACCGCGCCTATGAGATGATTAAAGCTGGCAGTGCAAAACGGGTGTTGGTGATTAATCCAGAATTAACTTCTCCCCAGTTAAACTATTGTGATCGTGATAGCCACTTTATTTTTGGAGATGTCGCCACGGCTATAGTGGTAGAAGGGGCTGAGCACACTGATGACTTAGCGTCTAAGCAGGCTTTCGAGATCCTCGGAATAAAAGCCGAAACAGACTTCTCAAAAAACATTCGCTCTAATTTTAGTTATGTAAGCCGAGCTAACGATAGTGATCCATTTGCCGCCGATAAGCTATTTCATCAAGAAGGGCGCAAGGTATTTAAGGATGTGTGTCCTATGGCTGTTGAACATATTAAGTCGCATATTAAGCGTTACAACTTATTGCCTGCAAACATCAAGCGTTGGTGGCTACATCAGGCGAATATTAATATGAATATCTTCATTACACGCAAATTACTGGAGCGTGTACCTAGTCAAGAAGACGCGCCAATTGTATTGGATGAATATGCCAATACCGCCTCGGCTGGATCAATTATCGCGTTTCATTTACATCATAAAGATATGGCCATGGGTGAGCATGGTGTGTTGTGCTCATTTGGCGCGGGTTATTCTATTGGTAGTTTAGTGTTACGTAAGGTTAAGGGGGAAGGCCGATAAACAGCTGGCCTTAGCACCGCACAAGGCTTAAGTGTCATGAAAAAGGAGATCGAAGGACAATGTTAACCAGTATTGGCTATGCGATTTGCGCAGTTGGCTATGCGTTTTTACTGTTGCTATTACTTACCGTGAGAAAGTCTGGCCTAGCTAAGTATTTGCTTATTTTGGCCACGGCGAGTACATGCTTGTGGGCGGCGGTTCCATTTTTCATGTCGCCTATGACGGTTGAACAATTATTGATATTTGACAATATCAAAAACTTTTTCTGGTTATTGTTTTTAGCTTCATGCTTAAAAGGGCACTTCAAAAATATCGTCGAAGTACTGAGTCGAGTCGAAACCTGGCTGATCTTAGCCTTACCTATTACTGCTATGGGGCTATTGCTGACTGGTGTGCATGACAGGCAATTGCAATTTTTGATGCAAACCTTAATCGCCTTAGAAGTGTTAGTTTTACTTGAAGTCATTTACCGCCAAGCGGGTCAAAATGCATGGGCCCTTAAACCCCTAATTTTATATTTAGCCGCCACCAGTATTTTCGAGTTTGTGACCTTTACCAATGCCTTAATGGTTGAGTATATCCATACCAGTTACCTTGCTGCTCGAGGGTATATTTACAGCGCCTTTATTCCTTTTTTAATTTTGGCTATTCGCCGCGTAAAGACATGGGGCGTAGAAATCTACATCTCCCGAGAAGTAGTGATGCACAGCACTTTGCTAATGGTGGCCGGTGGTTACCTATTGGTTATGTCTTTAGTCGGATATGTAGTGCAGTTTGTGGATGGAGAGTGGGGCACCACCATTCAAGTGGTGCTTATTGCCTTATCTTTAGCATTACTAGCGACCTTATTTTTGTCTTTAAGCTTTCGAACCAAGATCAAAGTGTTTATTACCAAACACTTTTTCGCAAACCAGTTTGATTACCGCCAAGAGTGGTTGCGTTTAACCGATTGCCTGACCCAAGGCGATGGCGACATTTATGCCACCGGACTCCGCGGTTTTACGCAGGCTTTTGAGTATGAAAGTGGCGCGTTTATTCGTTTAAATAACGGCCTATTAGAAAACTTAGCGAACCTTGATAAGCCTGAATTATCTGAAGCGGAACAACAAGTTTTGATGGCGTTTGCCGAATTTTTTGTAAACAAAAATTGGATTATCGATATTGAAGAATTACGCGTAAAACCTTTTATTTACGAAGGTTTAAAAGTCAACCACGCCTTACTCAATGATATGTCGTTTCAAATCGTCTTGCCCCTGTATAAAGATGACGTTTTGTGGGGTATGGTGATTATGCGCGGCGATGATAACACCACCAAACGTTTAAATTGGGAGCTGCGCGATTACCTAACTGTCGTTTCGGCGCAAATTTCCAATTATATTTTCCATAACCTAGCCGCAGATGAACTTGCCGAAAATGCGCAGTTTTCGGCATTTAACCGTATGTCGGCTTTTGTGGTGCACGACTTAAAGAATGTGTTGGCACAAATTGATTTGATTTTATGTAACGCCGAACAACACAAAGATAACCCTGAGTTTATCGAAGACACCTTTGAGACCTTACATCATACTAAGGCCCGAATGGATAAAATGCTCAGTCAGCTTACAGAAAAAGAAGTCAAGCCCGAGGGCTCAGACAGTTTAGTGGATGTGGCCGCATGTATTGGCAAAGTCGTTGCTGAGCGATGCGGCTCTTATCAACCTAAACCGAGTATTGAACTGGTTGAGCAGTTACCTGTAGTATTAGATGAAGAAAAATTCAGCAATGTAATGTATCACTTGATAAGCAATGCCCAACAAGCTACCCCAGATGATGGACAAGTCACCATTAGCATTGAAAAAACCATTGATGACAAAGCCGTTATCGTGCAAATTACTGATACAGGGTCGGGAATGAGTGCTGAGTTTATTCGCCATCGACTGTTTAAGCCATTTGATACTACCAAGGGCAATGCTGGAATGGGGATTGGTGCCTACGATGCAAAAGCCTATCTAGAAAAAATTGGAGGGCAATTGTTGGTCGCCAGTCAAGAACAAGCAGGTAGTACGTTTACTTTGCATATCCCAGCACATTGAGTATATCGTTGAATTTAAGTCGGCAGATTGCCGCACATATTGCTAACTAAGGTAAGGGTAATGGATAAAGTATTAGTCGTGGATGACGATTTAGGGATTCAAAAGCAGTTAAAGTGGAGCTTTACTGGCTATGAGGTGATTTTTGCAGAAGATAGAGTATCGGCCATTGCACAACTGCGTCGTTTTGAACCAAAAGTGGTCACCCTTGACTTAGGCCTGCCTCCGGACCCGACCAACGCCAGCGAAGGCCTAGCCACCTTAGAAGAAATCATTGAGCTTGCTCCTCAAACTAAAGTAATAGTGGTTACTGGCAATAACGATAAACAAAATGCACTTAAAGCCATTAGTTTAGGGGCTTACGACTTTTATCAAAAACCTATCGATTCAGACACCATCCAGATTTTAGTAGGGCGCGCCCTTAACCTGTTTAACCTCGAAAAAGAAAACCGACATCTGGCAGCTGTTGCGCCAGCCATGGATCGTATTTTGGGTCAAAGCGAAGGTATTTTATTGGCCAGCCGCAAAGCCGAGCGTATTGCGCAAACAGATATAAGTACTTTGTTACTGGGCGAAAGTGGTACGGGTAAAGAAGTATTTGCGCGGAGTATCCATGAACATAGCTTGCGTAAAGATAAACCTTTTGTCGCCATTAACTGTGCCTCGATCCCAGAAAATTTACTTGAGAGTGAGCTATTTGGATATGAAAAAGGCGCGTTTACGGGTGCCAATAAAACCACGCCGGGTAAAATTGAATCAGCGCAAAATGGTACCTTATTTTTAGATGAAATTGGCGACATGCCCATAGGCTTACAAGCTAAAATGCTGCGTTTTCTGCAAGAACGAGTAATAGAGCGAGTAGGGGGGCGAAATGAGATCCCTGTTGATATTCGGGTTATATGCGCGACCCACAGAGACGTTCAAGCTATGGTGGCCGAAGAAACTTTTCGAGAAGATTTGTTCTATCGCGTAGGCGAGATCAGTATTATGATCCCACCTCTTAGAGAGCGAGAAAATGACGTAGTATTACTGGGGAAAACGTTTTTAGTGCAATACAATGCAGAGTTTAAAACCAAGATAAAAGGGTTTAGTGATTCTGCCATATTAGCCATGAAACAGCACAATTGGCCGGGAAATATTCGAGAATTGCAAAATAAGCTTAAGTCAGCTGTGATTATGGCTGAGGGAAGCCAAATTCAGGCTGAAGATTTAGGCTTAATAGTGAAAGACGATGCGCCGTCCTTAGATTCGTTGAATTTGCGCGAAGTGCGAGAGCACGCCGAGAGCCGAGCAATCCGCAGTGCTTATTTAGTGGCAGATAAAAACATGTCTAAAGCGGCACAATTGTTAGGGGTGACACGGCCGACCTTGTACGCCCTGATTGAAAAATATCATATGGATGATATTAAAACCGGCGGGTAATAGTACAACCAATTAAAGCACTTTGGTTCGATTTTTTCTGACGTTTTCCATTTGGTACGATACCTGCAAATGCCTGAGTAATTGTTTTACTTAGGCATCAACTACAAGCTATGAAACCGCTATTTTTCTCTTTTATGCTAGCAGCCATCACCTTAACTGTAAGTTGTGGCGGCGGCTCTTTAGACAGTGAAACCAATACCGAACGCCCCTTAGTTTTAGTCAACGCTGGCCCCGACAAAGTTGCCAACGAACAAACGAGTGTCAGCCTTGAGGCCCAAGCTGTAGGGCAAAGCGAGGCCTTGAGCTATCGATGGACATCAATTCCCGCGATTACTATCACCCAAGAAAATGCTGACTCTGGTCTTGCCAGTTTTGTTTCTCCAGTAGTGACCAGCCCGCAAATCTATACCTTTACTGCCATAGTGACCGATGCTCAGGGCAATCGAGGCACAGATGAGCAAGTGATTACCATTAATCCTGTCAATGCGTTACCCCTTGCAGTAATTGATGCTCCGGTTTTTGAGGGCTTGCCTAGCCTCACGTACCCCGCGGGCGAGAGCATAGTCTTAGAGGGCAGTAACAGCGATGATACTGATCCTCCGGCAAATCAAGACCCCATTGCTCAATATGCATGGCAACAAACCGCCGGACAGCCAGCTTTAGCCAATGTTAGTACTCAAGGCAATAGCTTAGCTTTCATTACCCCGATATTAGATGAAGCCAATACCATTACGCTGAGTTTACTCGTAACCGACCAAGAGGGCGGGCAGCATAGCCAAAGTATTACCCTGAATATTCAAAGCGCAGGTCAAACTCTACCCAAAGTCGATGCAGGTGTGAGTCATCAAGTTTTCTCAGGTGAGTCGATTTTACTTACTGGCAATGCCAGCACCAATATTGCCGCCTCTCGCCCTTTAACGATTGAGTGGTTAAACGACTCGCAACTCACACCGATTATTGATGATAGGCAGGCGTTACAAACCTTTGCCATCGCGCCTTTAACCTCTGCACCCGAAGACATTACCTTCACCCTCAGGGTGACAGATATGCAAAACAACCAAGTAGAGGACAGTTTAACTGTTACCGTTTTACCTTTACCCATACAGCCCCTCAATGACTCTGGGGTCATTCAACAAGCTACGGCTACTGGCATTTTTTCAACCCATCAAAATTTGTATCCGGGGCAAGATGGTCAGCGTGGCCAAGATATTATCCATGCCCATAACTTATCAGCCAAAGCTGGACGCGGTGATCAAGGATTTGACTTTACTCGCCTCGACGCAATTGGTGATGAAGTTGACGATCCGAGTCAACCATGGCGCTGCGTGAGAGACAATATTACCGGCTTGATCTGGGAAGCTAAATCTGCCCCAGCTACAGGTGACTTGCACGATAATCAGCACACTTATAGTTGGTTTCAAGAAGAAAATAATGGTGGTTTTGAGGGGGATGGCGTTGGCGTAAATACTATGTGCTCACTGACTAACTGCAACACTTCTGCTTATATTGCTCAGGTGAATACTCAAGGTTTATGTAACTTTAGGGATTGGCGACTGCCGACCCATGAAGAGCTAATGTCGATTGTGCATTTTGGCAAAACGGACGGGATACAAATTGATACCACTTACTTTCCGAACACCACAGCTTTACTCGCCCCACCAGTTTGGTACTGGACCCGAGAATCCAGTGCTGATGGTATATCAGGTATAGGGGCGCAAAACGCGTGGGCCATCGATTTTTCTTCGGGCAACGACAACTTTTTGGGGAAATCCACCCCAGCTCGAATTCGTTTAGTTAGGGCAGGACGTTAATATGAAATATCTCGTGTTATGGATTTGTTTTTTGGCCTTACCAAGTATGGCGCAAACTTGTTTAGCTGATTTTGACGAAACGGCAACTGGCTTAATCGATAATAATAACGGTACGATTACCGATAGCCGATTGGGCCTGACTTGGATGCGTTGTAGTTTAGGTCAAACGTGGAATGCAGAATTTAATAGTTGTACCGGTGATGCCAGCGAATTAACCTGGCAGCAAGCCCTACAAATGGCTCATGGTTTTGAGTTTGCCGAACAAGCTGGTTGGCGGGTTCCCAATGTAAAAGAGCTAGCAACCTTGACCGAACGTCAATGCGTTCGTCCGGCCATAAATGAATTGTTTTTTCCAAATACCCCATCAGACGATTTTTGGACCTCAACCCCCTCAGTCCTCGATCCACAGCGCGCTTGGGTCGTAGCCTTTTTTAACAGCAGTAACTCGATTAAAGATAAAAACTTGTTTGTGTTTACGCGCTTGGTGAAAAATACTGAGTAGAGCAGGTAAGAGCAGGGGCAAGTAGATAGTAAATAGAGGCAAGAAAAGAGCAAAAGCCTTTGAACCACAGAGGCCACGGAGCGCACAGAGGAAAGCTATCAAGAACAGTAAATAGTGGCTAGTAGATAGTGAATAGCTAAAGAAAAAGCGCCAAGACAAATAAAGTCTTTACCTTCATCGTCCCAGCGGTAAAAGACCAACAACCCTTAAGCCCGTCATTCCAGAGGGCTTTGGATCTGGAATCCAGAGGCTTAAAGCAGTAAATAGTAGCTAGTAAATAGTGGCAAGAAAAGAGCAAAAGCCTTTGAACCACAGAGGACACGGAGCGCACAGAGGAAAGCTATCAAGAACAGTAAATAGTGGCTAGTAGATAGTGAATAGCTAAAGAAAAAGCGCCAAGACAAATAAAGCCTTTATCTTCATCGTCTCAGCAGTGAAAGACCAACAACCCTTAAGCCCCGTCATTCCAAAGGTCTTTTGATCTGGAATCCAAAGGCTTAAAGCAGTAAATAGTAATTAGGAAATAGAGGCTAGAAAGAGCAAAAGCCTTGAACCACAGAGTGCACGGAGTTCACAGAGGGAAAGCAGATTAGAGCAGTAGATAGTAAATAGTCGAAGAAAAAGCGCCAAGACAAATAAAGCCTCTATCTTCGCCATCCCAGCAGAGAAAGACCAACAACCCTTCATCCCTGTCATTCCAGAGGTCTTTTGATCTGGAATCTAATCTCGTAAAGCAGTTAACTTACCTTTCGTAGCAACTAAAGATAAAGGGGGGGCGATACAGGCTAGACAAACCTCAAGTATTGGAAGGGAGGCCACTACCATAAAGTAAACTTGCCACCAGATAATAGTTCGGATTTATTTGCTCAAGTACTTTTTTGACTTCTTCAATTGATAATACCACCAGCAATTTTTGCTGACGTTGACTGCGACGCGACGTTTTTTTATTGACTAAAAAATTTAGAAACGCCTCAACATCGTTATCATGTAACTGCGCTGGATGTTGCTTATGATGAAAATGAATATAGAATTTTATCCAATAGATATACGCCTCAATTGTTCGTTTGGCATAGCGCTTTTCACGCATGGTTTCGGTGATGTAAAGTAAAAAAGGGGACTTTTTCATGTGGTTTACTGCCAATTTAATTCATACTGTTCTTATGGACAGTGTTTTGTGATTTGTCCAATAAGAGCCGCTCGTGGACATTTTGGGGTATTTCCACACGTAACCTTTGCCAGATAATGAAAAAACGTTTATAAAAGAACAATGTATAGGGCGAGTAATAAAATGGCCTGAATAATATTGGACATAACGTCGTCTAATAAGTTGGTATGCGAATTATGAAAAATTCAGCACTCGATAATCTTCAAATTTTAAAATCAATTAACGCAGTTGTAGTTCCTTACATTCAAAAATGTAATTTACAGCGAGGAACTATAGTTCCAGCTAACCCTCTGGAGCAATACTCTCTGGATTGTTTTGAAGCAGTTAGGAATGTTACTAACTGCATTGAGCAATTAGATTTTGCAGCGGAGCTTTTATCTGGCTATAGATCTAGTACTGCTCCAAACTCAATGAATCGCCATGATCACATAGTATTTGCTATAGAAAATTACTATCTTCGAATAACTTCGGTTTACGACAGATGCTTAAGGTTAACTAATACTCTTTACCAGCTTGGATTGTCTGAAAGAGATTGTAAAAATAGTACTATCGTTAAAAATACACATGTAAAAGGTTCTGATATTGAGACTTCTTTGAAAACACTAGATAAATTTACGAACAAGTTTAGGCAATATAGAAACTCAGTAGCGCACAATGAAACATATAGTGAAGATGATAAACTCAACATGATAGCGTCTTACTACTTTCTGGAAGAGCAAGGCGCTACAGAAATCATCAAGTTTAAACACATCTATAAAAAAGAGACAGATGCCTTTATTCAAAGTAAAAAAGCTGAATTTAAAGTACACCTAACGGAACTGGAAGCGATTATTATTCCACTTTTAGATGCTGTAAATGGCAAATATCTCGAAATGAGTGGTAAATTCGTATAACAAGTGGGCAACCTGTGGATATTTTTTATCATCTAACAAATGTTCTGCACAACTAAATCAGGACACTTTTCTTAAGGAACTTTGCTCATATTCTACTGGTGATAAATCACCATTAGCCGTATGAAGTCTTTCTAAGTTGTAATAGCGCATATACGCTGTCACATCATTTCTCATATGTTCACGAGTTGCTTGTGGCACTTTCAATAACCAATCATGTTTTAAACTGCCGAAAAATCTCTCTACAACGGCATTATCCCAACACGCCCCCACATCCCCCATGCTTGCTCTCATTCCATAGCCAGCTAGCAACTTGCGATAATGTTTACTGGTATATTGTGAACCTCTATCGCTGTGAAACACCAAGCCTTTTGGCGGCTGTCGTAAGTTATAAGCTTTCATCATTGCCTTGCTTACCAAATCAGTTGTCATGCGCTTATCAATATGCCAACCGACAAT
>CANMKA010000024.1 GCA_947498355.1 uncultured Paraglaciecola sp. | reverse complement strand
AAACAAACGCCTGAAGGCTGGCTGGGACAACGACTATATGATGAAAGTACTAACCGTCGGGTTTACATCTGTATGATCTAAACCCGTTTGCCCTAGATCTTTAGAGCTATGTTTGGGGAATAAAATACACTGTGGTTTTAGACCATTCATTCGAATGATATCCAACTCATGTTGCCAAAGTGTACCTTCACCTAAAACTCATATTTAGATCAACCAATGAGTAGTTTGCGCGATCCGCAAATTTTATATATGCGACACCGTGTCTAACCCTTACATTATCGACAGTAGTTTTTAAGACTGATTATTCGCAACTTAGAGGGTAGAGACAAGCAGGGTACTAGCAACAATACTTTGTATGAGTTTCATATCATCCTCTGATAAATAATAAAAATACCCTATTGTATGGCGTAGTCTTAGGAAGAAAAGGCATGGTTAATCAAGCAAGCTATCGGGACTTGCGCCTCGAAAAAGGTAAAAAAACTCTCGCATAGTAAAATTAGAAATAAAAAGGTCGCAGATAAGTTGGAGCCAGTCAATATATAGTCAAACTCGACAGCTTTAACTTAAACGCCTATCAATAGGCGTCTTTAGTCACTAAATTAAGGCATTACATGGGAAGTTGATGCAAGCCAAGCTTGGTAAGTTGGCATAAACTCTCGATGGCGGGCGGCGTATTGCGCTAATGCCTCTAACACGCTCGGTTGTGCAAGGGCCGGGATGCTGTCAAAATTATTCATTACTTGAACAGCATTACTATTCACCAACCTAGTATAGGTTTCTTCCAATCGTTGGGAAGGTTTAGTAAAAAACTGTGCGTGACTACTCAAAATACCTAGTGCTATCTCTGGCTCTCGATAAACCCAATCATCGGCAATAGCAATGATGCTCGCCTCTACGACTTTGGGCTCTTGCAACAAGTTTACCCAATCTAGAGCTGAATTTAGCTCACGGTTTGCCATATTAACTGCCAATTCAGGTATTAGTTGCAATGCTAAATTAAGATCATCAAACTGAGTCAGAGCTAAAGCTGCGTTTTCTGGTTGTTGCTTACTATATTCGATGAACACTCTGACGGAAACGTCTTCTATCACTGCACTATCAAGGTCTTCATTTTTCAGCTCAATTAACCAAGCTAGCGCTTCTGGGGGGTCAAGCATGGCCCAGCCCGTTGCGACTTCTGGAATGATGCTAGACCAGTATTCCTCAGCCACAAGCTCTCTTAATTCATAAAAAACCAATTGCGGCGAGTGATGGGCATATCTCATAAGCAAGGCACGCATACCAAGCTGATATTCTGACTCGGATAACTCGCCTTGTTGTGTTTGATACCAGTCTAATGCAGCCGCCGGAGCCTTAAGACTCCAATTTTTGATTAAAGATAAAGTCAGAGCCATTCTAGATTCCACGTCTTGGCTATCCAAAAGCTGCGCTGCTTGGCTCGGATTGGATTGGTTCAATTGATAAATAGTGTCAACCCAATTTGCAGGGGAGGCAGGTAAGCCTGAGTGGTTATCAAGCTTCAAGGTTTGGGTAAAATCTGATTCAGGCTGACGTTCCATCGGTATTTGCAATGGTCCAGAGTCCAATATATGAGATGAAGGGTGATGCAAAAGGTCATCTCTAGGCTCTACAGCAAGCCATTTCCAATAACTACCAACCACAGCTATCAAACAAACGGGTATTAGCAGCAGCCATCTAACACGGAGTGCCATCAAGATAACGTTTCCTTTACATGCAGTGCAATAGTCAAGATTAATTCACGACACAAACAGACTTTGAACATTCTGATTTAAACAGAAACGCCCCACATACAAAGCATATAGGGCGCTTTTAACAATAGCTGGAACTAGTTAAGGGTGACTCTGGCGCCACTCACGTAAACAATTTGCTCATCGTTTACCGAACCAGACAAAATACCTGAAGTTCCACCTTGCACGTATATGCCCCAACGAGCAACAGTGGGGGTGTTTCCACGCTCCCATGAACCCGAAGCCTTCTCTTGGTCATTAATAAAGGCTTTGTAATTAAATCCATCGTCTGTCACGCGGAAGTTAAAGCTTTGTCCAACGTTGAAACCCGTATCAATTTTTTCGTTCTCAGAAAAAACTTGATTACGTTTCACGATAATTACATCACCATCTTTTTCAACCCATAGCGATACCCCCCAAGCAGGGTAGGTTCCATCTTCGGTATTTAAACCCCGGCCTTTTGATTGGAAGATCATTACATCTTTACTGCCGTTGTGTTTAGCCACGTGATAACGAGCAGAAAAGGTCATAGTTTTACCATCGCTCTCAACTGTATTTAAACCATTTGCAAAGGCTTCGCTACGGGCTGCACCCTCTCGATCCCCGAACAAATTTTGGTCATTCGGAAACATGCGAAAAACTTGAGTATTCCCATCTTTTTGATACCAGCGGCTACTAGTTGGATTGTTATAACTTGAGCCTAAAGGGTTATGCCAAGTAATCTGACTATTTGACATCACTGGACGGCTACCCGTACTGGTTTTTTCTATACTGCTGTTGTTGACATTGACTTGCGTACCTTGAGTATCAATGGTGCCATTCTCGACATTATTCTCCATGGTATTTTGCTGGCTAGAGCTAGAAGCGCGCGAGACATTTTGCGTTAAGGTACTCCAATTTGGATTCCAACCTTTAAACGACTCTTGAGCAAAAGCAGCAGGAGCAGCCACTCCTAAAGCAATAGCAGTTAATAAAGCTGTGCATGTGTAGGGTACAAATTTACGGGTAGACATAGGGTATAACCTCTTGTTTTTTTGATTTGATTTTAACTTTCGATCTGCGCCGAATAGTTAAGCTAATGTTAACAAAAAGTTATGCAAGATGTTTATCTATTTATTATTTATATTTTTTTGCTCAATAATTAAGCCTAATGACTAAAGCATACTTCCGGCAAACCCGCTGCCCCCTAGATACCCCAAAATGCAAATCTGCCCTACTACTCCGGCTTAAATACACCAATCACGTTTTCACTACTACGGGTCGCTTGACTCACTTTTTTATCAGTTTGAGACTCTTGGTAGTCGCACTTTACGCATTGAAGTTTTTCTACGTTATTCTCGAAATACAGCATGATGCTGTCAAAAGCTTTGCATTTTGGGCAGGTTGCCCCTGCAACAAAGCGTTTTTTTGTTTGCTTGACCATAGTTAAGGATTTTTTCGTTGGCTCATCTTGGTATCATACCGCAATTATATTTTAGCGTTATCTCTTCTTTGCTCATTTTAACCGTCAAGTTTGGATAAATTTGCAATCAAAGGTAAGCCGTAGGTTTTCATGATCCAATTTTCTGATGTATCGCTGTTACGCGGAACCAAACAATTACTCAAAGACGCCAATGCTGTTATTTATCCGGGCCATAAAGCAGGATTAATTGGTGCGAATGGCTGTGGAAAGTCAACTTTATTTGCCTTAATCAGAGGTGAATTACAGACCGACCAAGGCGATTTCAGTATACCCAAAAGCTGGCAAATTGTGTCTGTAGCGCAGGAAACACCCGCCGTTGAACGCAGTGCGATTGATTACGTGATTGACGGTGACAAGCACTATCGGCAACTCCAAGAACAACTAAGAGAGGCCGAACACGCCCAGCAAGGCGAAAAAATCGCGCATCTGCACAGCTTGCTAGAGCAAGCCGGTGCCTACGACATCGAATCTCGTGCTGCTACTATTTTGGCTGGACTTGGATTTGCTAACCATGCCATGAGCAAACCGGTCACAGACTTCTCCGGTGGGTGGCGCATGCGATTAAACCTTGCTCAGGCGCTACTCTGTTACTCTGATTTATTACTATTAGACGAGCCAACCAACCATCTAGATTTAGATGCGGTAATTTGGTTAGAAAAATGGCTCCAGCGCTACACGGGCACCTTGTTGCTCATTTCTCACGATAAATCTTTTTTAGATAGTACAGTGAACGAAATTATCAGTGTGGAGCAGCAAACCTTAACCAGTTACACAGGTAACTATGACGCCTACGAAAAACAAAAAGCCGAACGCTTAAGGCTGCAAAATTTACAATACGAAAAGCAACAAACCCAAGTCGCCCATCTGGAGTCCTTTATTCGTCGTTTTGGTGCAAAAGCCAGTAAAGCCAAACAAGCCCAAAGCCGGGTAAAACAGCTAGCCAAGATGGAAACCCTGCTACCTGTAATGGCTGCATCACAATTTTCATTTGAATTTTTTACACCCCCCAAATTGCCCAACCCACTAGTGACCATGGAGCAGGTTAAGCTCGGCTACGACACTACTGTCATCCTAGATAATGTTCACCTAAACCTAGTGCCGGGCAGTCGAATTGGTTTACTAGGTAAAAATGGCGCAGGTAAATCTACCTTAATTAAACTATTGGCCAATGAAAAATCCCCTATGCAAGGCATTTACCAAACCTCAGCGGGATTGAGTATTGGCTATTTTGCCCAGCATCAGCTGGAGTTTTTACGCGGCGACGACACTGCTCTTGCTCACATGCAAAGACTAGACAAACAAGCCACAGAACAGAGTCTGCGCGACTACTTAGGAGGCTTTGGATTCCGTGGTGACGATGCACTAAGTTTGGTGGCACCTATGTCGGGTGGCGAAAAAGCGAGGTTGGTCCTCGCGATTTTGGTATATCAAAAGCCTAATTTATTACTTCTCGATGAGCCTACCAACCACTTAGATTTAGATATGCGCCGTGCGTTAAATATAGCTCTACAAGGCTTCGAAGGGGCAATGGTGCTGGTGTCACACGACCGTTTTCTGCTTAGCTCAGTGTGCGATGATTTTTACTTAGTCGATAAAGGCCAAGTGCAGACCTTTGATGGCGACCTAGACGACTACAAAGCGTGGATTTTAAAAGGTGATCCAGCACCTTCATCTGCAACAGAGAATCAAACAAAGCCTAAATTAGACCGCAAAGCGACCAAACGCCTTGAAGCGGAGTTTAGACAAAAAACTCAACCCCTCAGAAAGCTCATCAGCAAGCACGAAAAAATCATGGGGGACGCACAACAGGCCCTTGAAGAATTAGAAAATCAGCTCAGTGATACCGAATTGTACACAGCTGAAAACAAAGATAAGCTGAAAAAAATATTGGCTAAGCAAGCTGAGCACAAAGCTCAGCTCGAAGAATCAGAAATGGTGTGGCTCGAAGCCCAAGAGCAGCTCGAAACTGCCCAAGCTCAGTTAAACGGAGAAGACTGATATCTCGTTGGTTAACTCTGCCACGTTGGTCTTTAACGTTTGACTGGTTTCTGCCACAGAGCGAATTTCTTTTTCGGTGTCACCTGTTAAGCCATATAAGTCTTGTAGGCTGACATTTAGATCTTCTGTGGCTGACGTTTGCTCGATTGCGGTAGACGCAACCAAGGCATTAACTTCGTTGATAATACCAATGGACTCACTCACTTTAAGTAAAGATTGCTGAGACTCTTCTGCAACGGTTCTGGCCTGTAAACTTGAGTCTTTGCTGATATTCATAGCTTCGACCGCTTGCCTTGCCCCGGATTGCAACTTATCAATCATCTCGCGAATTTCTTCTGTACTCGACTGGGTGCGGCTCGCAAGGGTTCTAACCTCATCAGCCACCACAGCAAAACCTCTGCCTTGTTCACCTGCTCTGGCGGCCTCGATCGCGGCATTTAAGGCCAATAAGTTAGTTTGCTCGGCAATTTGCTGGATCACCTCAAGGACATTACCTATTTGATCTGTCTCTTGCTCTAGCCTATCGATGGCTTGTGACGACTGATTAATGTCCTCGTCTAAGCCTTGCAAAGTTTTCACCGCCTCAACTAACCCTTGAGAGCTTTTGGTTGCTTCAACGCTTACGTCACCCGCCGCTTGAGAAGCTTTCGTACCGTTTTCAGTAATGCCTTGGGCACTGGCTACCATATCACTCACCACTTGGTTCAAATGCTCGGTTTTATCTCTTTGTTGATTGACAAAGGTCAAACTGGTTTTTGAAGATTCATCCAAACTCAAGGTTGCATTATTGATTTGCTGAGCTTCGCTGCTTACCTTTTTAACGAGCTGTCTAATTTTTTCAGAAAACTCATTAAACGACGCTGCACATCGACCAATTTCGTCGTCATTTTCAATCTTTAATCTATGCGTTAAATCGCCCTCACCATGAGCTATATCTTTTAACGCTTTATCCATATTATCTAACGGCTTGAACGCTCTCATTACCCCTATGTAACAAACCACAAAGCTAGCGATAAAAAATAGACTGGTCAATCCAATAGTTCGATACAACAAGGTTTTAGACGCTTGCTCAAAGGCGGCTATCTTATTTTGAATAGCCACTTCTATGTCATCAATAAAATAACCTGTCCCTATTAACCAGTCATATCCAGGAATATTCTGCGCATAAGCCAGTTTTGGGGCTTGGTTTTCATCATCTAAACTTTTGAAGGCTGTGTAATGGGTAAATCCACCGCCATTCTTCGCACTTTCAATCATACTCTCTAAAGGGTGCAGCTCTCCTGGTTGCAATTTACTTCTGTTTATCCTCAATTGTTTCGGCGGGAATGGCCCTCTTCGCCCATTGGCAATCGCATATAAATCGTAACTATTAATAAAAAAATAGGTGCCTGAGCCAAAACTGAATTGGTCAAGCATAGTTTTTACCGCCTGATCTCGTTCTGGCGAAGGCGGTCGACTGAGAATTTCCTCTAACGAGGATAAGGCAAGCAATACTAGGGAGCGTAGTTCATTTTCTTTTTGACTCAATAGAGTCTTTCTCTCTTGCGCTAATTGCTCGTCTTGGAAGGCCTGTTGTTCAGCAATATTTTCCCAAGAGAGCACGGTTGAAATCAATAATAGTGGCAGGGTACATATAATTAACAGTTTACTTTTCAATAGCTTGATTTTTTTAAACATATTATTTTCTCAGCGATTCATTCAACTATCCCAATAAAATACATTGGGTTGCCTTTAGCGTAGCCCTTAATCTGGATTTATCCCAATATAATCCTAAAGGCTAACTATCGCTACTTGTATCAAAGCCTATAAATTAACCTGAACCATAGGTGCTAAATTAGCCAAAATACAGAATCGCCTAGTCTAATGCGTGAGTTAGATTCACTTTAAATTAGATCGTACCTCACTATTTTAGCTTGTTGACATCAGCACCTTCTTGAGCAGTATTAATTGCGCGGATTGGATACAGAATAGTAATGCCCTCTTGGGCGTAACGCTTGTGCAGCGCTTTAATAAAAGCTGATTTAATAAAGAAACGGTTAAAATATTCTTCGGCCCTCAACATCACAGTAAAGTTGATGCTGGAGCTATCAAAAGTATGGAACACGACAAAAGCATCGTAACTTTCAATCCCCCATTTATGGTCTTTTAAGATCTGTTTTGCTACCTCTAAGGTGACAGTTTCTACATGCTCTAAATCAGAATCATAATGAACCCCCACTTCAACAGGCACAGACAATTCTTTCTCTGGGTAGTAATAATTAATAATTTTAGACTGAGATAACTTACTGTTGGGCATGACCACTATGTTGTTGGGCAACATCTTGATCCAAGTAGAGCGCCATCCGATTTTTTCAACAAAGCCCTGCTCTCCAGAATCTAGTTCGATAAAGTCGCCCACTCGGATTGGCTTATCCATCACCAATTGCACACCAGAAAAAAAGTTCTCGAGAGTCGGTTGCAATGCCAACGCAACTGCCAATGAGGTAATACCAAGGGATGCGACCAAAGGCGTGATAGAAATACCCAAGGTGCCCAAGATGATTAACCCACCTAACCCATACACCACAACTTTAGATAAACCTTTGATAATGCTTTTACTATTTTTTATAGTGCTTGAGGTTTTAGCAAAATTGGCGACAGATAAGGTAGCAAGACGGTCCAAAAAGATGAGTAGGGTCAACACTAGGCTTAATTTCAACGCGACAGATAACAAACTGTCTAAATCTTTACCAAATAACTCGGCTTGCTGAAGCAACTCTTTAAGCAAGAGTA
Organism: uncultured Paraglaciecola sp.; assembly: GCA_947498355.1. Taxonomy (GTDB): domain Bacteria; phylum Pseudomonadota; class Gammaproteobacteria; order Enterobacterales; family Alteromonadaceae; genus Paraglaciecola. The sequence goes on along the minus strand of CANMKA010000024.1, from coordinate 52,667 downwards.
AATTAATCAACACAATCAGAATATTGCAGGGCGCATTCAATGATTGTACGAAAATATGTGAAAACCTATGCTTAGTAACTAAGCTATTTCGGCCCAATTGCACCAAAACAATGCGCTTTACTAGGTACATTAGAACAGCACTCACGAACACGACAATGGATATTATTGCTGCTGGCGACGCACTTGCACTTAACCATTCGTTCATTGCTACTCTCCAAAACCTCAAGCCTAGACTCAAAAACACGCAATAATTACACCAAAGAGCCAAACAATTAGCGTTCATCTTGAGCGTATTTAGCTGCTTTGGACCTCAAGGTCCTAAAGCAGATGGTGACAAGTCAGCACTGAAACCAATGCGTTAGAGGTATGCTTTAGGATTTGATAAAAAGCTTACCTAAAATGTAGATACAACAGCCTGCAACAATTCTACATTGTAAGGTTTACTCAGTACCTGAATGTTTTGCAACGAATCAGGCAAATGCAGTTCACTGCCGTAACCTGACGCAAAGACAAAAGGTATCCCTTGGTACTGCAGCCGAAAGGCAACGTCTAAGCTAGTCTCGGTACCCAGATTGAAATCCAAAATCGCACAATCAATTGTATGTTTATCTAAAATTTCTAAGGCTGAATACGTACTAGATGCAACAAACACTTGAGTAAAACCTAATTGCTTTAAAGAATCCTCACCGTCTAGGGCAATAATCAGGTTATCTTCAACCAATAACACTGAAGATAATCTCGGCGCAGTTGCCAAGGTAGATTGACTGGCCATAGCGCTAGCCGCACCTTTTGATGCTTGTTGCGATTGTACAAACCGAGCAGGCACAACAAATTGCCCAATCAAACCTGTTTCACTAAAATCTAGACTGCTTTGACCGCCCAATTCATGAGACAAAGACCGGTGAATTATGGTGCTACCAAAACCTTTTCTTTTAGGTTGGTTAACCTTAGGTCCACCTTTTTCTTGCCAATCAATTACTAAGTCGTGCTCATCATTTAATCGCCAAGTAATAACAAGTTTGCCAGTACTCGCACTCAGAGCTCCGTACTTAGCCGCATTAGTAAACATTTCATGCATCACTAAAGCAATACAAGAAACAGCATCAGGCAGAAGATTAACCCCTTGCCCACTCATGTTAATTTGCTCGGTACTGTTGGTATAGGCATCCGCCTCATTCTGCAACACATCTTGCAGGGCAACGGATGACCAATTTGACGAGGTTAATTGGTCATGAGCAAACGCTAGCGCTCTCACCCTACCATCAAGCAAGGCTTTAAATTCGTCTTTGGTAGACGCTGTTGCATCCGTAAGTGACACCACAGCTCGCATTAATGCCAGAATATTTCTCACTCTGTGGTTCAGCTCAGAAATGAGCACATCTTGTTTGTCTTGGGTATGCTTTCTGAATGATTCTTTATCGTGTAAATGTCGAATCAAAACCTCTAACAGCGCAGTTCGGAGGGACGTTACAGCTAACATGTCTGACGGCCCCCAAGGCTCGCATAAATTTTGGTTGCTCATTACCCATGCTTCAAAACTCTTACGAGGGGTTAAGCGACTGCCATTTGGCCCAAATTCCACAGGCTTTTCTGGGTTACCCGCCCACGTTACAGTTTGTGGGCTCGCCAGTCGGTAAAACAATAAATAATCACCAGGCTCCTGAGACAAGGCCACAGCCAATACCCCAGCAATGGGGTGGATAAATTCGTTTGCGGTAGGCAATAGCTCGGCCAAATTCTCAATGGGGTATGTAGGCTTTGCTGAGTGAGTATTTAACCACAGTGTAACCTGCTTGACCTCTTCGTCGTCTAAGCCTATTCCGTGCAACGCATATTCATTGCCAATCCAAAGGCCCACTCCATCGCAAGCGATAAAGCTATTTAGCATAGGCAGCATAGATTTAAGCCAAGAAAACGACGAACTCGCCACATTCACATTTGCCACAATCTGATCATGAATAGCGCGAGCATTACGTTCGTATTGATATTGCTCTTGTTGCTCTCTAGCGGCCAATTTTAAAGAGAAAAACTCTGCGTAAAACTCTAACAAGGTACGCAAGTCAAAGGGAATGTAACGCTGACCTTCATGATGACACGCAAATAATCCCCAAAGTTTACCGTTAACCATGATAGAAATAGACAAAGAGGCCTCAATCCCCATATTTTTTAGATACTCTAAGTGAATAGGCGACACCGCGCGGGTGACACAAGCACTTAGGTCTAAGGCATCGCTTTGCCCAAAAGTGGATAAGATAGGGACTCGCACCTGACCTACCCCAGCAATAATACGAAGCAGTTGTTTTTTATACAAAGCTCTTGCTTGCTTAGGAATATCTGACGCTGGGTAGCGCAACCCTAAAAATGAATCGACGCCAGCCGAGATAGACTCAGCAACAACTTCGCCGCTTTCGTCGGGTAAAAAGCGATAAACCATGACCCTATCATACCCAGACATAGTTCTAATTTGCTTTGCTGCATTGTTCAGTAAGGCGGATAAATCTTCATTGTCACCTAAACGGCTGATCATGTTTCTTGCGGTTAACACAACGCCATTTTGAATGTAGCTGTTGGCATGTTCTAATTCGAGCACAACATATTGTCCTGACATATGCACAGATATATCAAATGCTGCCTCAATATGTTCATTAATTTTTTGACTGAATAGACGTTCTGATAAACCTGTTACCTTTGAGCTATGAACCGCAGATTTAAAACTATGCAGTGCGTCTCGTGAAAAAATCACCGATGCTTGTTGCCCAAATACTGCAGAGGGCTCGCTACCGATAAAGTCAGCACAGTTTTCTGATGCCAAAACACACGTCCAATTTGAGTCGAGAGCCAATAAGCAACCAAAAGGCTGGATATGCCCCAACAAATGAATCGGTTCTCTTTCGCAGTTAGTTAAATCGAGAGGGTGCGTCATCACAGTGCTATATCCATTTGTTCAAATTCGCCATGCAGTGAAGAAAAAACCTGCTTAGCCCCTATCAAGATTGAATCTAGCTGCGCTTGGGTTTTCACCACAGTGTTGATAAATGCGACCAATTCAGCCCACATTTGGCCTGTAGAGGCACCATAGCCCGAGTAGTAATCTAAGGGTAACTCACTGCCTAATTTTGACCTTAGTCGTTTGCAAATCACTTGGCTACCTAAGGTAGAGCCCTCTAGCACATAGACTGCGCCAAGGGCTTCAAATGGATTATCTAGTCTAAGTGTATTTACGCTAACCTGGGACGTAACATTAGCCAAGTTAAGCCGCTGCAAATCTTGCTTAACTCGATTGCAATGAAGGCGTTTTGAATATTGAGGAGGCAATAAGTGCCCTAAACTCACTTTAATTAGTGGCTCATTAACCGCTAACCAATGTAGCCACTTAGTCAAAACCGAACCATAAATAGCTAATGATACCGACGGGCTCATTAGAGCGCGCATAGTAGCGGTTTGCTCTATGCGAGTATGCTCAAGCATAGTATGTTGTTTAAGGTACTGTTGAGGATTCAGTGTACCCTGTTCAGAGTCAATCAAAGGATATCCTTTATATGTTGAGTGCAATGAAAATTTAGCTTGCTAGGGGCAATAGCAAAGTGAAACACGTACCTTTGCCTTGTTCAGAATTCACTCGTATCTCGCCGTAGTGATGTTCGACAACGCGCTTAACAATACTCAACCCCAAGCCACTACCGGGCTTATCACTACTATTTGGCAAGCGACTAAAAGGCCTAAAGATAGTTGATATGTCCTGCTCCGACATACCTAGCCCATTGTCACTCACCACCAACTCTAAAAATGCTTGTCGTGGTTGAGCCTGAATCGTAATTTTTGGCTTTCGAGCATTATATTTAATGCCATTCTCTATCAAATTTTGTAACAGAACATACAACAAAGAACGATTGCCTTTAACCTCATTTGAACCACCTTTAAAATCTATGGTGAACTCGTCATCTCGAGTTTGGCGTAATTGATTAGTAAGTTGCTCCGTCAGCTTTTTTATATTTATTGGCTCAAAACGTTTGTGCCCATGACCAATAGACAGATATTGATGAAGGCTAGACACCAATTGCGAAATGGACTGAGTGCTTTGATCTAAAAAAGCAAACCACTCTAAGTCTTCTTCGTTTAGCTCAACCCTGCTACCTAATTCTGATTTAATCAGGCCCGAAATCTGGTTTATCTTGCGAATATGTCCCAAAAAATCATGAGATAAGCTAGAACAAAACGCATCCATGTCTCGATTATGCTCTTCCATCAATCTTTGATGGCTTTTGCGTTCGATTGCATAGCGACAAGCACGTATCAAATTAGCAGAACTCATCTCATCTTTGGGTAAGTAATCTTGCACACCGTTTTGAATTAGCTCAGACGCAATATCCATACTATTTAACGAAGTAAGTGCAATAACTGGAGTAGCACAGAGCTTCTTACTCAAATAGGCAATCGTTTGTTCAATTGGCGAATCTGGTAACTGCAAATCGCACAAGCATACGTCAAACTGATTACTCTCGATACGCGCCATGCCGGACGTAAAGGTATCTTCGCGCCGAATAGTGATTGGGCTGCCACTTGCCAATAAAGACGACTCAATAATGTCGTAATGATTTGGGTTGTCTTCAATAACCAAAATTTTCATTTGTGTCTTTTAAGCCTATGTGAGTTTTAAATAACCTGTAACATTTTGATAAGTATGCAAAACTTGAGACTTTCTGCATAGCAGAAATTATCTCAATCAGCATTGATATTAGCCGAATTGCAAGGGTTCACTACGTCAAGGCCGCAGTTGTCTTCACAAACAAAAATGCCAGCGAAGTTGCTGGCATTTTTTATATCAGAGTTTTGACCCTTTAATGAACTAGGGGTTAACTATTTTTTTGCTCTCGAGCAATAGCACGATAAGCAATATCGTCGCGGTGGAACATGTCTTTCCAGCTGATTGTTTTCACCAACTCATAGGCTTGCTGCTGAGCTTCAGTCACTGACTGCCCTAGAGCAGTTGCACACAGTACACGGCCGCCGTTAGTGGTAACCTTGCCATCAATATTTTTGGTACCAGCATGGAAAACTTTAGCATTGCTATCACCTAAGGTTAATCCATCAATGACATCACCCTTGTTATAGCTACCAGGATAACCGCCTGCGGATAAAACTACCCCCACTGCCGCTCGCGAATCAAACTCTGCCTTGGCTGTATCTAGCTTACCTGCTAAGGCAAGTTCAACCAATTCAACCAAATCTGACTGCAAACGCATCATGATCGGCTGAGTTTCAGGGTCACCAAATCGACAATTGTATTCGATTACCTTAGGTGTGCCGTCTGCCATAATCATTAATCCGGCATACAAAAATCCAACGTAAGTATTGCCTTCACTCGCCATACCGTTAACTGTAGGGTAAATGACTTCTTCCATTACACGCTGGTGAATCTCAGGGGTAACCACAGGGGCCGGAGAGTATGCGCCCATGCCACCGGTATTTGGACCTTGATCATTGTTGTATGCACGCTTGTGGTCTTGGCTAGTAGCAAAAGGTAGTACGTTTTTGCCGTCAACCATCACGATAAAACTCGCTTCTTCGCCATCTAAAAATTCTTCGATAACGACTTGGCTACCGGCTTCGCCAAAGGCATTACCGGCTAACATATCGCGAATAGCATCTTCAGCTTCTTGCAAAGTCATAGCGACAATCACGCCCTTGCCTGCAGCCAAACCATCAGCTTTAATCACGATAGGTGCGCCTTTCTCTTGCACATAGGCTAGGGCTGGCTCAATTTCAGTGAAATTTTGATAATCGGCAGTCGGTATGGCATGGCGAGCCAAAAAGTCTTTAGTAAACGCTTTTGAACCTTCTAGCTGAGCCGCTGATTGGGTTGGGCCAAAGATGTTTAAACCTTTGGCTTCAAATGCATCCACTACGCCTAAAACTAAGGGCACTTCTGGCCCAACTATGGTTAAGTCAATCTGAGTATCTGTAGCAAACTTGACTAACGCAGGTACGTCTTCTGCTCCTACATCTACATTAACTAGCTTATGCTCTAACGCAGTGCCAGCATTACCAGGCGCCAAAAACACTTGGCTTACTTTATCTGATTGTGCCGCTTTCCACGCTAGTGCGTGCTCACGACCACCGCCACCAATAATCAATATTTTCATAGTTGTTTTAATCTTTATATTTAAGGTTTTACAAATTTTAAGGTCATCCGCGAGCTTTCACCAATGGCTAAATACTTAGCACGGTCTTTTTCGCCCAAACGCAACGAGGGAGGAAGTGTCCACACTCCGCGCTCGTGATCAGCCGAATCCAACGGGTTTACGTTAACATCGCTCTCGGCAAGCAATTTAAACCCAGCTTTTTCAGCTGCAGCGACCACATATGACTGTTTCATGTAGCCAGATTTTTTTTGCATTTCATCAGCAAAATGCTCTGGTAATTTATGTTCAACTACGCCAAGTTGACCACCTTTTTTTAACGCTTTAAAAAAGCTCGAAAAGGCGTTATCGATACCTGTTTCGCCACCGCGCATATACCAATTATGCACATTGCGAAAGGTCAATACTCTGTCTAACGAACCCGCTGGGGCAAAATCTAACGCTTTAGTTTGATGAAATGCCGTTAGCTTTACGTTTGAGAATGAATCAAGCGATTCAATTTTTTTCTTAAAGCCATTTTTAGACTTGATAAAAAACTCACGGGTGTTGTCGTCTACATAAAAATGCGCAGCGTAAAGCTGGCCTTTATCATTTAATAAAGGCGCTAAAATATGACTGTACCAGCCACCACCCGGGGATATCTCAGCTACCGACATCTCTGGCTGAATATCAAAAAACCGTAAGGTCTGCTGAGGGTTGCGGTACTCATCTCTAATTCTATGTTCTATGGGTCGCTCTGCATGACTCACAGCATCACTTATGGGATCAGCATGTACTACCGACGAACTAAGTAATGCAAACGTGGACACAGATAAGGCTAACTTTAAGGCGCGTGTAAACATAATATTCTCTCGTTTAGTGAATAACTGCTTGGGATTGTAGCCTGAACGAAACCCATAATTATAACAAATACATTAAATTAAGATGGTTTTTCGCTAGCAAGCGAAGATAAGCCGTTATTAATACTCGCTTATCTTCGCCCTATGCAAACTAGTGCTTGAAGTGGCGCATTCCGGTAAACACCATAGCAATACCGGCTTCGTCAGCGGCATCAATGACTTCTTGATCGCGCATCGAACCACCAGGTTGAATAATCGCGCTGATCCCTGCTGCTGCTGCTGCATCGATTCCATCACGGAACGGGAAAAACGCATCAGAGGCCATTACCGAACCTTCAACCTGTAGGTTTTCGTCAGCCGCTTTTATACCTGCTATTTTTGCAGAATAAACGCGGCTCATTTGCCCAGCCCCTACGCCTATCGTCATGCCGTCACGACAATAAACAATCGCGTTAGACTTAACATATTTAGCCACTTTCCATGTAAACATCAGATCTTTTAGTTGCTGTTCAGTCGGCTTAACTTTAGTCACAACTTCTAGGTCTTGTTGCTCTACCATGCCAAAGTCACGATCTTGTACTAACAATCCACCGTTCACACGCTTAAAATCGTAGCCTTCGGTCAACTGACCTTGCCAATCGCCGCAAGCTAATAAACGTACATTCTTTTTAGCTGCAACCACAGCAACCGCTTCGTCACTGATAGTTGGCGCAATAATTACTTCTACAAATTGACGGTCGACAATGGCTTGGGCCGTCGCTGCATCTAACTCACGGTTAAACGCAATGATGCCACCAAAAGCCGAGGTTGGATCCGTTTGATAGGCTCGATTGTACGCGGCCAAAATGTCATCACCCAAGGCAACGCCACAAGGGTTAGCGTGTTTTACAATTACACACGCTGGCTGGTCGAATTCTTTAACACATTCTAATGCTGCATCGGTATCGGCAATATTATTGAATGATAAGGCTTTACCTTGTAACTGAGTGGCCGTTGCCACCGAGGCTTCTTGAATGTCATTTTCAACATAAAACGCAGCAGTTTGATGACTATTTTCGCCGTAGCGTAAGTCTTGCTTCTTAGAGAATTGAATATTGTAAGTGCGTGGAAACTCGTTTTGGCCTTGATCGGTATCTTGGTCACATGCTGACGCTACCATAGTACCAAAATAGTTCGCTATCATGCCGTCGTATTCAGCAGTGTGTTCAAACGCTGCAATCGCTAAATCAAAACGCGTTTTTTGCAAGACTGAGTTATCATTGGCTTGCATTTCACTGGTAACCCGGGCGTAGTCTTTGGCATTTACTACAATAGTGACATCGTTATGATTTTTTGCTGCTGCTCGCACCATAGTAGGTCCGCCGATATCAATGTTTTCGATAGCGTCTTGCAAGCTGCAGTCTTCTTTAGCAACCGTTGCAGCGAAGGGATAAAGGTTAACCACCACTAAATCAATCGGCTGGATATTGTTTTCTGCCATTACGCCTTCATCTTGACCACGACGAGCCAAAATCCCACCATGAATTTTTGGGTGCAATGTTTTGACGCGGCCATCCATAATTTCAGGGTGCCCAGTGTAATCTGATGCTTCAACAACAGTCAGTCCATTGTCGCTAAGTAGCTTAGCTGTGCCTCCAGTAGACAATAATTCAACACCTTGGCTTGCCAAAAACTGGGCAAATTCGAGTATACCGGTTTTATCTGAGACGCTAAGTAAAGCTCGGCGAATAGGTTTTAAAGAAGATTGGTTTTGCATGGGAATTCCATAGAATAAAGTTAACACTTAATCGGAGCGTGAAATACTGACCAATTGGTCATCATTCATCCAAACAAAAAGAGCACCAAAAGGTGCTCTTTAATTCAAAACATAACGCTTAGTTCATGCCGTATTGCTTAAGCTTTTTACGCAAAGTGCCACGGTTTATACCCAACATGATAGATGCACGAGTTTGGTTGCCTCGTGTAAATGTCATGATTTCTTCTAGCATTGGCGCTTCAACTTCTGCCATAACTAATTCGTAAAGGTTTTCGATGTTAGTGTTATCAAGCTGCTTAAGGTATTTATTTACCGCTTGCTTTACAGAATCGCGCAAAGGCTTCTGTGCTTGAGTTTGAGAAGGAGTCGTTACCGTAGTGGTAAAAGGAGAAGTTACATTTTGTTCGAACATCAAATCTTGCTCTTTAGTTAGTCATCATTACGCAGCAAATAATTAGAGGTTAACCCTCTAGTCATCTGCCAATTCATCAAAATACTGGTTTAACGCATCAAGTTGCTGTTGGGCATCCTCAATAACATTGAACTTTGCTCTAAACCTTCTTTCTAGGTCTTGTTCGGCCAAATACCATCCCACATGCTTACGTGCGATCCTGCATCCCATAAAGTCACCATAAAAGGCATGAACTTTAGCGACATGCTCCAGCAAAATACTGCTTACTTCGCTTTTAGTCGGCGCAGGGAGCATTTGACCGGTTTGCAGATAGTGAGATATTTCGCGAAAAATCCAAGGGCGACCCTGAGCTCCTCGACCTATCATCAGTGCATCTGCTTGGGTATATTCCAAAACCTGTTTAGCTTTATAGGGATCAGTAATATCTCCATTTGCAACCACAGGTATCGAAATAGCCTGTTTAATGGCTTTTATCGTGTTGTACTCTGCGTTGCCTTTGTACATACATGCCCGCGTACGACCATGCACCGCCAAGGATTGAATGCCATTGTCTTGGGCAATTTTGGCAATATGCACTCCATTGCGGTTTTCGATATTCCAACCAGTACGTATTTTTAAAGTTACCGGTACGTCTACTGCTGCTACCACAGCTTGAATGATCTTTTCGACCAAATCAGGTTGTTGCAGCAAAGCCGAACCCGCCAACTTCTTATTTACCTTTTTGGCTGGACACCCCATATTGATATCAACTATCTGCGCACCATTTTCGACATTAAACTGCGCTGCTTGAGCCATCAAAACCGGATCGGCACCGGCAATTTGCACTGACCGTAAACCAGACTCGCCTTGATGGTTCATGCGTTGCTTGGATTTATCAGAGTTCCACACCTTCGGATTAGAAGAGAGCATTTCTGAAACCACTAAGCCCGCGCCTAAACGCTTGCATAATTGCCTAAATGGGCGATCAGTCACGCCAGCCATAGGCGCAAGAATTAAGTTGTTATCTAATGAGTAAGGACCAATCTGCATAGTATATATTGCTAATAATTGTGCAAAAAACGTCCTGAATATCAAAAAGGGGCGCAAGTTTACGGCTTTTTTGGAGCCTTGAAAACCCTCTTAAAGCAACAAATTTGTACTTTTTTTAGTCAAACCATATTGACAACTAAGCAATTTGAAGAAATGACTCAATATCAGCAAAGATTCAGAGTCTACCAAGCTTATATTAAGGCCTAACTTGAGTTTGACAGATTTGACCCCATCCACCTGTTAATTACGTAAAATGGATAACCCAACAAGATGCATTCCCACATAGACATTACGCCAGAAAATTTTCAGCAAGTTATATTGCAAGACTCCCAAAACAAAATTGTCATGGTGGAATTTTGGGCCGCTGGGTACGAGCCTAGCGATGCCATTGCACCTCTAATCGCAAGCGTGGCTAGCAAGTACTCAGAGAGCCTAGTCCACGCTCGCGTCGATTGTCAGCATCAGCAAGAAATTGCAGGGCAATTTGGTGTGCAAGGTTTACCTACTGTGATCCTTGTCAAAGAAGGCCAGCCCCTAGATGGATTTGCTGGCCCTCAGACTGAGGAACAAATTGTCGCCTTGCTCGAAAAACATTTACCAAAACCAGAAGACGCATTATTCGAACAAGCGCAAGCCTGCATTGCCAATGATGAAGACTACCAACAAGCTTTTCCTCTACTTAAAGAGGCTTACCAACTTGACGAAACCCGAGCCGATATCAAGCTACTGCTGGCCGATAGTGCGGTTGAGCTTGGGCAAATAAAATTAGCTAAAGATCTTTTAGAGACCATAGGCCTCGTTGACCAAGATGCTCTGTATAACAGTGTTGTCGGTAAAATTGAGCTGGCAGAGCAAGCTGCTGAGTCGCCAGAGATAAAAGCCTTACAAGCAGAGTTGCTTGCCCAGCCAGATTCTCTAGAGATTAAAACGCAATTAGCGGTGCAACTTCATCAAGCGAATCAAACAGAAGAAGCATTAGAACTGATCATGTCTGTGTTATATAAAGATCTTAACTTTGGTGAAGCAAAAAAACTGACCCTAGATATGATTAATGCGTTACCTGATGGTGAACCACTTAAGTCTAAATATCGCCGAAAAATCTACAGCCTACTTTATTAAGGTAAATTAAAAACTTTCATGGCTATAACTTAAAGCAAGAAGCCCCAGTGTTTGTACAATTAATTGTGCACACACTGGGGCTTTTTCGGATTGGGTTGGTCGCTCGAAGCCTATACTCGCAATAGTATCAATAAGCTAAGATCAAGAGAGTTTAATACTCATCTTCGATTGCAGGGCCGGCATAGTTGTCAAAGCGAGAGAACTGCCCTTGGAAGGTTAACCTAGATGTACCAATTGGGCCGTTACGCTGCTTACCAATAATGATTTCGGCAATGCCTTTTTCGGTACTTTGTTCGTTGTACACTTCGTCTCGGTAGATAAACATAATCAAATCCGCATCTTGCTCAATTGAACCCGATTCACGCAAATCTGAGTTGATAGGGCGTTTGTCGCTACGCTGCTCCAAGCTACGGTTAAGCTGTGAAAGCGCCACAACAGGCACTTCTAGTTCTTTGGCTAAGGCTTTTAACGACCGAGATATTTCGGCAATTTCTAAGGTTCGATTTTCACTCAAACCTGGCACCTGCATTAGTTGTAGATAATCAATCATGATTAAACTGATGCCGCCCCGCTCTCTGGCAAGTTTTCGTGCTCTGGTCCTCACTTCCATTGGAGTTAAGCCTGATGAATCATCAATGAACAAGTTATCTTTGTCTTTGAGCATGGCCATAGTATTTGACATTCTGGCCCAATCTTCATCGTCTAGTTGAGCGGTACGTACCTTAGTTTGATCGACTCGACTCAAGGAGGCGAGCATACGCATCATGATTTGTTCCGATGGCATCTCTAAACTAAATACGAGTACTGGCTTATCATTCAGCAGCATAGCGTTTTCGCACAAATTCATGGCGAAAGTGGTTTTACCCATAGACGGTCTAGCGGCCAAAATAATCAGATCGGACGGTTGCAAGCCACTGGTTTTTTTGTCTAAATCCGTATAACCCGTAGAAACCCCTGTGACTTCTTTGCCGCTTTTAACCAGTTCCTCTAAACGATCTATGGTTTTGCTTAACACAGATTCGACGTTTTTAGGTCCTTGATCTTTGTCAGAGCGCTTCTCGGCAATTTCAAACACCTTGCTCTCGGCCATATCCAGAATTTCACCGCTGTCACGGCCCTCTGGATTGTAACCCGCATCTGCAATTTCGTGGGCAACCCCTATTAATTCACGGGTGACTGCACGCTCTTTAATAATTTGCGCATAAGCCGTAACGTTCGCCGAACTAGGCGTGTTACGCGCCAGTTCACCCAAATAAGCAAAGCCTCCGGCAGCTTCTAATTCGTCAACACTCTCTAAATCTTCAGAGACTGTTATCAAATCAATGGGCTGATCTTTAGAAAGCAAACGAATAATAGACCGGTAAATAAGCTGATGTGAATGGTTGTAAAAGTCATCTTCAACCACTCGCTCGGCGACTTTGTCCCATGAATCAGGCGCAATCAGCATACTTCCAAGTACCGATTGTTCGGCCTCAATGGAATGTGGAGGAATTTTTAGTTTTTCAACTTTGTCGTCTTTCTTTTTACGGGGAGCAGATTCTACAGCCATGAGATTTTTGGTTTTATCACCCTATAGTTAACTATGAAATACCAAACTTAGTAGTTTGGCATATTAATTCATGTGCCGACTAATAGCATCAAGAAAACGCTGGCCATAACGCTCTAATTTGGCTTGACCGACGCCATGAATGTCTAGAAATTCGATAGACGACTCAGGGCACTTATCTGCCATATCGGCCAGACTAGCATCACTAAACACGACAAAAGGCGGTACATCATCTTGTTCGGCAATCGATTTTCGTAAGTGCTTTAATTTAGCAAACAAGGCACGGTCATAACTCTGTACCTCAAACTTAGCTTTTTTACCCAAACTCACGCTCAACCTTGGTATGGCCAGCTCTAACGCTTGTTCACCTTTTAAAATAGGCCTGACTTGCTCAGTCAGTTTTAGCATTGAGTTTTGAGTGATATCAACCCGCAACAAACCTCGATGAATCAATTGATTAATAATATTATGCCAATATTCATCACTTTGCTCTTTACCTATGCCATAGGTCGACAACTGCTCGTGTTGGTTTTCGATGATCCGTTTTAGTTGTTTGCCGCGCAGCACGTCTATCACGTATTGGCTGGCAAAGCCTTGCTGTAACCTGAGTACGCATGACAAAACCTTTTGACCATCTATGGTTCCGTCATAGGCTTTAGGTGGATCAAGACAGATATCACAGTTGCCACAATGCCCTGCCGAATATTCAGCAAAGTAATTTAATAGAATTTGGCGGCGACAAGTTTGTGCTTCGCCAAACGCTTCCATGGCAGCAAACTTTTGCAACTCAACAAGATTACGCTCTGGGTTTTCACCGGTAGAAATCCATTGCCTAATCCGCGCAGCATCTTTTTCATCGAACAATAACAAGGCCTCGGCAGGCATACCATCGCGCCCAGCTCGTCCTATTTCTTGATAATAGGACTCAATACTTCTGGGTAAATCAAAGTGCACAACAAACCGTACATTAGATTTGTCTATGCCCATTCCAAATGCCACAGTCGCGACAATCACGTCAATTCGATCTTGGATAAAATCGCGCTGGATTTTGTCACGAATCTCCCCTTCGAGGCCAGCATGATAACCCGCACAATTAACCCCTTGCTTAGCTAAAGCTATGGCTAAATCATCGACTTTTTTACGACTATTACAGTAAATGATGCCGTTTCCATCTTGCTGTTTCACGTAGCTGATAGTTTGATCTGTCGCTTTGTATTTAGTTACTTGGTTATAGCGGATATTGGGTCTGTCGAAGCTTCCTTTAAAGACGAAAGGCTGATTAAGCTGCAACTGTTGAATAATATCTGCTCGCGTTGCCAAATCGGCCGTAGCCGTTAGGCCCATTATGGGGGTATGTGGGAATTTTCCTTTAAGCTGACCCAGTAAACGGTAGTCTTTACGAAAATCATGCCCCCAGTGAGAGACGCAGTGAGCCTCGTCAACGGCAATTAAGCTTATATTCAAAGACTGTAAACGCATCACAAAATCTAACTGCATCAGCCGCTCAGGGGCGACATATATTAATTTATATTGCTGATCTTGCATGCCCCGATAAATAGCAAAAATTTGCTCTGGCGCTAAGTTTGAGTTGATATAAGCCGCGCTAACACCGTTTGCCACCAAGGCATCAACTTGGTCTTTCATCAAAGAAATTAATGGCGACACCACTATACTCATACCAGGCATAACTAAAGCCGGTACTTGGTAGCACAACGACTTGCCCCCGCCAGTCGGCATTAACACCAACACATCACGACCAGCCATTACGTTTTCTATGGCGTCCTGCTGGCCCGGTCGAAAAGCATCATAGCCAAACGTCTGCTTAAGGGTATGCTTGACTAAATCTAAGTTTGGCCTTGTTGATGGGGATGGGGGAGTGTCTAACACGACAAAATCTTCACAGTTTCAAAACCACGATTTTACGTGGTTTCTGGCTAAGATTCACGGACAAAACCGATTCAATTGGGGTCATTAGTCATCACTCTTAGCCGCACTATGGCTTAAGCATGATTTTGGTTAGACTTTTTAGATCTGAAATCAGCCTTGATTAGACCTAAAAGACCTATTAAAGATAAATCCAGCGACCCCCCGTAATAAGTGGTCTAATAAGCAAAAATTTGGACAAATACTGGCCAATTCACTAAACCCATAGCCTAATTTAGTCCCCTCAAGTTACGCATATATTAATATTTATTCATTTTACGAAAACTTTTGGTATTTAAACTCTACCTTAGGTTGGGGTATGCTTCGCCAATACATTACATCAATTTATGGCAGTTTAAAGATTTAAGCCAATTTTTGAAAATTTGAGCCGAAGGAAGTTATGGCGTCTATGCACCATTCACTTACACTACTAATCATTGACGATGACGTTGTAAGTATCTCTGCGCTGAGCGCACTGTTTTCTGAATCATTCAACGTCGAAATTGCCCGAGACGGCAAAACAGCTTTGCAATGTGTAATGCTGCAAGATATTGATCTTGTTATTAGTGCAGTAGAAACGCCTGTCATTTCGGGGCTGGAGCTTTGCACCTTCATCAAAAACAGCAAATTGACGTCACATATTCCTATTGTCTTTCTCTCAGAAAAATACTCAGACGACGAGCAAGAAGAATGCTTGTCTGTAGGCGCAGCTGATTATATCGACAAAAATACCCGTCCTAGCATTTTAACTCTGCGCATCAAAAATTTGATGACCATGGTTGCTCAACACAAAAAACTCGCTCAAGTTTCGTGTACAGACGGCTTAACTGGCTTGGCAAATCGCATGCAACTAGATACGATTTTGAGTCAAGAATGGTATTCGGCGATTAGGGGCAGTCATTCTATGGCTGTGCTCATCATAGACATAGATCACTTCAAATTATTTAATGATGCATTTGGACACCTTGAAGGTGACAAATGCCTCAAAGCCATAGCTACCCTAATTGCCGATAGTAAGCGCAGAGAGCGTGATTTTGCTGCCCGCTATGGCGGCGAAGAATTTGTATTGTTATTGCCCTTTACCGATCTTAGGGGAGCTAAGTCTGTTGCTCAGGACTTACTTAACCGAGTCAGACAGCAAAAAATTCCTGCGGCCGCCAGCGCTTCACATCCCATAGTCACGGTTAGCATAGGAATTGCCTCGTTTACTGCCACCAGCAAAAAAGGCATTAACTCCAGTACTGAATTACTTGATTTCGCAGACACCAAATTATTTGAAGCGAAAGAATCTGGCCGCAACCAATATTGCGCTTAAGGCCCTAGCAAAATCCCTAGGCTACAAAATCCAACTAATAAAATGAAAATATGCGCTTTGGCGAATTTTAGTAGCATCCAGCCCGCCGCCACCCATACAAGATCGACCCAACCGAGAATACTCGCCTGCAAAATGGGCGAATAAAACGCAGCAACCAATAACCCAACTACAGCCGCGTTAATGCCGGTACTCGCACCCAAAACAATTTGATTAGCCAATAGACCTTGCCACACTTGCCTAACCCCTAGCATCAGCAATAAGCCCGGCATAAATATAGCTAGTGTTGCTACAAATGCGCCTAGCAAAGGCGCATGAGGTGTTAACCACGCCCCAAAAAACGTTGCTATAGTGAACATAGGCCCGGGCACACCTTGAGCGGCGGCATACCCCATAATAAAGGCTTCGTCAGTTATGCTTTGCCCCAAGTTCTCTTGAAGCAAAGGTAACACCACATGACCACCCCCAAATACTAAGCTGCCACTTTGGTAAAACATTTTGAACAAGTCAAAGTAAGGACTGGAAAAACTCAACACGCTAACAACAAATAACAGACAAAATAGCCAAACAGACCAAGTATTTAAACTCATTTTGCTCGGCTGTGTGCGTGCATTATTTGGTGTATTTTTAAACAGAAACACCCCAAGCACACCGCTGACGACAATGACCAAAACTTGGGTCAAAGGACTACTAAAGATCAACAAACTCAAAGCACTACAAAAGGCAATGGTTAGAGTAAGTCGGCTTTGGCAGAAGCTTTTAGCCATACTAATAATGGCATCAAACACGACAACCACAGCCAGCCACTTTAAACCATCAATCAGGCCTGCTAGCCAATTAGGCTGGTGAGCCTCATTCATCCATACAGCTAAGGCAAACAATAAACCAAAGGACGGCAGGGTAAAGCCCACAAATGCCGCAATCCCTCCTAGCAAACCCGCCTTATGCAGACCAATAGCAAAGCCAACTTGGCTTGATCCTGGACCGGGTAACAATTGACTTAAACTCACTAGGCTGGCGTATTCGTCTTGACTCAACCATTTTAGCTTTTCAACAAAGGTCTGCTGAAAGTAGCCTAAATGGGCAGCAGGCCCACCAAAGCTCATGCATCCAAGTAATAAAAACTGTAAAAATACCGAAACAGCCTGGGTATACATCACCTTACAACCTTAAATTATACTTATTGGTTTTACTCGACAAAAATCATTCAGAAACCACTTGATTACGACCGCTATGCTTGGCTTTGTATAGATACTCATCAGCAATGCGCAACATACTGCTTAGACCTTCTTGAGCTTGACTGGTTACCCCAACGCTCACAGTGCATCGAATACTTTGTCCTTCAAAGATTAGCTTGGCTTGCTCGACAGCTTGCCTAAACGCTTGCATAGTATCTAGCACCTCTTGGTGAGAGGTTGTGGCAAAATACACACAAAATTCCTCTCCACCAAACCGTGCTGGCGTGTAGTCGGCAAAGTAATCGGCGACTAGCAGTGCGAGCTCTTTCAAGCAGTAGTCACCACAGTCGTGGCCATAGGAATCATTGATACGCTTGAAATGATCAATATCGATAATGGCCAAACTTTGCTGATCGGGTTGGGTTTTTTGAATACTCTCTACACGCTCGAAAAAATGACGCCTGTTGGGCAGGCCAGTTAAAAAATCTGAATTAGCGACACGGCGAATCGTCTCGATGTTTTCAATACGTTCGACGTTCTGCATCACCCGGCAAAAAAACTCCTCGTGGTTAAAGGGTTTATACAGGTAATCACTCGCGCCACTTTTAATAAAGCGAGCCGATAGCCCTCTATCAACATCAGCGGCAATGCCAATAATGGCTAAGTCTTGTTCAGTGTGGTTTTTCCTGAGTTCGGCAATAAGACGTAGGGCCGAGGCACCCGTGTTGTGTTGGTCGATAATAGCCAATTTAATATTATTGTTCGCCCGTAAAATGCCAATTGCAGTATCTGAGTTGGGCGCATCAAAGGTGATAAAATTATGTCGCCTAAGTAAAGCTGTTAAAGCGCTCCTGCTGGCGCGCGAACTGTCTACCACTAAAACCCCAATTTTTTTATTGCGGTCTAGCCGAACCAACAAACGGCTTAAATATGAAAAAACTTGGGCACTTTCTTTGGGGATATAGTCAACAATAGACTTCGCTAGAATATTCATTCTGGTTGCTTCATCGATTGAATCTGCAATCACTATGGTAGGTAAAAACGACTCTATAGCAAAATCAATGGCTTGCCCCTTAGGCGCATCGGGTAGGCAGTAGTCGACCACAGCACATAAAAACTCTTCTGGCGCTGAGCTAGAAAAAACATGCTGAGCTTGATACAAACTGTCTGTACACACAGTCTCTAGTCCAATGTCCAACATTCGCTCTTTCATCATAGCCATACTGGTGGCATCGTCTTCAATAATCAGAACTTTGTGTTGGGTATAAACCGTCAAGGTTTTTCCTAAGAATAAAAAATTACGACCAAAAGATACCTAGAGTTTAGTCAACTTCGCAAAAGACATCACTAACCATTTGCTTCCAAACTCATCAAAATTCACTTGCACTCGGCCATGTTCTCCGCTGCCCTCAAAATTCAATACTGTACCTTCTAAAAATTTAGGGTGGCTAACACGCTCGCCTAACGCAAAACCCGTTGATTCAAAAGCCGTATGGCTGGTCGCTGGTGTAAAACGATTGTGCACTGGACGCGTAACTGTGGTGCGTAATCTAACCTCTTCAATACAGTCTGAGGGGATCTCTTTAATAAAGCGCGAAGGGGTGTGGTATTTGTCTTGTCCGTACACACGGCGGTTTTCAGCATAAGTGATATACAGCTTAGTCATGGCGCGGGTCATACCCACATAACAGAGTCGACGCTCTTCCTCAATTTTACCGGGCTCTTCATTGCTCATTTGACTGGGGAACATACCTTCTTCTACCCCCACCAAAAACACTAAAGGAAACTCCAAGCCTTTGGCCGTATGAATGGTCATCATCTGTACCGCGTCTTGATGACTATCGGCCTGAGTGTCGCCTGCTTCGAGGGACGCATGGGCTAAAAATGCCGACAAAGGCGTCATGTTATCTGCTTCTTCAGGCACTTCAAACTGTTTACATGCCGTAACCAATTCTTCTAAGTTTTCAATTCGAGCTTGGGCTTTTTCGCCTTTTTCTGCTTTATACATAGCAAACAAGCCAGACTGCTGGATGACCCAATCCGCTTGCTTCTCTAGAGGCATATCGTGAATATCTTGTTGCAGTTTACCTATGAGTGACACAAAAGCGTCAAGGGCGTTCGATGCCCGTCCGTTCAAACGTTTTTCTGTCAACATTTGCTGACAAGCCGCCCACATTGATAATTCAGCTTGTTTAGCATGCTCTCGAATCAAGGATAATGTCTTATCTCCTAAGCCTCTCGCTGGGGTATTTACGATTCGCTCAAATGCTGCATCGTCAGCTACTTGATTAATCAACCTTAGATAACTGAGGGCGTCGCGAATTTCTTGACGCTCGAAGAAACGTAACCCACCGTAAATACGGTAAGGAATCGCCTCTTGCAACAAGGCTTCCTCTAATACTCGAGACTGAGCATTGTTCCGATACAAAATGGCACATTCGGTTAATGCATTACCATTATCTCGCCACTCTTTAATCCGCGAAATGTTAAACCTAGCTTCATCTAACTCATTAAAACCCGCGTACAAAGAAATGCTTTCGCCTTGATCGTCTTCAGTCCAAAGCTCTTTGCCTAAGCGACCTTGGTTATTATCAATAACCGCATTTGCCGCCTTTAAGATATTGCCTGTAGAACGATAATTTTGCTCTAACCGAATAGTTTTAGCTTGCTGAAAATCCCGTAAAAAGTGTTGGATATTTTCTACATTCGCCCCACGCCAACCGTAAATAGACTGGTCATCGTCGCCAACAATAATCATATTGTTGCTTGGCGCGGCTAACATGCGCAACCAAGCGTACTGAATGTTGTTGGTATCTTGAAATTCGTCGACCAGAATGGCGCGAAAGCGCTTTTGATAATGACCTAAAACTTGCGGATTATTTGCCCATAATTCATGAGCTCTTAACAATAACTCGGCAAAATCGACCAAACCAGCACGGTCACAAGTTTGTTGATACACCTGATAAATCTCGCGCATCTTTTGTTGATTAGCATCACCGTGGGTTTCGATATGCTCGGGCCGTAAACCTTCATCTTTATTGCCATTGATGTACCACTGCACATGCTTGGGTGGCCAGTGTTTCTCATCTAAATTAAGACTCTTGATGACTCTGCGTATCATCCGATATTGGTCGTCAGAATCTAAGATGGTGAAATTCTCTGGTAGATTCACCTCAGCATAATGGGTGCGTAATAATCTATGGGCAATACCATGAAAGGTGCCAATCCACATGGTATGCAAAGAACAACCTTGCAGTTGCTCAATACGCCCACGCATTTCTTTGGCGGCTTTATTGGTAAAGGTCACGGCTAAAATTCCGTAGGGCGCTATGCCTTCGACTTCCATTAACCAAGAGATTCTGTGTACCAGCACGCGAGTTTTGCCGCTTCCTGCGCCAGCCAAAATAAGCATATCCGAAGGAGGTGCCGCTACAGCATCGCGTTGTTTATCATTAAGTTGGTCGAGCAGTCGAGAAACGTCCATAAAACCTATTACCGTGAAAATTCTTTGCACAGTATAATCAAAAACACTGTATTTAAATACACCTTAAATAGGTGTCTAACTCACAACTTATACCAGCCCTAACAACTCATCTAATGTCGCCAATTGAATATGCGGCAACAAACTCACAGGCTCATTAGTAAGATGCATCGCTCTGTCGTCTGCATACCAAGCCGCCTGATAACCGGCTTTTATTGCCCCCATCACATCTTTTTGCAAATTGTCACCCACATGCAAAATATCTTGCGGGGCAAGCGTTAAGTGTTGCTGAGCAGCGTTGAACATACATGAGTCAGGTTTCATGGGCATATTAACATTGGCTTTAAAACTCTCACTGAAGTAGGCGCTAATACCAATTTTATGCAAACACACGTTGCCATTAGTAATCGCAACTAAAGGTACGCGCTTGGATAAGGCAGATAACAGGTTATGCACTTGCTCTCGCACTTCAAAGTCACTTCGCTTAGCGTAAAACACTTGGTAACTTTTCTCCGCTGCCTCACTTGCTTGCTCACCCGACATCCCCAAAGCTTTAAAACCATTGCGCAAAGCAACCAAGCGTAACTCACTCATATCATGTTTAAGACAGGGGTTAAGGCGAATGGCTTGAGCTTGATGTTGGCGCCAGTACGTGGAAGGCAGGGCCCGTGCTTGTGGAAAGTTTTGCTGAATGAATACATCAAGGGCCTTCTGAGCGGCAACAATGACACTAGTATTTTCATACAAGGTATCATCCAAATCGAACGTTATTGCTTTAACGGGTGTTAAGGCCTTATAAACAATCATATCAATCCTTACTGATAACGGTAGGCATAGTCTTGTATACCATTGGGCTTCAAAAATTGGTCACCCACAAAACTATTAATCCGCGTAGACCTGTTTAGGCACAAACCTGCGAATAAGACTAGGGCACACCCTAAACAAATTTGTTTTGAAACGAGCTAAACGGGCAGCATTGCTGCCGGAATAAAGAGCCCAAGATAGGTGTTTAAAGAACGCTGATTTACGACAAGCAGCTAGGTATTCTAACTAATCTTTGACGACCATTTAGTAGCTGAGTATCTCAGGTAACAAAATACCTAAAAACTCCTGTAACTGAGAAATCAATAAGGTGTCCATATCTGGATTAAAATGACTGGCGTCACTGCTGCCAACGGCTAACATGCCGAGTTCACCTAAGTCGCCAATCAGGAGTAACGCGGCCGAGTTGACATTTTCCTCAGCAAACAAAAGCTTACGTTCGTGATCACTTAAACGACCAAAGAAGAACTTGTGTCGCTTAAAGCGCTTTTCGATGAATAGACGGCGCTGAATTTCCGGCAGAGCATGAGCACCTTTAAACGGAACGATGCGCACTGCAGCTAATTTTAGTTTTTCTTGAATCACTTCTTCAAGAATAAACTCAAGCTCGTCCATGGTTTTGCATTTCATAATACGCGTATTTAAATCAGCATAAACACGATAAATCTGTTCATTTTGCTTCGCTATGCTAATTAATTGGCTTAGCTTTTGATTTAACGTGCGTACCTTTTTGCGCAACTGTTCACTCTGTAATTCAACCAGAGAAATGCTGCCTTTGTGGACATGGGGAATAGCTAGCTTTTCAACTAACTCAGGGTACTTGGTAAAAAAATCGGGGTTAGAAAGAAGGTATTTAGCTACTTGTTCATCAGTAAACGATTCTTCAGTTGCATAAGCAGTATTTATTTCCATATTCTTCTTATCTTGCCCTTAATCTTATAGGTTTATAAAGCCATCAAAAATATGTTCAGCCGCGCCTGTCATTTTTAATACATTATCCTTGCCTTGCCAACGTATTTTTAAACTTCCGCCGGGTAAATCTACTCTCACGTCTTTACCCAAGCGGTTTTGAATTTGCCCGACCGCTACCGCTGCACACGCACCACTACCACAGGCCAAGGTTTCGCCAGCGCCACGCTCAAACACCCTAAGCTTAATATGACTTGGATTGACAATTTGCATAAATCCAACATTCACCCCCTCAGTAAATCGCTCGTGGGATTCCAACAAAGGCCCCATGGTTTCAACATCGGCTTGCTCTACATCGTCTACCAACAACACACAATGGGGATTTCCCATAGACACGGCGCCACAGAAAAACGTGTGATCATCTGCACGGATAATATACGTTTTTTCCTGCTTATTGGCTTTTAACGGAATATGCTGAGGCGCAAACTGCGGTATACCCATATTCACAGTAACCTGACCATCTTTTTCAAGATGCAGCACCATCTTTCCAGATTTGGTACTAACCACTATACGGTTGCGGTTAATGAGGCCCTTCATTTTAACAAAACGGGCAAAACATCTTGCCCCATTACCGCACTGAGACACTTCTGAGCCATCGGCGTTGAAAATTCGGTAATGAAAGTCTTGGTCTGGATCGTACGGCGGTTCAACCAACAATAGCTGGTCAAAGCCGATACCAAAATTTCGGTCAGACAACTGACGGATCTTTTCTTTGGAAAAGAAAACGTTCTGCGTCACATTATCTATGACCACAAAATCATTGCCCAAACCCTGCATTTTTGAAAACTGGATTTGCATGCTTACTACTTAACTAAAATTGTTGCTAGCACGCCTTAAAAAGCGCCTAGATTATATGTCAGTAGTTATATCATTTAGCGCTCAAACTGCCTAGGTTTTATTGTATGCGCAAAGAGACATACCACTACACTAAGGGGCTATTCATCAATCAACTTGGGGGCTTTCAACGTAAACCAAACAGTCTGGGCTTTACACATAGACAAATTCCGCAATTAAGATTAGATTGGCGTGCCTAATATTAACCCGTATTGGTCTTGCAAAAGCCTACTCACTAACGTTAAGAGCGATTATGTATCCTTTAAACAATTTGCCATTAGCCCGACTCAGCGCCATTTTGTGCATGCCTTTGTGTATGCTGTTTTCGAATATTTCTGTAAGCGCCGAGCCCGTTTACAAAGTCGATGAGTCCTTCGAAAGAAAAGGCTGGAATGCTGAGCTCCCCCTTGGCTTTGTGCCTGGCATAGATAAAACACTGCCGAAAAATTTCATGTTTAACCAACTCCAAGGCGACCATGCTTTTAGCCTAGAAGACAAAATTGTGCGCAGTGGCAACTACTCAGCCAAGCTATTTTGGAAGCATCAAAACCCAGCCAAATACAACGGCAAAAAAACCATGGTAGACAACGTAGACCGTAAGGCTATGTTCCATGGGTTTAAAACAGATCAAGTTATGGGAGCCGAAGCTTGGTTTGGCTTTAGCATGTATTTCCCAAAAGACGGCACTCAAAATGAAGCCAATAATTGGTTGTTCTTTCAAATACATGGAAGCGCTGATAAACGCTTAAAAGAACACTCTCGTAACCCGCCTTTTAGTTTGACCCTGAAAGAAGATGGCATGCAAGGCAGTTGGAAATGGGATCCTGATGAAAAAAGCCAAACCAGAACGGGAAAAGGCACCCAGTACTACAATATTCCCGGCCCCAAAAGTAATTATCTAGACAGGTGGGTAGATTTTGTTTTACGGATAAAAATCGATTATTCCGAAGCCAAAACAGGCATTTTAGAACTTTGGATAGATGGCAAAAAAGTCTTAAATGAACACAATATCCAAATTGGCTACAACGATGACAAAGGGATCTACCCATCGTGGGGTATGTATTTCAATGGCAATCTAGACGTAATGAAACACGATCACTATCTGTTTTTAGATGCCATAAAAATGGCCGACTTTCCGGGTGCAAGCTACGAGCACGTTGCCCCTAAATAACCCAAATTATTACCTGAGTTAAATAACTCGGTAATTTCTCAGCATAAAAAATGCCACTTCAATAAGTGGCATTTTTTTATTTCTTGCGATTAATACCATTAATCTGCATAAGTAGGTGGGACGCTGGCCCAACCGATGTTATTCAGGAATCGATTCATTCTCAAACAACTGCTCTAACGTCTCGCGCTTACGCACCACATGAGCTTGATCTTTATCCACCAAGATTTCTGCTGCCCGGCAACGACTGTTATAGTTCGAAGCCATAACAAAACCATACGCTCCGGCACTGCGCACCGCTAAAATATCATCTGGCGCAATAGCTAGTTCACGGCCCTTTCCAATAAAATCACCGGTTTCGCAGATAGGCCCAACTACATCATATTCTGCACTGTCTCGTACTAAACTGGCATTGACAGGAATAATGTTTTGCCAAGCAGAATACAAAGCTGGACGAATTAAATCGTTCATTGCGGCATCGACAATGGCGAAGTTTTTCTCTGCACCTTGCTTTAAAAACTCTACCTTAGTCAGCATAACACCCGCATTTGCCATAATGGCTCGGCCAGGCTCGAAGATAAGCATAAGGTCTTCACGTCCCGTTAAACGCTCGGCAATAGCTTGCGTGTATTGGTCAGGGTGAGGAGGCTCTTCATTGTCGTATGTCACCCCTAATCCGCCGCCCACATCTAAGTGCTTAATGTGAATACCTAGCTCGGCAAGCTCGTCGATTAACGACAACATAATATCTAACGCATCAACAAACGGCGCTATGTCTGTGAGCTGAGAACCAATATGACAATCGATTCCTACTATGTTCAAAAATGCTAAGCTGGCTGCATATTGATAAATTTCTGTAGCCTGCTCACGCTCTACACCAAACTTATTGTCTTTCAAACCAGTAGAAATATATGGGTGGGTTTTAGCATCAACATCTGGGTTAACCCGAATGGAAATTGGTGCTTTTTGGTTTAACTCTTGGGCAACTTTATTGATACGCGCCAGCTCACTGCGAGACTCAACGTTAAAACACTTAATACCATGTTCAAGGCCTAACGCGATTTCTTGCTCGGTTTTACCTACACCAGAGAACACTACTTTTTTCGGATCGCCGCCTGCTTTGAGTACCCTAACCAACTCACCGCCAGAGACGATATCAAAGCCTGACCCTAGCTTAGCCATAACATTTAACACGGCTAAATTTGAATTGGCTTTTACTGCGTAGCAAATAAGGTGTGGCTGTTTTCCTGCGGCATCATTAAACGCGTGCCAATGGCGCTCAATCGTAGCCTTAGAGTAAACATAGCAAGGGGTACCATGCTGTTTGGCAATCTCTTCGAGGGCGACATCTTCAGCAAACAATTGTTGGTTTTTATAAGCAAAATAATCCATATCAGTATTTCCCCTCTGATTGGCTGGATACGGGCTTGGCTGTATTTGGCTTATTTTCGCTTGCCGTTTCAGGTAAGTACAAAGCGCGCTTTTGCCCACAAGATACGAGGAACAAAGCACACAAACATAACGCTAAAATCTTAGTCGAATTTCGAAAACCAATCATAACCAATATAACCCAATTAAATATGGGCTAATCATGTCATTACAGGCAGCAAATGCAAAGACCAGAAAAGGCTGGAGTTACATATTTTATGCAATATGAAATAACTAACCTGAACGTCTGAATTAGGTTTTAATCAGTAATTCATCATTCAGAATTTGAGTTATCTAGCAGGACAATCGGTTTAAAGACTGCTGAATCGCTGGGGGAAACGCCACCTGCTCCCACAAAGAAGCACACAAGCCTTGGGTATCTGACCATTGTTTTTTGAGTAACCAGTCGATCAAAATATGCGGGTCCGATTTAAATTGCACGCCTTCGACAGATGGTGCCTGTAACCAGTGTTCTATGACTTCTAAATCAAACCTCGCCATCACCTGCCCCAAACCAATATCAGCCAGAGTAGACGCATTAGACAACTGTTCAAACTGGCCAGATAGGGGTTTAATCAACAATTTTTTACTCAAATGAATGCTCTCACTGGCCATTTCGAATCCAGCATTGGCGATCACTCCTTTACACTTTGCCAAGGCCGCTTTAAATGGTTCTTTCGCCGTAGGGTGCCAACTCAAGTTACTTTGCTTATAAGCACTTTTTATATGAGGGTGAAAACAAACAAAATCATGCTCAGCGAAGGTTTCTAAAATACCCTGTACTTGCTCCACGTCTTCAAACGGCAAGTAGACCAAAATACTTTTGTCAGACTCGTTTTGACTGGCCTTGTCGTCGATAAAAGGCGGTAATATAGGAAAACCAAAATGATACCAATGTACACCTAGTTGAATACTGGTTGGCGCAAAATAGCGAGTTATTAAACGATCTATAAGACCTACCCCTTCACTTGGAATAGGATGCGAAAACGCCGCTTGATGACTAATAGAAATAGACGGGATTTTTTGCTGACGAGCAGCCCACGCAGTAATAGGCTCAAAATCGTTTAGCAGTAAATCATAACCACTTAAATCTAACGATTTCACATCTTTTAAAAACTGCTTAGGTCGCAGCTCTTGTATAGTTTTGGCATAAGCAATGGCACCCTGATGCGTCGCAAAACTTAAACCTTGGTAGGTTTTATAATCACCAAATACTTGCATATCGAAGTACTTATCGGGCTCTCTACCCGAAAAAATAAAATCAACTTCAACATCTGAACGCTCGGCAAAGGCTCGCGCCATAATTCGCGCACGAGTAATATGGCCGTTACCCGTACCTTGCACACCATATAAAATCTTCATTCTATTTCCTTACAGAATTGCCAAACTTGTTGCTGATACACACAAACCTAAGATTGCTCCGACAACGATATCGCTAGGATAATGCACACCAAGTAAGACTCTTGAAAAACCAATTGCGCTTGCCCAAAAGTAAGCCAGCACACTCAAAGAGGGATAAAAATGACTAATCAAAGACGCCATCAAAAATGCCGCTGCCGTATGCCCAGAAGGTAAGCTAAACTTGTCAGAAGGCACTATGGGAGAGCGCACCTGATAACCGCTATCACAAGGCCGCTGACGCTTTAAACCACGTTTGAGCAGCAAATAAACAGGAATTTCGAAAGAATAAGCCAACAGGCCTGAATACAAAAATAACGCCCCGTGCTCTGGCTCAAACCACCATAGTAAAATACCAAGCGCCAAATACAGTTGCCCGTCACCGGTCCGCGATAACCAAATGACCCAGCGATAATCACGCTTTTCCATCAAGTTAAAAATCCAGTAGAACAAATCTTTATCACGTTGGGATAGTGTTTTCATTACTTCACCAATAAACGCTAGGTTAAGATGAAAGGGTAGAACTAGGATGTGAATGGCCCATGACATTTTTGCGAACAATTGATGACAAAAGGTAACTTTTACCACCCGAAATACCTCCCTAGAATAATCCCTTTAGGATCCCAACAAATAGGTTTACACTGGGATCAACGCTTACCTATTTGGTCGAGGATAATATGGATTACAATACTTCTACGCTTTGCGATATTTTTGCTGACAGTGTTGATGTGGTAGAACCAATGTTTGTTAGCTTTGGTGGTCGCGCATCTTACGGTGGCGAAATTACCACTATTAAATGCTTTGAAGATAAAGGACTAATCCTGAAAACACTCGAGCAGCCGGGTCTAGGCAAAGTATTGTTGATTGATGGTGGCGGTTCAATGCGCCGAGCCTTAATTGATTCTAATGCCGCGCAAGTTGCATTTGAAAATGGCTGGGAAGGCATAGTTTGCTATGGCTGTGTTAGAGAAGTAGATGACTTAGAAGACATTAACATAGGCGTTCATGCCCTTGCTTCTATTCCAGTGAGTTCCGACGATAACGAAGTGGGTGAAATAGACGTAGCTGTTAACTTTGGTGGCGTGACATTCTTACCCGAAGATCATTTATATGCCGACACCACAGGCGTCATTCTGTCACCCGAACCCTTAGATGTAGAATAATCTAGAATTAATACCATAGGTATAACCTAGCCCTCTTATCTAGAGGAGCTGTAAAAAATAAAATCACTCAGTCTTAAGATCAAAAACGCCGCATAGATATGCGGCGTTTTTAGTCTATTGATATAGCTTAAAAAGTCAGCTTAATTGGCAACCAATACCGATACAGTTGCAATACCTGCTTTCTTAACCTCGTTAATCACTTCAGTTACATCGCCATGTTTAGCCTTAGGATGGGCCTGAACCGCGGCAGCATCTTGGTTATTTTCAGCCAAGAAACTCTGAATATTCGCTTCTACTCGGCGGATATCTACTTCACGTCCATTTACTATGATTCTGCCATCTTCTTCTACACGAATAGCCAAAGACTTTACATTGGTAGGTGGCGGTGGAGTATTAGTATCTTTAGGACGATTAACCTCAAGGCCTTTTTCTTTTACGAAAGAAGTCGTCACAATAAAGAAGATAAGCATGATGAACACTATGTCCAGCATGGGAGTCATATCAATTGCTGCTTCGTCGTCAGCAGAGCCGTGCTTTTTTCTTTTCATTCTTCAAAATCGCCAATTAGTTTAAAGCAATATAATCATTATAGAGGGACTTACGCCCCAGAGCATCATTTAATTAACCAAATGTTAATAAAATAAGCACATAGATTACGAATCGTTTTTTAGCTTGCCGCAGATGACCGAAAAAATCTAGTCCGTTTTTCAGATCTTCTGCCTGTTTTGATCAATCGTTCTGTCAAAATCTGTTAATTACCCTTTATTTTGTTGTTTGGATATGAGATTAAAAATATTCGGTCGCCAACATCTAAAGCCAGATCACTCAACACAAATGCTATTTAAATCATCAGCGAAATAATCTAGGGCTCGCTGTTCAATTACCTTAATTTTTTGCTGCTGGGCTGGCGTCAACATGTGATACATAGACGCAGCACCAAAGTCTCCCACCATGATATTAGCCTGCTTATCAAACAAAGTGTTGTGGGCATATAAATCACCATGAAACACTTGGTGCCGATGCAAATGCTCAAAAACCTGTCGCATTTGCTCAATCATTTTGTCGATCTGCTGCCGAGTCAAACTAAAACCGTCAGGGAAGGTATCCCGCGTACAGGTTTCAAGAGTAGGCGGCAAACCTAAATTAACAAAGTGTGACGGGATCAATTGCATAATTAAGGCTAAATATCCCGGTTCTTTAACCTGAGCTAAGTTTTTCACTAAGGCTGGATGTTCGCCGACTTTCAAGCAGGCGTTTAACTCATCTTCTGGATAACCGTCGCTGGTCACTTCACCCTTGAACTTTTTGACCGCAACTAGGTCCGGAAAGTTCTCTGGATTATCTCGCCAACTGGCTTTTGATATCACCCCAGACGCCCCTTGGCCTAGCTGCTCATGCAATACCACACTGCCAGAGGGCACCTTTGGCACAGACTCAATCTCAACTTGAGCTTGGCTAAATGGGTTACCCGAAAACGCAAACCACGCAAGTTTAGGCAAGTCGAGTAATTGTTCAGGGCACTCAGTTAATTGGTTTGCAGAAATACGCAGCAACTCTAAATTGGTCAGGTTGGCCATAGATGCGGGCAAAGCGCTGAGTTGATTACCTGCCAGCGCCAGCTTTTGCATGTAAATGCAGTCACCTAGCGTGTCTGGTAATTGCTTAATCTGGTTGTCGGTCAAAATTAGCCATCGCAAGTTAACTGGTAGAGACGTTTCGGGCACATGTTTAATTTGATTGGTTTTAAAGCCAATCATCTGCAAATTAGCGCAACGCCCCAGTACCTCAGGTAACACCTCGAAACGATTATTTGATGCAAATACAATCCGCAATTTGGACAACTGACTTACACTGTCGGGCAATGAGGACAGCTGGTTGTTAGATAAGTCCAATATTTCTAAAGAATCAGCTAGAGACAAAATTTCATCTGGAAATTCTGTCAAACCAGCTGCTAACGACAAGCGTTTAACGCCAACCAATTCACCACGTTTTAATTGTTCTAGGGTATGCAAAATAGAGGCTTCCTTATGCGTTTAAAACATACACGACTGTGCGTGTAAGCTAAAACCACTTAGAAATACTCTGTTGTTAAAATAAGCATATCTAAATGGCTTGGATGTATTACTTTTGTACCGCCATGCCCAGCAATCTAAAGTACTCAGCAAATGCTAGATTAATGGTTTGGCGCTGGGGCGATTGAGGATAAATTCCTAGTTTAGCTTCTGGGCTTTGTTTGGTGCCTTGCACTAAAAATGCGTTTTTTCTGGGTTGATCTTGAATAAATGCCTCGAAAGACCGCGCTGCCAACTCTTCTGGTTGAGCATAATAAAACGACTTGAGGGCCTTGTCAGCCCGAGCGCTGCGCTCAACCAAAGCACTTACTTGACTCTGGCCCTGCATTAAAAAGATTGTTTCAAAGCAATGACTTAGTTTGGTATTAAGGCTATGCTCAATTTGCGGGACATCACGTAACCAACAGTTTGACGCAAAGTCGTTCGTTTTTGCTCGGCTAAACAACTTGCGAGCAATATAGTGGTCGAATGCATGAAACCACTCATGGGCTAAGGCCCCGCCACCAGCATTTTTAGCTAAGGCCAAAGTGCGAGTAGCCGAGGCATAATGGGCATTGCTGTGTTTGCGCCCTCCATGGCCAAAAGCTAAAGATAAGCTCGAATTCAAAGAGATTACCGGAGTAGGTACTGCCAGTATGTCGAGTAGATCGAACAACGCGTCAAAAAATAGATTAGCCGCTATTTGTTGCTCTTTGGCCGTGACCCATTTACCAATGGTGACGGTTCTAAAGCCAAATATTTTAACAATATCGTGAAAACTAACATCCGCCCCATCTCTGTGAGGTGGGCCACTTCGGTAGTAAGGTTGATGGATACGTGACGCGGATTCTGACACTAGGGCATATTCAGTCAAGTTTATAAAAGGCAGGCAACTAGATGTGGCCTAAAGCAGCTAACTCAGCCTGAATTTGCTGGCACCATTGGTCAATGCGTTGCTCAGATAAATCGAACTGGTTTTCATCATCTAAACTCAAACCAACAAAGAACTCCCCATCTTCGGTTAAAGCTTTCGACTGACTAAACTCATAGCCTTGATTGGGCCAATACCCCACAAATTCGCAATCGAGTACCGCTAATTGATCATGCAACATGCCCACTGCGTCTTGAAACCAGTCACCATACCCTTGCTGATCACCTAAACCAAAAATCGCTACCGTTTTGCCGGTCAGGTTCAAGCTCGCAATATCTTGCCAACTCGACTCCCAGTCTTCTTGCAGCTCCCCAAAATCCCAAGTAGAAATACCAAAAATTAAGATATCAAACTGCGCGGTTTTCGTCAGAGAGGCATCTTTAATGTTGAATAGCTCAACACAAGAGCAGCCCATCAACTCATCCAAGCGTTGTTGGATTTTTTCTGCGGCCATTTCAGTGTAACAAGTGGTAGAACCGTAAAATAGGCCAATTTTTTGTGTGCTAACTGTCATAAATAAATGTACTCAGGTAACTGAGTTAATTCAAAAATTTGCAGAATAATAAGGCAGTACGCAAGGGAATACCATTGGGAGCCACAAATAAGCGAAACCATACTAATAAAATAGTCGTAGATCAGGCCTAATCGACGATTAATCTCTTGACCAAAAGGTCAGGCGACCCTATAAATAGGCACTGACTAAATCACCTAACTACATGACCTTCATATGAAAAGATTTTTTGCTACGCTCCTTAGTGGGTTTGTCCTGTTAGGCTGCCAAACTGAGCCCACTAAAGATCCGAGCAACCACATACACAAAGTCTATGGGAAATGGCTCACCGAAACCAATGGCGAAACCATACTTAATCCGCAATCTTCAGGCCTTACTGTGGTAAATGGCAAACTCGTCACCTTGAGCGATCGCAGTGCGCACCCTTCGCAACGCCTTAAATTGCGCAGTATTAATCCAAAGACAACCAAATTGGAAGGCCCTGACTACCCTATTCAACTTTCGGAAGCTGCCAAACAAAGTTGCTTTGCTGACTATGTGGCCGACAACCCAGACTTAGAAGCCCTAGTCGTTGATCCAAGCAACAATAAGGTTTTTTATACTGTGACAGAAGATGCCTCATATCAGCCAGACATGCCGCCAAGTTGCCAACAACGGTTTAAGGATAGTGGTGCCACTGACTACCCTAGGCTATTAGTAAAAATGCAGGTTACCGATAACAAAATCGCTTTGGTCACTCATATCAAACCGCTAAAATTTACGCCTGAAATGGAGATTGGCAATTTTCCTAATGATGGTATCGAAGGCTTAGTGTTTGGCAAAAATCATGTGCTGTATTTAGGAGTAGAAAGAGACATCCAAAAACGCCCCCGAATATTTTCGCTGCAACTATCCGAGCAATTTTGGGCGAACGATGATTTTGCGACAGTTTCCGAAGTCGATGTGCAGTTACCTAAATTTAAAAGTGGTAATCATCCAGTCAATGGCATGGCCTATATTGAAAGAAAAAACGGTAGCGAGTACTTACTATTAGCCGCCAGAAACGACCAAGAGTTATGGGTAACAGATTTATCAGGGGACACACCAACTAAGATTGTACCCTTAGAATTTTATGCAGAAATCGTTAACGGTACAGGCGTGTGTAAAGATTTTGAGCCGATGGATAATAGCTCAATTGAAGGGTTAGCTGTGATTGACAATACTTTATGGATGATCAACGACCCATGGAAAGCCGTGTATCTGAATAACATCCGTTGCCCGCAGAACAAGCTCAACTATCGCAACTTTGCGTCTTTATTATTTGGCTTAACCATACAAGACAATTGGTTTACAGCTAACTAACTTGAGATCTGGATAAAGAGTTTGCAAGCATACCGAGTTGATATGGTTTAAGCGCTTCTACCAAAATTCAGGCTAACCACTCACCTAAAACAGATTGGGGTGGATTCAATCATCCCAATCTGCGTATTTTATTCCAATCGGTATGAGCTACCGCGCCTAAAATTTTTGCGCCCTAAAGATCTCTACTTCACTCAAACTAACAATACCTGGCTGTTCGGGAAAGCATTCTTCAACTAAGCGAGAAGCAATCCTATTGGCTAGCTCGTAGTTAAGCACGATTACTTCGATTTTTACGATCCTAAATTCGTCGACCATAGACAAGTGCTGTGACTGATGCTGATGCAGAGGTCCATTCCCACCACCTTCAAAAATGCTATATCCCTTAGCCCCTTCTTCTTCTAAAACATCCAATATGTCCTGCTCAAATACCTTCTCGGTAAGTACCGAAATAAGCGTCGCTTTATGTTTCATAACCTTATCCTTTTTTAGGACGACAATAGTGTCAGTCCTAGGCTTAAAAAACTAGAGTAGCCAATTCAGTAAATAACGGAATACCTATGGCAATTGAAATGGGTGTACCAATACTGGTCGACGAACCAATAAAGGCTGATGGATTAGCCGTTGGCAAGCCAGCCCGCAAAGTAGGGGGGCCAGAAATATCCGAACTCGACGCCGCTAAGATAGACAAAAGCACCACACCACCCGGGCTAAATCCGGTTGCGTAATGGGCAATAGCGCCTAAACCAAAGGCAATACCGCCATGTGCTAAAGGTGCAATAGCCGCGTATACAGCGTACCAGTGTGCAACACGGCGCAATTCACTTAGACGCTGCCATGCTTCGATACCCATAATAATCATTAAAATGGACAAGAATCCTCTAAACAAGGGATTATAAAACCCTTCGTATACAGGCTCGGGCTTAGTCAACAAACCGAGTAATAACCCTAAAATTAGCGCAGACAAGGCCGACCCTTGCAGGCTATCTTTTATAATAAATTTAATGCTAACGGCTTTGCGCTTATTTGCAGCAACCTCTTGACTGCCTTGTTTTTTCTCGGTGGCCAGCCTGCCTAATACAATCGCCAGAACTAACGCGGGAATATCCATAAAGGGGTATAAAGCCGACACCCAAGCTTCGTATTCCATGCCCACGTCGTCTAAATGCAACATGCCTGCTGCAAAAGTCGACGCAGATACCGCCCCAAACAAGCCAGCCGTAGCAATTGCATCAACCGGTTTAATACCCGGCAATCGCGACAAAGCAAACTTACCTAGGTATACAATGATGACTCCAATTAGCACGGCAAAAATTGCTGGTAGTAACAGCTCAGCTAAGTTGGCATTACGGATCTCCATCCCCCCCTTTAAACCAATTTTCATTAACAGTACAAACACAATAAATTTGTATACTTGGTCAGGGATAGTTAAGCGGCTGCCCATGGCGGCGATAAACATTCCGCCCATTAAAAAACCTAAGGTTGGGGTTTGAAACCCAGAGATAAACAAGTTAAAAAAACTGACTAGTGTTTCCATATGTGTGGTGGTCTTATTTTAAAGGCTAGTAAGGAACATCAAGCAGGCCTGCTGACCCAAAGATGCTGGAGTTTTTTCTTGTTTTCCCTGAAAAGCGTCAGCAGACGCAAAAATCACTCTGTTAAAAGATCGTATTTGAATTAACCGGATTCATCAACCTCCAGACTATACTTTAGTCATATATTAGTCTTTAAGTTGCTCTGCATATTGCTGCTTAAATTTAGCTAATTTTGGATTCACTACATATTGACAGTATTGGTTTTGCGGATTTTTTGCAGGATAATCCTGATGGTAATCCTCTGCATCTGAGTAATTATTTAGCTCAGTTAGCTCGGTGACTATGGGATCTGGCCAAATTTGATCTGCGCTGAGTTGGCTGAGAATTTGGGAAGCCACTTCTTGTTGCGCTGAGTCGTGATAAAAAATAACGCTACGATATTGGGTGCCGCGGTCATTGCCCTGCCTGTTGAGCTGAGTGGGATCGTGCAACGAAAAAAACACGTGTAATAGTTCGGCAAAACTTATCACTTGAGTATCGAAAGTAACTTGTACCACTTCAGCATGGCCTGTCGTGCCGGTACATATTTGTTGATAGGTAGGATTGGGGATTTGACCACCTGCATAGCCCGATACAGCCCGAACAACACCTTTTAGTTGATTAAATGCAGATTCAATACACCAAAAACATCCTCCGCCCAATGTCGCGGTTTCTAAATTAGCCATATTACCTCGTGGTTTTTTGTTGTGGATTCTGTTGTTTTAACAATACGTGCCAAATGACTAACTGGCGCAAGCCTTAACCTTGGCATTATTCAGCGACAGGGTAAACCGCCCTGCCACACAAACCGTAAAGATTAGCATTGAGCTTTGCGAGCATCCTATGACAATCTCTAACATAACAACCTCTGAGTTTACGGTATTTTATGACGGCAACTGCCCTCTTTGCATCAAAGAAATCAATCATCTTCACAAACTTGATACCAAAAACAAACTCAAATTAGTCAACATTCATTCTTCATCATTCAATACCCAATATCCCGATTTAGATAAATACACTCTGAGCAACCGTATTCATGGCTTAACCGCTGAAGGTCAGATGCTAACCGGTCTTGATGTCACCTATTTAGCATGGAAACAAGTCGGTAAAGGTTGGGTATATGCTCCGTTACGATGGCCGGTTATTCGTTGGTTTGCTGATCACACTTATAACTGGTTTGCCAAGCACAGACACACAATTGCCCGCCTAGTGACAGGTAAGAAACCACCTACCTGTAAAATCAACAAGGACAACTAATATGCAAAAAACCAGCGCGTTAATCATTGGAGCCAGCGGTGGCATAGGTCAAGCTTTAGTTCAAAAGCTAATAGACTCAGAGAAGTACGACAAAATATACTGCGTCGCTCGAGGCCAAGTTAGCTCACCAATCAAAGGTGCCGAGTACAAGCAAATGCCAGAACATACTGAACAAGCCGTAGCCGATTACTGCCAACAGCTTAAAGTTCAGGGCACAGTTTTGAGTTTAGCCGTATGTACAGTGGGCGTGCTACACGATACTAGCACAGAGGGTACAGCCGTTGCCCCAGAGAAACGCCTCGAAGACTTGAACGCTGCTAGCCTTCTTCATTATTTTCAAACGAATACCGTCATCCCATCAATTTGGCTGAAACATGCAGAGCCGCTGCTGAAAGGCCAACATCCTGCGCACTTAGTGCTTTTTACCGCTCGAGTCGGCAGTATTAGCGATAATCAATTAGGCGGTTGGTACGGCTATCGCGCCAGTAAAGCAGCCCTTAATATGATGATAAAAACCGCACAAATAGAATTGCAACGCCGAGCGAAAAACCTCACTTTGGTTAGCTATCATCCGGGTACAGTCGATACTGCACTATCTAAACCTTTTCAGCACAATGTGCCTAGTAAAAAACTCTTTACCCCGGATTTTACCGCCACATGTTTGTTAAAGCATCTTTCAGATCTTACACCCGAAAATGGCCCTCATTACATAGATTGGGGCGGTAAAACGATTGCTTGGTAAATGCCCAATTAAAAAGACCACAGTCGGAGGCGCGGTGAGCGGATTTCAACACTATGCAAACAAGTAACTACTTGGTATATCTGACCGATGAAAAAACTTCTTTTACAGTTTCAACATTCTCTCCATAATAATAAATATTCGGAGCCGCAAAGGTTATAGTTACTATATTATTACCATGCACAGTTCCTTGAGAAATTTGTCGCACTGTCATCCCATTCTCATCTTTAAACGTCCACTCCACTATGAAGTACCCTTTGCCAACAATTTCAACATAGTCTTCTTTGACAATATCAAAATCAGTTATACCTCGATTCTTACTCCAAAAAGCAATAAACTTTTTTGACGCTTCTAACATATCCAACGAGTTATCTACTGAGACTTTCAACACTTTAGAAATAGTCTTAAAGGGAGAGGTTTCAATCGCAATACTATTTAAACTAGGGCCATCTTTTGAAACAATATTAAGATTACTATTTAACTTGATGCTGACCCAGCCCACAGGCAAATCTAAGCTCATACCTGACTGAGTCACCGTTTTATTACTCACGGTGACTTGCTTCCACGTAACACAACCATTCAATATAGTTACAGCTGCAACCAACACCAATAAACGTCTAAATTTCATTTTGTTGTTCCTTTTTATCTAGTTTTTTTAAATACATATTGATGTAACCATTACTCCCGCGTGACATCATCTTTGCACGCTGTAAATTATCCCTTGCACATTCTAATTTTCCAAGATCCATACATACAACCCCTGCAAGCATATACGCTTTTGAATTATTCTGATGCTTAGCTATATATCTACGAAATAAAACTAAAGATAATTCCTTATCCCCATTCAAATTTCTCAGCCGGTAGGCATTGGCAAAGTAAAATAATTCTTCTGAATTGACGCTGTAAATACTCGCCTCGTAGAAATTTTCATATTCGTTTATTAGACTGTTAAAGTGGCCAATTTCGAGCTTTTCACTCAAAGCTACACGTCTTACGTTTTGGAAGATATTTTTATATACAGCTCTATCTTGATAAGCCGGATTTACCCTTACTTCTGCGCCATGGTTACGAACATAGCTTTCAAAACTTTCAATCCTCTCCAATAAATTAGGGTGTGAAGCGAAGAACCAAGGTGAATCATAATCATTTGCCAATGCATCAGACGCCATAAACTCAAAGATTTTTTGAGCTTCAGAGATATCATAGCCATGAGCTCGCATTCTTGAAATAGCTTCTAAATCAGCTTCCCTCTCATGATCACGGCTAAATCCAGCAATGGATGAAATACCAATAATCTCTCCTATCAAGGGAATACCCATAATATTCATGAAAACTATAAACGAATTTGCGTTGGAAGCGCTTATTCGACTTTTTGCTGAATGACGTTTGGTAAAATGCGCTACTTCATGAGCAACAACAGCCGCTAATTGGGCATCATTCTGTGCAATAGCAATAATGCCGGAGTGAATAAACAATTGTCCATTAGGAAATGCAAAAGCATTGAGGATTGGTGATTTAATAATCCCCAACTCAATTTCATCTTTGAACTCAGGAAACAACTGGTCTGCCATTTTGTTTATGTGAGCCGTCGCAGTCCTATCGTCAAGTATCTTTCCTGATCGTTTGATAGCCCTTACCGCATCAAAAGACTGGCTCCACAACCGCTTTTCACCATTAGTTAACTGCTTAACGTCACTAGGACGTTTAAAATCAACCAAATCAGAAGTCGATTCACAGCCTGTCATTAAAAATACGCAAGACAAACAGACAATAAAAATTTTACGCATTGAATCTAGCCTTTATCTCTCGACAAAGGACTATTAGCTAAAATTTCAGTTAACGCTTTTCGCACGCTAGATTCTTTGTCTAAACTCAAAGATTGACTCGCAGAAGAGTTACTCCAAAGTAAATGGCCTGTTTTAATATCGACCAACCCCACATGAAGAACAGCAACGCCCCCAGGATTTACCCCTACACCACCAATCATAGCGAGAACTGCCAGCGCTTTTTTACCATCTGACGTGACTATATCTTCACCATACACAAACATCGCTATATCTGTATTAGTTTCATCACCAACAAAATTTAAACCTTGACCTAAGGTATAATCAAATTTTTCACGGCCTTTCCATGCAGGCCCCATATTCTGAATCCTTTCAGCCGCTCCAGCAACCCGTTGGTATAGTCCAACATGCTCATCTAATAAAATCTGAGTATCCTCATCCCTCGCTTCATATTTTAAGACTTCAATGCTTCCCATATCCTGCAATAAAGTTTGAAGTTCACTCATTACCAGCTTGCTAGCTAAATCAGACCGCTCAGGCAGCTTCTCTAAGCTACCTATGCCAGACTCTTTGACTTCAACTTTAATAGGAATAATGACAACCTTGTCTAAATCAGCGACCGATGAATTAGTCAAAGAGGTATCATTTTGAGTATTAATAGAGTGAGTTGCGCAACCTGACAGCAAAAGCACACTTAACGTAATCGAAAGTATGTACCGCATGATATTTTCCTTATTTAGATTGTTTTATATCCAAGAATAACGATGCTAATCGTTTTGTTTATCTTGAGCAAGTTCTTATCCGTCAATTTCCTACCCATTAAAATACTCCCTAACTTCAAAAATAATTTGTTCGATTGCTAAAAATCTAGTTTGCCTAACTTACGAAGACTTTGCGCTGCATGATTGATAAGATTCATTTGTTAGTCAAAGATAAAATAGGAGCAAGCATGGCGGCAAATCGAGAACAATTTGGCTCACGTATTGGGTTTATTTTAGCTGCGGCTGGCTCGGCTGTGGGCATTGGCAACATGGTTGGGTTTCCGGTAGCGGCAGCAAAAAATGGCGGCGGGGCCTTTTTGCTGATCTACACACTTTTTGTTTTGTTTATTTGCTTACCCGTAATGCTAGCCGAAATTTCTGTCGGTCGTCATAGCCGTAAAGACCCTCTCGGAGCCTATTCTGATATGTCTCAGAAGCACCCGGGGTGGCGCCTAGCCGGTTGGCTATCAATTATTACGCCCTTTATGATTGCCGTTTTTTATCTAGTCATCACCATATGGATATTTGGCTATCTGGTGCAGTCTGTCCTAGGTAACTTAGATACCTTAGCCAACCCTGACACATTTAACGTGTTTATAAACAGCCATCATTTACTGTACTACGCTCTAGCTGTGCTGGCAGTGATCTATTTGATTTTACAAGGCGGGGTAAAACAAGGCATTGAAAAGGCTGCAAAAATAATGATGCCAGCCTTATTTATCATGCTACTTGCCTTAGTCGTTTTTGTACTGACCTTAGACAATGCCTTTGCTGGTGTCTCTTATTACCTCGTTCCGGATTTTAGTAAGGTGAATGGAAGCGTGGTGAGTGCAGCCTTATCTCAAGCCTTTTTCTCTTTGTCTTTGGGTATGGGGATCATGATTACTTATGGCTCGTATCTAGATAAACAAAGCGATTTGGCTGGCTCAGCTAAAACCGTGGCCTTGCTGGATACGGGCGTGGCATTTATCGCCGGTTTACTTATTTTACCTGCAGTGTTCTCCTTTAATCCCAACATGCCAACTAGTGAATTAAGTGATTCTTCAGTAGGCATGATTTTTACTTTTTTACCTAAAATTTTCTTGGCACTGCAAGCCTCAATCGGCTATTTGGGTGCAAGTGTGGTGGCGAGTCTGTTTTTTGTATTAGTATTTTTTGCCGCTATTACCTCTATGGTCTCGATTTTTGAAGTCCCCGTGGCGGCTTTGATGGAAGAGAAAAAGCTGTCTCGCAAACTATCTCTGGGCATTTTAGGGGTAGTGCTAATAATGATGGCCTTGATGGCTGGGGTATCATTCGGAATATCAGAATTTTTTACCAGCTTCACCCAATATGCTGGACAGAATAAG
The DNA here is from genome assembly GCA_947498355.1 of uncultured Paraglaciecola sp. GTDB lineage: Bacteria > Pseudomonadota > Gammaproteobacteria > Enterobacterales > Alteromonadaceae > Paraglaciecola. The sequence continues at coordinate 11,855 of CANMKA010000024.1, read as the reverse complement.
TCCTTCTTTGATGTGATACTCGACTTATTTTACGACAGCATTTTGCCCTTAAACGGCTTACTTATTTGTATGTTCGTGATCTACCGCTGGAAAAAAGTCAATCTATCAAGGGAGATAGACGAAGGTGCGCAGCACTATGCCCAAAGTGCATTCGAACGTTATGTTAATTTCTCCATTAGCACCTTCATTCCAATCATATTATTATTGGTTTTTATTAACACTGTCGCCCTAAAATACTTTGGTGCAAGCCTAATAGGCTAGCCCATCATCATGCCTCTTATTAGGTAAGGCGAGTGGGCATACCTCACGCATTTAGCATGTCGTAAGGGCTTGGATAAACCAGCGCAAGCCCTAATAACTCCAGTGTGTGCTGACAATCCACTTGCTTGCCAGTGAGCTTGCTAACATCAGCTTGCTCAAATACGGGAGGCGCTAAGCCAAGCTGGGTGGCAGCCCACACATAGTAGTCTTGGCGGCTAGGATGCTGCGCAGCACTTAACAATAAGGTATGGCCCCATGCTTTTTGTTGGATCACACTCTCTATGGCATTGAGCACATCGTGTAAATGAACCAAGTTCACTACCTGATGAGGATTAGCTAGGCCTGATTTTCCTGCTAAAAATTTTCCTGGGTGACGTTGACCGCCCACTAAGCCTGCTAGTCTTATAATCGTAGCCTTATCTGCGAATTGCGCGCGAACCAAGCCTTCGATTTGATGATTGATTTTAGCTGATTGAGTAACCGGGTTTACCTCACTGACCTCAGTTACTACCCGTGTTTCCTCGCCATATACCGAAGTAGTGCTAATAAAAACGACAGATTGGATCTCGCTCTTTTTGGCTTGTTTAAGCAAGGCAGCCATATGCTCTACATAGGCTTCTGGTGCTTGAGACTTTCGCCCAACCGGAATATTAAGTACCAGCACGTCGCAGCTAAAGACCTTAGCCAAGCTGTCTTGAGTTAAATCGTCGCCCAAAGAGTATTGCAGGCCGCAAATGCCATGCTGATTAAGCTCATCTACGTCTTGCTTGGTGCGCTTCGAGCCGACCACAGTGCAACCCTTATCAACCAAACGTTTAGCGAGTTGCAAACCCAACCATCCACAACCTAATACTGCTATTTTCATACGCGCCTCTAAAAAAGTGCTATTTTTAATCTTAATACCCCTACCAACTGTGCCGTTTTCTGATGATTTGAGGCATAATACGAACAGTTGGACATTTCAGGAATTTTTTTATGAGTAACTGGTACGAACCTATTTTATTTATTTGTGCGTTAATTACATTTGTTGGTGGCGTAAGCAGCCTAATTATGAGCTTATTTCCTCAACCTGCGGGCATGAATCCTTTGCAAAACAAAATCGAATACGGCTTTTTCGGCGTGTCAGGATTGGTTTTGATGATAGTGTTTATATACGCACTTTGCGTAGCATAAGGCTCTATCAAGCACTAAGGCCTGTCACTTACTCGCTGATAGGCCCTTAGTTTAAATACAGGGAGCATGGCCATAAAGTGGTCGAATATGTCCCCTTGTATTCCTTCGTAGCTCACCCAATTTTTATCTTTACTAAAACAATATACTTCTAAGGGTACACCTAGCTCTGTGGCAGGTCGTTGACGAACCATTAAGGTCATATTTTGGTTAACTTTAGGGTGAGCTTTTAAATAAGCCAACATATATGCCCGCAGTGTTCCTATATTGGTCAGCCTTCGACTATTCACTAAATCCTGCGTATCAATTTTTTGTTGTTGATGAAAATCACGTAATTCATTTAATTTAAGCTCAATGTAGGGCGTGATATGACGAATGTGCGAAAACTCATCAAGCATAGCCTGATCGCAAAATGTAATTGAATGAATATCAATATATACCGCACGCTTAATCCGCCTACCATCAGACTCAGACATACCACGCCAGTTTTTAACCGACTCTGTGATCAACGCATAAGTAGGGATAGTAGATATCGTTTTATCCCAGTTTTGCACTTTTACTGTGGTTAACCCTACTTGCAGCACGTCGCCGTCTGCACCGTATTTTGGCATTTCAATCCAGTCACCTGTGTTTACCATACGGTTAGCAGCAATCTGAATGCCTGCCACAAAGCCTAAAATAGTGTCTCGGAATAACAAGAGTAAAATGGCAGTCACTGCACCTAAGCCAGACAGCAGTAACAAAGGCGATTTATCGAGTAAATTCGATACAATCATCAAGCCAACCACAATCACAAAAAACAACTTGCCTACTTGGATAAAGCCTGTGATAGGTGCTTTTTTGGCTAAATTAGAGGCGTTATACGAGGCTTCTATGGTGTTAAGCAAGGCACTGAATACCAATACCGACACTATCAGTACATAAACCACAGCCGATTTTTGTAAAAAAGCCAGTAAGCCCTGCTCTTCAATTAGCAAAGGGCTAAGTAAATACAGCGTGATCGCAGGTAAAAAATGACCACAACGTTTAAAAAACTTATATTTATGTAGTAAGTCATCAAATTTGTTTTGGCTCTTTAAGATAAAAGATGCCATTCGGCCATTAAACAAAATCACCGACAATTTTAAACTGACCCAAGCCACCAGCAAAATAATCAGTAAAGCCGACAACTGAAAAATTAGACTTTGCGCGGTCACGCTCAGGCCTATGGCGTTTAGCCCGTTAAGCAAATAGTCTTGAATCAGATTGGTGTGTTCCATTAATGTCGATCCTTACTGGTAGTAGGCTATTTTGAGATAAGTACTTCTATGTCTTGATCTTTTTGCTGCCACAATTCGGTTAGCCAACGCTGAAACTTAACCCGCTGGGCCGGATCATCAAAGTAGTCAGCACTGTATGCATCGCTATTTAGTAATGCTTCTATTGATTGCACTTTAACCAGTACCTGTACTTTACCTACCTTACCACAGGCAAAATCCCAAAAAGTCGGGGTCCCTTCAGGATAATGAATTGTGACATCGAGTAACTTGTGTAGCTGCTCACCCATAGCCCCCAGTACAAAAGCGATACCGCCTGCTTTGGGCTTAAGTAAGTGTTGAAAGGCCGACGACTGACGTGCGTGCTTTTCTGGCGTTAAACGTGTTCCTTCAACAAAGTTCATAATACTAACAGGCTTGGATTTAAATTTTTCGCAGGCCTTTTTAGTATTTTCTAAGTCTTTGCCTTTCAAATCTGGACGCTTGGCAATCATAGCCTTGCTGTACCTGTGCATAAACGGGAAGTCTAAGGCCCACCAAGCGATACCTAAAAAGGGCACCCAAATGAGCTCTTTTTTCAAAAAGAACTTAAGAAACGGTATTTTGCGATTGAACACCCGTTGCAACACCAGAATATCGACCCAAGACCTATGGTTAGAAATCACTAAGTACCAATCTTTTTTACTAAACCCTTCTAGGCCAGTCGTCTCAAATTTAGTGCGACTGAAGATATTTTGGTTAAGGGTATTCACACTTATCCACATAGTGGCAAAGCCGTCGAGCAAATAAGACATGAAGGTTTGCCATATTGTTATTGGCAGCAACTTCAAAAAAGAACAAACCAAAATGGGAATAAACCAAAAGATCGTGTTAATAAAATAAACACACGTTGAGAGCACACCTAAAATTATCGAAAACACTGCCAATACAATCACTACAAGTTTAAAAATTGTGCTGATTCTAAACTATCACCAAATGAGTGCAAAGCATTGGCGACCTAGTTCAAAAGAAATATTTAATTTTCACGGACATAAGGGAACAAATGCGCTTTAATATTCTCAATCTGTATACCTAGATCAGGAATGTATGTGTTTATGAAGAAACCTTTGTTAGTCAGTATCGGTGTTTTAGGTTTACTTGCTTTAGCTGGATGCTCAAGCATAGAACCCTCCTCTAAAAATAATTCGGTAAGTGCCCCTATCGTATTGCCTGCTGGCATTACTAAGTTAACCAGTGTAACTAAGCAGGGCGACGAATTAGTCATCCCCTTTAATAAATATCGTTTAGACAATGGCTTAACCATAGTAATTCACCCAGACAAATCGGACCCTTTAGTGCACGTAGATGTAACCTACCACGTGGGTTCGGCACGAGAAGAGGTCGGTAAATCTGGGTTTGCTCACTTTTTTGAGCATATGATGTTTCAGGGTTCAGAAAATGTCGCCGACGAGCAGCACTTTTCGATTATCACCGAAGCAGGCGGCACCTTAAACGGCACCACCAATACCGATCGTACTAACTATTACGAAACCGTACCGTCAAATCAATTAGAGCGTATGCTCTGGTTAGAAGCCGACCGCATGGGCTTTTTCTTGGATGCGGTTACCCCAGAAAAGTTTGAAAACCAACGCGAAACCGTTAAAAACGAACGAGGTCAAAACTACGACAACCGTCCTTATGGCTTACTTCGTGAGCGTGTAAACGAAGCCCTTTACCCAGAAGGTCACCCTTATTCGTGGCAAACCATAGGCTATATCGAGGATCTAAATCGCGCCACACTGAATGATTTAAAACGATTTTTCTTACGCTGGTACGGGCCTAATAACGCCACACTCACCATAGGCGGGGACCTTGATGAACAGCAAACCTTAGCTTGGATTAACAAGTATTTTGGCGGGATCCCTCGAGGCCCAGCAGTCGAAGCGCCAGAATATACTGACGTGACCCTGCCAGAAGATAGATATATATCGATGGAAGACAATGTGTCGTTACCATTAATCTATATGGCCTACCCCACTGTACATCTGAATCATCCAGATGAAGCCCCTCTCGATGTGCTTATGTCGATACTGGGCGGCGGAAAAACCTCTTTGTTATATAAAAATATGGTGAAAAATGGCAAAGCAGTGCAAGCCTCAGCGGGCCATGGTTGCGGCGAACTAAGCTGCCAGTTTAGTTTATATGCACTACCCACTCCTGGCACATCTCTGGCCGAACTCGAACAAATTGCTCGAGATTCACTCGAAGAGTTTGAACAACGCGGCGGGGCAGAAGATGACGATTTAGCGCGTGTTAAAGCCAGCATAGTATCGGGCATGATATACGGTTTAGAAAGCGTAAGCGGTAAGGTTAGTCAGTTGGCGTCGTACGAAACCTTCAGAAACAACCCTAATGGCATAAACGACGATGTAACTAGATACGAAAAAGTAACTAAAGCCGACGTAATGCGGGTCTACCGAACTTACATCAAGAACCAGCATGGCGTGATCATGAGCATAGTGCCAAAAGGCCAAAAAGCCATGATAGCCAAACCAGATACTTGGCAAAGAGTGCCGCGCACTATCCCCGAATCTACTGAGTCAACTGAGCTAGCTTTACGCCCAGGCACCTCGGATTTTGACCGCTCGGTTATTCCACCTTCGGGTAAAAACCCAAGTATTAGCGTACCGGATATATACCGCACCCAGTTAAGCTCGGGTATTCGTGTATTGGGCACCACAAATGATGAAGTTCCCACCACCACCATCAGCTTGCGCATTCCAGCTGGGCAAACCCGCGAGCCTCTAGACAAACTGGGTTTAGCATCACTGACTGCGGCTATGCTTAACGAGGCTACCCTAGATTCAAGTGCTGAAGATTTATCGAATCAACTACAAAAACTAGGCTCGAGTGTGAGCTTTAGTGCCGGTGATAAATTCACGACTGTTAGCATTCGCACCCTAACCAAGAACCTAGATGCAACCTTAGCCATCGCCTTAGAAAAGCTATCTCGGCCTAAATTTTCTGAGCAAGACTTTACGCGTTTGCAAAAGCAACAAATTGAAGGGCTGAAGCACGCCAAAAAAGACGCCAGTGTGACGGCCAGCAACGTCTTTCAAACACTCTTGTTTGGTGCAGACAATAGCTTCGCGAACGCCAACTCGGGCACCATAACAACAGTTTCGAGGTTAACTATAGAAGACGTAAAAACCTTTTACCAAAGCCATTTTGGCCCCCAACAAGCCGACTTAATTTTGGTTAGCGATTTACCCGAAAAAGCCATCAATTTAGCCCTTAAACCCCTAGCATCATGGCAAGGTAAACATAGCCCTATGCCAACTATTAAACCCTTCCCAGAGCTAAAAGCAGGCACTTTGTACTTTATCGACAAACCCGCAGCCGCTCAGTCAGAAATTCGCATAGGCAAACGGGCGTTAACCTATGACGCCACTGGCGAATACTACCGCGCGTCACTCATGAATTATAACTTAGGTGGCGCCTTTAATAGCCGTATTAATCTTAATTTACGAGAAGATAAAGGGTACACCTATGGCGCACGTTCGTACTTTTCTGGCAATGAGTTCAGTGGCGCCTATATCGCAAAGGCTGGAGTAAGAGCCGACACTACAGCCGACTCGATTGTGCAATTTAGACAAGAAATGGCGACCTTTGCCAAAGAGGGCCTAACAGACCAAGAGCTTACATTTGTTAAAAATGCCATTGGCCAAAAAGACGCAAGAAGCTACGAAACGCCTAGACAAAAGCTGGGGTTCTTGTCTGAAATTATGACCTACGACCTAGACCCGTCGTTTGTTGAAACCCGCAATCAAATACTCGACGCCATCAGCAAAACTGAACTAGACGCATTAGCGGCTAAGCACGTGCGCATCGACGACATGATCACCCTAGTAGTAGGTGACAAGGCAACAGTTTTACCCAGCTTACAACCTATGTTCGACAAAATAGTAGAGCTGACACCCGAAGGTAAACCTGTAGCAAATTAACAGGCAAACATTAGGCTAACAAGCAACCAACTAAAGGACTCGCTTACAGACTAGACACTTCAACTTTATGGCGCTGCAATAGTGCCTCTAGTTGTTGTGCTAGGCTGTCTCTTTGCGCAAGCAATTGCTCTTTGTTAGGGCCATCACTGTTTTTAATGGCGTGTTCTATTTGTTCTAACTGAGTTTCGAGCGCCGCTTTTGCTAATTCAAATTGCTCCGCGTGTTCAGCCTTATCAAATACCAGATCTTCAGGAGAAGCCTCTGTCACTTGCTCGGCGGGCACAGTACTTTTTGCCAGAAATCGTTGATCTGGGTCAAGGGCTTTTGAATTAACAAACTTCGGCGAAACAATCTCGATATCGGCATTATGTAGCTCGTCTAGCACGGCCTTATGCAAATGTGAGCGCGCACTAAGCAAGCTCTTCACGTCTGTCAGCAAACCCGCCACACGGTAGCTCACCGCAAAATCCCCTAAACTCGTCACTTGTACAAAACCGTCGGCCAATTCTACTCGCTCCACAGCACGCAATAGAACCTGTTCTACCTCGCTGTGGTGCACGTCGTAACCCAAACTCAGCTCAACCGACACTATGGTTCCCGACGAACGCACCACTACCACAGGGTTGGTCAACACATAGTTGTTAGCGAACGACACCAGCTCTCGGGACTCGGTTTGAATTTCGGTATCTAGCAAAGACATAGACGACACACGCCCAGTGTAACCATCAACCTTAACAAAATCGCCAATCCGAAACGGCCGATTGATCCTAAGTACAATCCCCGCCATAAAATTCGACATTAACGATGCAGAAGAGAACGCCAAGGTACCCGAAATCAAAATACCCAACAAAGCGATAATCTGATTTCGCGAGCTGTCAGACACAGGCAAAGCCAAAACAAAGGCAATCACCCCCACCAACACCAATGCAATCATCACCAAATGCCTAGGCAGCTTGTCACTACTGTCTAGATGAGGGTGGCGAGCTAACAACCACCAATGGCTGAAATACAACACCAAGACAATAATAGAAAGAGCAATAAACGGCGCAAGAATGGCAAGCATAAATAGAACAACCTATTAAGAATTAATCCCAAGGATACCCATGTTAACACCAAGCTGTCTAAAGAATTGACCAGTGCGAGCCAATTCGTACCTTGTTAAGTACGTTTATTTCGCCACTGAATGAAATAGTAAATAGCCGCCCCAATCAGCCCCGAGTACATACAGAGCTTATGGAGTACAGCAACCGGTATGATTTCCAAAAGAGGATTAGCGAGAGTAAAAGGATAAATTGGCTGAACATCTGAATGCATGATGCTATCGAGAAAAACGTGACTGAAACTACCAATAAATGCACTCAAAAAAACAACCCACCATTGAATAGGGGTATAAATAGAGTTCTCAATTTTAAGTACCCACAGACCAAATTGTGATAAATACTTTCCTGTAATGGCTGAAAACACTGCTAGTAGTGTCGCGCCAATATATGTGTGTGAGAAGCCATGCAAGTGACCCTCTCCAGAAAGAAGAACAATAAGGGGCTGTATATCCATAACAATTTGGGTCCAGCCGAAAACCATTAAGCTGAAACTGCCTTGTAATATGCCTTTTAAAAATATTCCGGGGCCCATATGTATTGGCGTAAATGGCACGTTTACCCCCTTAAGTAGTAAGTAATGCAATAAACCTGAATGAGGTTGGGCATAAATTTTATAGTTGTTTTTGTACTTAACATTTCAGCTTTGTTATCGTCGCAATTCAGGCTCCACAGCGTAAATTCATCGCGGACTCGAATCCGTTAAGTAGCTGAATCAACTATCAATACATAACTCACGCCAAAGCAAAAAGGTGGGCACCAAGTAAGCTCAGCGCCCACTTAACCCATTACCAATGTTCTATGATGTAATAATCTTCTGGTTTTAAGGTGTTTTGCAGCTCCTCAGGTACGCTCATTCTGCGCGGTGGCTTATTTTGATCTAACTTAAACGCGGGTGCAGTAATGATTTTCACATTACCCAACTCTTCCGTCAGAAAGTCGCCTTGGGTCTTCATCCATGCAAAAAGCTGGCTACGCAAGCGTTTAGTTACTTGATGCAAAGAGGCATCGGCTATTAAGTTATTTTGTTCGAATGGGTCATTGTGTAAATCGTACAATTCTTCGAAGGCTTCATTTTTATGCCTCAACGCGCCTAAACGTAAAAATGCGTTGATGTTGGGGTTGTCCCCTAAGTTTTGCTCCAATACTTCTAAGGCATTGAAATTACGAATGTATTTATAACGAGTGTCGCGGATCATGCGCGACGGAAAAATACGTGCGTTAATGATATTTTGATTGGTTCTTACCCCGTACACATATTCATGAATAGCTTGGTCTTGTCCTTGAAGAATAGGTAAAAAACTCTTGCCGTCTATGTCTGACGAGGGTGTACCTTTGGCGATGTCGATAAAGGTTGGCAGTACATCTGTATAATGCACTAGCTGTTCAGAAAAAGAACCCGCTTTAATCACGTTTGGCCAACGTGCCACAAAGGGTACGTTTAAACCTATGTCTTTCACCGAAAACTTACCCGACACACCATGATCGGCACTGTAGATAAATAAGGTATTGTCTGATAACAAGGTATCGACCATATCCAAAACCCGCTCTAGTTGAGTATTGTCTTCTTGAATGCTGCGGTAGTATCCGGCTTTTTTCTTAATGTAGGCAGGATCGTTTTTTAAGTGCGCGTCGAAGGGATGAAACTTCAAGGTATTCGCGTCTGGGTTTTTCACGTCGAAATATTTCCCATGAGGATACTTAGAAGTAATAAACATCACAAAAGGCTGAGTCGCGGTTTTGAAATAATTTTCAATGTCGGCTAGAGGTATATAGTCTCGAGGCACGCCCTCTTTTGGCACTGGCTCCCATTCTTGATCCCAATCGTACACACTGGCAGGCTTTACATGACTTTTGCCCGCAAGTACCACTTGATAGCCGAGTTCACGCATTTGCTTAGTAACAGATTTAACCTCTGGACGAGTCGGTGTGTGATTGGCAAATGCACCATTTTTTAAAGGATACTTTCCCGTAAACAACTGGGTACGACTAGGCGCACAAATGGCTTGGGCGGTAAAAGCGTGTTTAAACAGCATGCCCTCTTTGGCTAACCTGTCTACGGCTGGCGTATGCACTTTTTCATTGCCATACACCCCATAATCTGTTATGTCTTGGTCGTCGGCTAGGTAAAAAATAATATTCGGTAAGCCAGTGGGTTGTTGGCTAGGCTGGGCCTCGCTGGCCGACACTGCCGAGCTAGTTTTTGGTGTTTTACTGCATCCAAGCATGGTTAGGCCTAAACCCAATATTAGCAAGACTCTGCCTGCAAAAGATGAATGAAAAGGTATCATTTCAATTCCTAATTTTATTCGTTTTTATTGTGCTTTAGCCTAGGGTAAATACCCTTGACTCTGCTTAGTGATTTTCGCCAACTGCGCAGACATACGTTGAATATCTACTTGATATTGAGGCTCTGCGACTACGTTAATGGTTTCTTCGGGATCTAGGGTTAAATTGAACAACATGGCTTCTTTTTGACCTGATTCCGTTAAGTACTCGGTGTAAATTAGGTCATGGCTAATTAAGGTATCCCCCTGCTTAAAGCGCGAATATACATAGGCTTTGTGCTCAGCATCAGGATTACTTAAAAGAGGTGCCATGCTTTTGCCTACTAGCTGTTGCTCTAAAGCGGCAGGGGCATCAAGGCCCGCCAATTCAACCAAAGTAGGGAAAATATCCACTAAACTCACAAGGGCATCGGTTTTTTGGGCTGATTGCGTGTTAGGGGCATCAATTATTAGAGGAATTTGCAAGGCTTTGTTAAGCATGTTGTGCTTGCCCCAAAAGTTATGTTCACCAAGGTTAAAACCATGGTCACTGGCTAGCACAACTATAGTGTTGTCTCTTACCCCTAATTCATCGAGAGTAGCAAGTAAGTCACCCACTTGCTGATCAATAAAACTCACCGCAGCATAATAGCCAAGCAGCGACAAACGATGAAATTCATCTGAATTGTAAGGTTTATTTTTGAAGTGATAAACGTGTATTTCACCCGACCCTTTGAGGGACTCGGGTGCATTGATAGGTTTATCTCTTAAATGTGAGGGTTGAAAGTCTGTGTCTTTATACAAGTCGAAATACTTTTGTGGCGCATTAAAGGGTAAATGCGGTCGGCGGAAGCCGGCAGCAACAAAAAATGGTTGGTCTTGTTTCGCCAAGCGGGTTAAATCACTAACGGTTTTTTGCTTCACCTGTCCGTCGTAATAGACTTCATCAGGTTGCTCGGCGGCTTCGTACCAAGGGCCTTTGTTACCAAAACGTTTCGTAGGCTTCACATAATTTTTTGAATCTTCACTAAAATACGCAGGGCCTTTCGCTTTGGGCTCCCATGCAGGCTCGCTCCAGCTTTCTTCGTCAGAGTCTTTGCGGCTGTGAAAAACCTTGCCGTTCGAGACTGTGTAATACCCAGAATTTTTAAATAGCTGGCCTAATGTCATAGCCTCAGGCACTTCTCGCTCGGCATTCGCCAGATAATCAATGAACCTGTCTTTATGTGGGTAAACACTGGTCATCATACTCGCTCGAGACGCCCCACATACTGGTACATTGGCATATGCTCGGGTAAACAAGGTCCCTTCAGCGGCAAGTTTGTCGAGATTTGGCGTAATGGCTCTGTCGTCACCCATAGCTCCCATAGCGATACGGTAATCATCAACCATAATCAACAACACATTAGGCGATTGGCTAGGCTGAGGGTCAGCGGAGTTAACCGCGTCTGATGACGACGAACAACTGCTTAAAGCCACAGTTAGACACAAAGCGGCAAGGGCAGCATTAACAAAAGTGGGAGTATTCATATTGAGAGTAGATTAACCTTAAACTTAGTGCGCTGGATGCGCAATTATACGCCATTCGCAGATTTTAGCATTGCCTAGAATAGACAGCTTGCTGACTAAATTGATACCCTATCGAGGTCAAATATTATCAGGAAAACTCAACCGAGGTAGACGAACCATTTTCTGGGAGAAAACACCAAAGTTTAGGACTTACGTTAATATAGTAGGGTAAAATTAAAAATCAACAACTCTGACCCTGAGGGATCCCCACGAATTTAATTTTACAGCCCTCCGAGCCACGCCTCGTCTACG
>CANMKA010000023.1 GCA_947498355.1 uncultured Paraglaciecola sp. | reverse complement strand
GCTAATGGTGATTTATCACCAGTAGAATATGAGCAAAGTTCCTTAAGAAAAGTGTCCTGATTTAGTTGTGCAGAACAGAGAGATCTTAAAAGCAACACTTCCAATTCCTAAACGAGCAAATCTTTTTAAGACAAAAAACTGATCAATATCAAAAACACAATCTTCCGAGGGGTATTGTCTAATGAATACAAATCCAGCTAAGTCTCCATCAGCAACTATAAAGTACGGATAGTGATTAGCCTTAATCCAATATCGATCAATCAGCTCGGTATCCTTTAAGTAGCTACCGTTTACTTGTAGCTTACTTTTTGTCAAATCTGAAAACTCGTACATGTAATAATTGAATAACGAAATTAATACAGGTTTTTCCTCTTCTTGAACTTTCCTCAATTGGACGGTCATTTGTGTCCCTGAATCAGTTAACAGTTGCTATCGAGAATGCCGCTTTTGCTGCTTTGTTACAACTCAAGATCGCTGATGTTAAGCAATTGGCGACAATTACGTAAAGTTAGTATTTTAACCTCATTGCCAACTTTATAAATTATTCGATAATTGCCAAATATAACCTCACGATAGCTTGAATCTAACATCTCTGGAACCTGTCTCCCTGATTCAGGCTGAGAGCCTAATAAATCTGCTCGGTCGAAAATATCATTAACCCATTTCTCAGCCGCCATATGCTTATCAAGAGCAATAAACTTAGCTATTGCTTCTAATTTTTCAATTGCTAATGGAGACCAGACTACTTTCAAGGTTTAATATTCTTTAATACTTGTGCTCGTGCATCAGAGTTAGAAATACCTAGTCCTGCTGAAAGTTGAGCTTCAGCTTTTTGGATTTCTTCAAGTAACTCTATTTTTTCTTGCATAGATTCATACTCTGCAACATCTAGCACAACGGCAACGCCTTTGCCTCGTTGAGTGATTACAATAGGTCTTCTGGTTTCATTAACCTGGCGTATAAATGATGCAGCTCCAGCTCTAAAATCTGAAAGCGGTTGAATGTCTTGATCAAAATGAAGTCTACTCATGAAGATACCTTTTATTGTACTTTATTTGGTACAAAGTATAGTTAAACCTTTAAGTAAGCACAATACTCTGAACTTGAGCAATAACGAGGCTGTAGAAAAAAGTCGATTATGACGGACCATTTCCTCGCCTTTCTTTAAATTTTAATATCCTATTAACTTTGCCTTGAATTACCATGTCTTGAGAGGTTTTTTATGCCTATTTTTAATTTTCCAGTTTTTGGATTTTATCTGGCTGGATGTGTCTGTTTTAATGGGCTTGCACAGGGACGATTTTGAGCTGTGGGCTAACCCCGCCGCTAACTGCCCGTAATTTTTCAGTTTCTCGAGGTTCCGATACTTAGGACTTTTCTGGCCTGCTGAGCAGATTGTTTCTCAGATTCTTGTTGACAATGACAAGAAGGAAGCGTGTTTGTCTCTTCTCTCTCTGCCACTATTTACTAGCTACTATTTACTGCTTGAGCCTTTGGATTCCAGATCAAAAGACTTCTGGAATGACGAGGGTAGAGTTAGTTGGTCTTTCATTGCTGGGATGACGAGGGTGGGGGTGTTGCTGCCGTTGCTTTTACTGCTCTTATCTATCCACTATCTCCTAGCTCCTATTTACTGTTTTCATACTGCCCTTGTTTGCTTTTCTCTGTGAGCTCAGTGCCCTCTGTGGTTCAACATCTTAGCTTTTGCTTTTTCTTGGCACTATTTACTAGCTACTATTTACTGCTTGAGCCTTTGGATTCCAGATAAAAAGACTTCTGGAATGACGACGATAGAGTTAGTTGGTCTTTCACTGCTGGAATGACCAGGGTGGGGGTGTTGCTGCCGTTGCTTTTACTGCTCTTATCTATCTCCTAGCTACTATTTACTGATTTCATACTGCCCTTGTTTGTTTTTCTCTGTGAACTCAGTGTCCTCTGTGGTTCAACATCTGAGCTTTTGCTTTTTCTTGTCGCTATTTACTAGCTACTATTTACTGCTTGAGCCTTTGGATTCCAGATCAAAAGACTTCTGGAATGACGAGGGTAGAGTTAGTTGGTCTTTCATTGTTGGGATGACGAGGGTGGGGGTGTTGCTGCCGTTGCTTTTACTGCTCTTATCTATCCACTATCTCCTAGCTCCTATTTACTGTTTTCATACTGCCCTTGTTTGCTTTCCTCTATGAACTCAGTGTCCTCTGTGGTTCGATATCTTGGCTTTTGCTCTTAGTCTTTTCCTGCTTTTGCTTTTACTTGCTCCTATCTACTATCCCCTATCCCCTATCCACTGCTTCTTAGTTCGTTAAAATGCTAAGTAGGTCATGCTAAATAGCCATTTGGGGGAGGCGATTTGACCGATACGGCTAGTGGCAATTTTTTCGCTGTTCCAGTGATAGCCAACTTCAAGGTTGAGGCGGTTGAAGCGTTTTCCAAAGGTTAGGCTTGCGTCTTGATAGTTAAATAACGATGAAATTTGGGTATGGGCGAGTTCGGATCGCCAGTAAAACTGCTGGGGTAAATCTTGTTGTTTTCTTAGCACGAAGCGATTGGCGGCTTTGCCAATTCTGTAGTAATTTCCTGAGTGTAATACAGAGGCCGACCAGCCATTTATATGCGAAAGTTGGCCTTGCCATTCAGTGTATGCCCAGTCTATGTCTGCGTCGATAAAGTGCCTGTAGCTCAATGTTGTGCTGGCTAACCAGTTGCTCGATAATTGATAGTCATAGCCAATGTAGATGGCCGATAAGCTATGTCTCTGCCTACTGTGGCTTGCTTTTGCGTACTCTAATTGCACGCCTATCGTCCAATTGGGGCTTAGTGATGAATCAATATTTACGCCGATACTGGGATTATCTCCGGTTTCACTAATCCCATTGTAAATGCCATTGGATGAGGCTTTAAGTATAACGCTAGGCAAAATTTGCGCGCTGGCGTGCCTTGTCGCAGTCGCAATACATAAAAAAAGCAAAATGGTGTAAACACGTTTTCGAATACAGATCATGAAAGACAAAGGTTAATTGAGTGCGGTAGACCTAGTTAACCATTGTTCGATGCGTTTGACGATTGTATTTTTTTCGATTGACGGATCATCTGCCAACAAACTTGCGGTAATCGCCGTCACCTGAGGGGTGGCAATTGAGTGTCCAGTGAACACGTCATACAAACCTGAAGGTGACAAAGAAACCGCAGTTGAGGCTGCCATGAAGGTATTATCCGGCAGATTTATTGGTAGGCTATCAGAGGTTCCGTAGGCGTATATCACGCCAGCCTGTCCAATAGGAAAACGGTTGTCCGCTTGGCGGTTATTGTCGTGGGCCGAAACCACTATGCTGCCGTTTTCGATAAGCTTGTCGATCAAGGCGTCTAGCACTCGGTCTTTGGGGCCAGACAAGCTTAAGTTGATGATATCCGGATTGATCGACACGGCTGCATCCAAAGCCAGAGCTAACGTCAAGGTCGAGCATTTACCCTTGCCATTTTCCAATTGCCAGCACCCTCTATAGTGATGGAGGTCGGCTTGATTCGACAAGCCCTGCATATTGATTTGAGTGTTAAGCTCAGGGTTTAGGGCTGAGTCATTATAATTTGTTGTTTGAGATGCGACCTTGGCCCCTAATAAGCCGGTAACCGCAGTGCCGTGGCGTTCTTCTTTGCCGTTACTTTTGCCAAAAACAAAGTTTTTGTATGTCACCTTGGCATGGTCAAATGCTGGATGATGTATATCTGCTCCTGTATCTATGATCACTATATCTAAGCCATGACCTTGGTTGGGCAATGTGACTCTTGGCGACATGACTGTGGGTTTTTGTGCCTTTGTCTCAGATGAAATTTGCGTATCAAAGCTATTAAAATCTTGGATCCACGAAATCCGCTGGTCTGCCGATAATTGGGTTAAAATCGCCAAGGGTGGTTTTTCAATGACGATACAGTGCACGCCTAAGCTGCGCAGTGGCCATTGGCTGGCGGGCTTGAGCCCGTAATCATCTAAAATACCTTTGCTGACTCTGGCAAGTAATGGATCTTTGGCATAATTAATTTGGTTGTAATAGCCAGGCCCAGACGCCCCAAACTGTTTGCGAATACCTCTAGGATCGTTGATCACTAGCATTATGGGTTGCTGCAATTCTCCCACCGCAATTCTGTGGTCAACTTGATTCGATATACTTGCCAATGAATCGGGTTGTAAGTCGTCAGATGCACAGCCTTGCAATATAAATAGGCTTAAAAGTACAGATAGTAAGGTAACGCCGCTCTTTTTTGCTGTTTGACGGGAGCGGTACTTTTTCATTTCGATTCACCTATTTGTTTAACCAGCAATGTGCGCTGATCCGCTGAAAGTTGGGCAAATTGTGCGGCAACCTGAGGATTGAGGCCCACATCGATAATATTGCCATTGTCGTAACTTTGCATTACGTCTAGTTGATAGTCCTGAATAAACTGCTCAGCGTCAACGCCAGACGTAAATACGATTTGGAGCTTACTTAGTTCTGAGGTTTGAGTCGAGTCGGTCAACGTCTCAAACTCGTTATTGACCACAGGTAATTGATTGACGCTTAGCACAGCTACTACGCCTAAGGCTGCTGCCACCGATAATCCCATAGGTAGCCGACTTTTTTTCTTTTTAAGTTTGTGCTCAAACTGTCGAAAGTCAGGTAAAGGCTGCTCTTCAAGTGACTCTGACGAAGCTAAGATACGTTCTTGCCAGCCTTGAGACTCCTTTAATTGCGCCGCTAAATCTGGATTTTGAGTGAGTTGCTGCTCAAAATCTTGTTTTTGTTGATCGTTCAAGTGTCCGTTTAGGTAATCTAATACTTGGCTTTCTTGTTCAATTTGGGTTTGATTATACTTCATAATAGTCTCCACCAAGTTTAGCCTCATCCATATATTCGCGCAGCTTTAATCTGGCATGATGAAGGCGTGTTTTTACTGTATTTAATGGACATTGGGCAATGTCACTAATCTCTTGAATAGAACAGCCCTGAAAATAACTAAGCTCAACGACTAACCTCTGTTTTGCGGGGAGTTTAGCGATAGCAGTATTCAGTAAGTCTGCTTCTGGACTGTCGTTCATTTCGGGTTCCTCTTGATCTTCTACTAGCTTAAAAAACGAAAAGCTATCGAGAAGCTTGTCTCTGAGTTGTTGTCGTTTAATTAACTTTAAACACATGCGGTAAGCGATAGAGAATATCCAACTCGACACTTTTGCGTTGCCTTTGAATTGGTCGGCTTTATTCCACAAGGTGAGCATCACATCGTTATAGGTTTCTTCGATGATAGTTTCATCTCGGGTCATGCGTCTTAAAAATGGCACTAGCCTAGCGCGATAACTGTTGAACAGGGTCTGCATGGCTTGGCTATTGCGATCTTGGGCAATTTGTTTGAGCAGTATGACGTCAATATCATTACGCCTTTCTTGCTCCGATGTTGAGGCTTGCTGCATCTAGTGTGTTCCTCGTTGTCCCATGTAATAAGTGGTTTTACAAGTGAGAGCTTAGTTCCAGAGTAAAAGGTTCATTTTATCTAAATTTAATTTTAAGTTATTGATTTTTAATGACTTAAGAAATAAAACTAAAAATATTCCGAGCATTTTGAACCTGAGCATAAATACCTTGGCTCTTACGCAGTACTTCCATCAATTAGCAAGCGAGTAAGATCATGCAAACATCAATTTCAGGTTTAGCAATAAACGCTACCCATAGAGTAAAACGTTTGGCCCTAACCAGTATAGCCGTAGCTGTGCTAGCTGCCTGTGGCAGTGATAGCGAAGTCGGTCAAACGGACCCTATATACTCAGGTGGTCAGCCTCCAGCGCCAACCACTAATAGCTGCCCTGCAGTTGGCAACTTAATCGCGACAGATTTAGGCAACGACATTTGCGAAATTGGTGGCCGACTACTCCAAGATGCAACCCTTAGTGCAGACAAAACCTGGTATTTAAATAATGCTTTCTATATTGGCGGCGATACCTCTCAAGTCACGCTAACGGTTAATGCTGGTACTCAGGTTAGAGGGTCGGGCAACGATCATATAGTAGTTTGGCCAGGCTCTGCTATGCAAGCAGATGGTACTAAAGCCTCACCTATTCATTTCTTATCTGACGATGCTGGAGTTGAAGGCAGCGCAGAATGGGGAGGATTGTTTTTACGGGGTTATAATGGGTTGCCTAACTTAACAGGTACGCAAGGCGAAAACCGCCTTGACTATGTGGTGGTTGCCGAAGGTGGCGCGCCAGTGAGTGTAGAAATTGATGGTACCACCGCGAATTACCAAGACAACTTAGTATTAAATGGCGTAGACAGCAGTACGCGGTTGAGTTTTGTGCAGTCTCATAATTCTGCCAGAGACGGTTTGCAAATCCGCAATGGAGACCCAAGGTTGTCTTGGATACTTGCTACAGGTGCCCAGCGAGATGGGCTGTGGTATCGAGATTTTACTGGCTTAGTAAAAGACTTAATGGTGATCCATAATCGTGATGCCGATGGTAGTTCGGGCCGTGCTGGTATTTATGCGAGTGAAACGGTTGCCGGCAACTCTAACCCAAGATTAGTCAATGTGACCTTAGTCGGGCGCGACAATAGCAGTGTGGCGGGGGCAGCAGACGCCAACGAATTTGGTATTTTATTCGCCGATAACACTGATCAAGTGCGCATGGCCAACGTGTTGATTACAAACTTCAGAAATGGCTGCTTTGAAGCCGATAGTGCAGCCGACTTATCTGGCATAGACGTTAGCGTGCCTGGGCCAACTTATATTGATGGGGTGCACTGTGCCAACGAAGCAGGGCCAAACGGTCAATTTGGTATGGTCCGTCAAGGTAGTGTGGGCTTCCCTGAGGGAGTGATTGCGAGCAACAACAGCATTAACGGTGACGGGATTGTGTATTACAACGGCGCGGTAAATGGTGTGACTTTCACAGGCGAAATTGCCGACAGAAGCAATAACTTCACCTCAAGTTGGTATCTGAATAACATAGGTGGTATTGCCAACGGTTTAGTGGCCGATTCTACTTCTCTTAATGCCTTTTTAGACGGTGACACCAATGCCGACAATGTAGTCGATGCCAGTGACACGCGGTCACCTTTCTTTATGAGTGACACCGAGTTCAATCAAGATGTCGCGGGCAATACCGGTGGTTACGACCTCACCCATATAGGCGCAGTCAGAAGTGGTTCTACTGAGCACACTCAATTTGATGGCTGGACAGTTGCAACAGGCAGTGATGAAGGTTTTGTTGTAGGGATTAATCCTGCATTAGTGGGGGCTTCATCTTGCCCAGCAGATGTAGGTGGCGCTCAGGTTACGCCTCTCGATAAAAATGCTGGACGAGATAGATGTCAAATATCTGGTACGGTTAGTTCAGACGCCGAGCTTACCAGTAACATCGACTGGGAACTTGAAGGTGGCCTACAAGTGGGGAATGCCTCTACGTTTGCAACTTTAGGTATCCAAGCTGGCACACGTATCTTTGGCGACAATCAAGACCAAGTCGACCACCTAGTTGTTTGGCCTGGTTCTGCGTTAAATGCTCAAGGTACCAGTGCGCGTCCAATTCGCTTTACCTCTGACGACAGTGAAATCAGTGGCAGCGGTGAATGGGGTGGTCTGTATTTACGCGGGTACAATGGCTTAACCGGTTTGTCGGGTGAGCAGGGTGCTAATACATTGGATTACGTAGTAGTCGCCGAAGGTGGCGCGCCAGTTGCGGTAACAATAGATGGTGCAACCAATACCTACCAAGACAATTTAGTGCTTAATGGTGTAGATAAAACCACGCGTTTGACCTTTGTTCAGTCTCATGACTCTGCACGAGACGGCTTACATATTGTCAATGGCGACCCTAGATTATCTTGGATATTAGTCACAGGTGCTGAGCGAGATGGCGTGTGGTATCGAGACTTTAGCGGCTTGATAAAAGACTTGATGGTTATCCACAACCGCGACACAGATGGTAGCACTGGACGAGCGGGGATTTACGCCAGCGAGACCTTAACGGGTAATTCAAACCCTAGATTGGTCAATGTTTCTTTGATTGGTCGTGATAATCAAAGTACAGGCGGCGATAGCAGTGTTAACGAGTTTGGAATTTTGTTTGCCGACAATACCGACCAAGTTCGTATGGCTAACGTGCTAATTGCTAATTTCCGCAATGGATGCTTCGAAGCCGATAGTGCAGCTGACTTGTCGGCAATCGACACTAGCTTGCCCGGTCCAACTTATATCGACGGAGTTCACTGTGCCAATGAAGCTGGTCCGAATGGCAACTTTGGGGTAGTACGCACAGGCTCAACTGGGTTTCCTGCTGGCGTGATTGCAGCCAATAACAGTAATGGCGACGGTATTGTTTACTACAACGGTGCAGGCGGGGCTTTGTCTTCGGCTAATACAGCCTTTGCTGATAATGCAGGCGGTATTCAGTTTACTGGAGAGATAGCAGAAAGACGCAATCACTTTACCTCAGGTTGGTACCTGAACAATATTCGCGGCCTAAGCAACGGTTTGGCGGCTGACAGCAATGCCCTAAATGGTTTCTTAGACGGCGATACCAATACCGACGGCACAGTAGATAGCGACGATACCCGTTCTCCATTCTTTATGACAGAGTCGGATTTCAATGCAGATGTCGCTGAAGATACAGGCGGTTACGATTTGACTCATATAGGTGCTGTGCGAGGCGGAGCAATATCCAATCGTCAATTTGATGGATGGACAGTGTCAACACACAGAACCGGCAGTTTTACGGTGAAGCCAGCTCAATAAGGATGAGGGCAGCTTCTGCTCCGAGCTAGGTATGAACCGAAGCCCTCTCAATTTATTTGAGAGGGCTTTTTTCGTTGTGCTCTACGTATGCTAATTTGCTACTAGAGGGTTTGGTTAAACTTGTATTGCGTGATGGAGTAAAACTCATCACCTGCTTCTAAAATAGGGCAATCAAAGTTTTTTTGATTGGGCGCATCGGGGTAAAACTGCGTTTCGATGCATAGCCCTTGATGAGCTTGATATGTCGTCCCACCTTTGCCTTTGGTTCCTGCAATGTGATTAGCGGTAAACACTTGTACTCCAGGCATAGAGGTATATATTTGCATGCTCAGGCCTGAATCCGCCGAACTAACTTGTCCCGCATACACCCCTTGGTGTGATGCATTCGAATACCCGTCTAAACATAGGTTGTGATCTAGGCCGTTGCCTATTGCAAGCTGAGGATGAGAGGTAGCTAAGGCCTGCTCGATTGTGTGGGGCTGAGTAAAATCAAAGGGGGTGCCGACCACAGGGGCGATCTGACCCGTCGGGATCCCTGTCTTGTCTATTGGGGTGTAGTGCGAGGCCATTAACTGTAATGAGTGCTTGGCTACTGAGCCATGTTCGTGACCATTTAAATTAAAGTAGCTGTGCTGAGTAGGGTTGAATATTGTGGTTTTATCGCTGCTGGCAAAGTATTCGATGTTAAGCTGATTGTCTTGGGACAAAGTGTAACGGACTTTGGCGGTTAATTGCCCCGGAAAGCCTTGGTCATCGTCTGGGCTAGTCATACTCAACGTAATACTGGGTTGGTCGCTGTGTTGCTGGCTATCCAGTTGCCAAATATAGCGATTAAATCCAAATTGCCCACCATGTAAACAATGTCCTGCCAAGTTTGTAGAAACCTGATAAGCCTGACCTTTTAGGCTAAATTTTCCGTTTTTTATGCGATTAGCATAGCGGCCTGCAATCGCCCCAAAATGGCTTTGGTCTTGCTCGTATTCTGCCACGGAATCAAAACCCAATACTAAGTCTAGGTTTTTACCCTTTGTAGGCAGAGTGATGCTTTGAATAATAGCCCCTAAATTGAGTATCGATACCGCCATACCAAGGCGATTGGTGAGTGTGTATTTAACAATCATTTGGCCACTTGAGTGGCGCTCAAAATCAGTTTGGGTAAGCATAGGCACGGTTAGGTGGTAGATAGGTTACTTTTTAGTATGCTACTGAAAACGTTTTATTGCGACGTTAATCTCCATGCTAGTGGAGATAATTCTAACAAAAACGGAGCGCGTTAGAAGTTGGACAGACAAACAGGGTCGTGCCGTTTTACAGCATGAAATGGACAGGTTTTCAGGGCGACTTGTCGGACCTCAAATTTATTTGAGAGTGTAGCCAAATGGCGTCGTCTGGGAGGTTTTAGTATGCATTTCATACACTTCCTACTCTTACTCGTGGTAATACCCGAAAAACCCCGATAAAACAGCCGTTTTAGTCCTTGACATGATAGTCGCCAGATACCTAAACTGTGTTTCGTGGGTAAAAGTGGTATAAAGTGGATCATTCGGGATTATATTTATTGATTATCACCCATCCTAGTTCATTCAAGTAACGACAAAGTTTATAAAGGGTAGGGCAATGTTCCGCGGCGCCAGTGCAATCAATCTAGACACAAAAGGTCGAGTAACGATACCAACTAAGTATCGTCAAGCCCTGCTGGATGATTGTCAGGGGCAGCTAGTGTGTACCATAGATACTCAACAACCCTGTTTATTGCTATACCCCCTTCCTGAATGGGAAGAAATAGAGTTAAAACTCAGTCGTTTATCCAGTATGAATCCCCACGAAAGACGCATGCAGCGCTTACTGCTTGGCTATGCCAGCGAAGGCGAAATGGACAAAAGCGGGCGCTTTTTACTTGGCGGCCCTCTGCGTCAACACGCAAAACTCGATAAACAAATTATGTTGGTGGGACAGTTTAACAAATTTGAGATTTGGAATGCTGATATTTGGCAGCAACAAATTGAGTTAGATATCGCAACAGAACAAGAAGCCAATTTCGAATTAACTGAACGACTGCAGGACTTTTCCCTCTAATGACCGCTACTTTTCGCCATTTATCTGTATTGCTAGACGAGTCTTTAACGGGCCTAGACATTAAACCTGATGGCATTTATTTAGATGCTACATTCGGCCGTGGCGGACATTCTCGCCATATTTTAGAGCGATTGTCGGATAACGGCAGACTTATCGCAATCGACCGTGACCCCGCTGCCATTGACGCTGCTGCACCGTTATTGGCCGACCCTAGATTTAGTATTCATCATAGTCCGTTTTCGGCTTTGCAAGAGGTCGCTGAATCACTGGATTTAGTAGGAAAAATTGACGGGATCCTAATGGATTTAGGTGTGTCGTCGCCGCAACTAGATGATGCAGAGCGCGGTTTTAGCTTTATGCGTGAGGGGCCTTTGGATATGCGTATGGATACCAGTAAAGGTATCAGTGCTGCTGAGTGGTTGGCTAAAGCCGATGAGCAAGACATTGCGCAAGTGATTAAAGAATTTGGTGAAGAGAAGTTTGGTAAGCGTATTGCTCATGCCATAGTAAATACCCGTCAAAACACACCCATTACTACTACCTTGCAGTTGGCAGACTTGATTGACGAGGCCGTGCCGGTAAAGGATAAGTTTAAGCATCCTGCTACGCGTAGTTTTCAAGGGATCCGTATTTACATTAATAGCGAGCTGGATGAAATTAAAACCGGACTCAAAGCGGCTCTTAAAACTCTCGCCCCAGGCGGCAGGCTTGCGGTGATAAGTTTTCATTCATTAGAAGATAGATTAGTTAAACGTTTTGTCAGAGAGCAAAGCCGTGGGCTAGATGTGCCAGCAGGCTTACCCATAATGCAAGCCGAAATTGATGCCACAAAAGCCATGAAAGCGGTAGGCAAAGCGATTAAACCCTCAAAGCATGAGTTGGAGCAAAACGTCCGAGCTAGAAGCTCGGTATTAAGGGTGGCCGAGAAGCTATGAAATATGGCCAAACCAACTTTAACTTGCTCAGTTTTATTCTTGCTGATTTAGCCCGCCACCCTGTGCGGGTTTTGCTGTTTTTAGCCGTGCTAGGGAGTGCGGGGTTGGTTATTTTGAGTGCCCATCATAATCGTCAGATGTCTATTGCCATTGAGCGCTTAATGCAAGAACAAGATCAGTTAGACGTAGAATGGCGTCATTTGGTCATAGAGCAAAGTGCCTTGACCGAACATAACCATATAGAAAACTTAGTAAAAACTAAGTTAGATATGCATCGTCCTACGTCTAAAGATGAAATTGTGGTGAGGGTCAAATGAGCCAAACCAATAGACGTAAGCCTAAGGCTCAATCAAGAGTGCATGCTAAGCCAAATAGCTCGCCTGAGCTACTACACTGGCGGTTTGTAGTAGTGATTGGTGCGATCCTGTTGGTATTTGTTGGGTTAGGGATTAGGGCTGTTTATATTCAGGTTATTTCTCCCGATTTGCTTATTCAAAGGGGCGATAATCGCACGCTTAGAACAAAAGAAAATCCTTTGCATCGTGGCTTAATTGTCGACCGTAATGGTCAGCAATTAGCGGTGAGTGTACCTGTTCGTGCCGTGTGGGCTGATCCAAAAGCTATCGCAAAAAATGTCGAAGCATTGCAGCAAAAGGCGGCCAAAGACCCAGATTTTGATTTGCAAAAAGCGCTACATATTAACCAAACCCGATGGCGTGCATTAGCTGAAATTCTTGGCCAAGATTACGTCAGACTACAAGATAAAGTGAGCGATCCGAGTGACACCTTTGTCTATATTCAACGCCAAGTATCGCCAGCTATGGCAGATTACGTTAAGCAACTTAAGTTGCCCGGTGTGCATTTACGTGACGAGTCCAGACGTTATTACCCTAGCGGCGAGGTGTCGGCTCACGTAGTGGGTTTCACCAATGTTGACGATGAAGGTATCGAAGGCATTGAGAAGCTTTACAATAAATGGTTAGCCGGGGCGCGAGGGTCACGAAAAATAAGACGTGACGGTAAAGGGCGTATGGTTGAATTGCTTGAATTTGAAGAAGGTGAAAAGCCTCAAGACATTCAATTAACGCTAGACCAGCGCATACAAGCCATAGCCTATAAATCGATTAAACAAGCGGTCAGTTACTATCGCGCGGCGTCTGGCTCTGCGGTTGTTGTTGATGTTAAAAGTGGTGAAATTTTGGCTATGGCCAACAGCCCCTCGTTTAATCCAAATAACAAGTCTAGTGCGTTACCTCATAAAGTTCGCAACCGAGCTGTGACCGATGCTTACGAGCCGGGCTCTGCGGTTAAGCCCCTTGCAGTATTGAGTGCTTTAGAGTTTGGGTCGGCTAATTCAGATACCATTATTGATACGTCACCGGGCTGGATGCACCTAGGTGGCAATATTGTGCGTGATTCGAGGAATTACGGAAAAATCGATTTAACCGAAATTATCCGTAAATCGAGCAATATGGGCACCTCAAAGTTAGCCTTGTCTGTGCCTAAAGAGTTTCTAATCGACACTTACTACAATGTTGGCCTGATGAGTGATAGCGGCGCGAATTTATTGGGCGAGAGTAACGGTATATTCAACGAGCGAAATCGTTGGTCAGATTTCGAGTTATCTACTTTGTCTTTTGGTTATGGTATTTCGGTCACTGCCTTGCAGTTGGCGCGCATGTATAGCGTGTTAGGTGACGGTGGGATAAACAAACCTCTCAGTATTATTAAGCCTCAGCAACCCGTCGAGCAAGAAAGGGTGATCAGCGAGAGCGCAGTGCGCCAAGTGTTAACCATGATGGAAAGCGTGGTTAAAAAAGGCGGTTCGGCAGAAAAAGCCAGTATTGCGGGATATCGAGTGGCAGGAAAAACCGGCACCAGCCGCAAAGCCGAGGCAAATGGGTACGGTGACGAATACGTTAATATCTTCTCAGGTGTCGCACCTGTCTCGGACCCTCAATTGGCTGTGGTTATACTGATTAACGAACCCAAGGGCGAACACTACTACGCTGGACACACAGCGGCTCCGGTATTTGCTGAGGTTATGTCTGCAAGTCTACAGCTATTGAATGTTCCCCCTGACGATAAAACTGTGTCTTCGTTAGCAACTTTGCCCAGCAAAGGGAGAGATGCAAATGCAGGTTGATATGGTGAGCGTAGATAATCAATTTGCTGGTGCGTTTGACCAAAACATTAAACCTTTGTTGGCGCATTTTGGTATTGATTGCCCAGATCTAATGTTAAGCCGTTTGTCGCTAGACAGTCGTGATGGCAGCACTCATTGTGGCTTTATTGCCATAAAAGGCCACAACCAAGATGGTCGAGATTATATTCCCCAAGCAATTCAGGCTGAAACTTGTCTGATCTTGGTGGAGTGTGACGAACCTCGCCAGCATGGTATTCAACGAACTGAGGGCGCTAGCCTAATTATTCAGTTTTATCAGCTACGTGAAAGTATTTCTTCGTTGGCTGGGCATTTTTATCAGCAGCCAGCTAACTCATTATCTGTGACTGCGGTGACCGGAACTAACGGTAAAACTTCGACAGTGCAATTGATTGCCCAATTAGCGCACTTACTGGGTGAACAAGCCGCCACCATTGGTACTTTAGGGGCAGGGGTGTATCGAGGTGTGGGTATAGCGCCAGCCCAAGAAACCATCAATACCACACCCGATCCCATTAGTATGCAGGCTTTGTTAGCTGATTTTGTGGCCGAAGGCACCTCTCAGGTGGCCTTAGAAGCCTCGTCCCATGCGCTTACTCAAAGACGAATTGCCGCGATCAAAACCGATGTGGCGGTAATGACTAACCTCAGTCGTGACCATTTAGATTATCACGGCACTATGAGCGAATACGCCGCTGCGAAAAGACTACTGCTTAATCAACCCGAGCTTAGATTTTTGGTGATCAATGGTAACGACCCTGAAGCAGCCAATTGGTTGTCTCAGGTGTCGCCTAAAGTACAAGTATTGATTTTTGGTACAGTGGGAGAGTCCCTTACTCAGGCTGAGGGAGCTAAATACTGTGTCGCCAAGGCTATTCGTTATACCCATCGAGGCATGCACTTATCCCTTGATACTTCATGGGGACACTGCGAATTAAAGTTGGGCTTAATGGGTAAATTTAATGCTCTCAATGTGTTGGCTGCAATTGGTAGCCAGCTATGCCTAGGTAATAGCCTAAAAAGTTTGGCCTATATTGCGCAAAAACTGCGACCTGTGGCAGGCCGCATGGAACTGTTTAATCAGGCGACTAAGCCCGCCATCATAGTTGATTACGCCCACACCCCAGATGGCCTTGAGCAGGCTTTGTTGGCAGCTAAGCAACATTGCCAAGGTCGTTTGGTCTGCATTTTTGGTTGTGGCGGTGACCGAGACCAAGGGAAGCGGGCCATGATGGGTGAAATTGCTGAGCGTTTGGCAGACCATGTCATTATCACCGACGATAATGTGCGCGGCGAAGACCCAGAGTCCATTACACAAGAAATTTTAACTGGGTGTCAGCAAGCTCAAAATATTAAGGTTATACATGATCGCAAATTGGCTATTCAAGATGCGGTCCAGACTTATGCTGCACAAGACATGATATTAGTGGCGGGTAAAGGCCACGAACCATACCAAATTATAGGTAATCAGAGGCTGGCGTATGATGAGCGCCAGTATGTTTCTCAACTGTTAAAGGGGAAGGGTTAATGATCCCAGTTTCACTTTCTTGGGTTGCCGAGCAGGCAAATGGACGCATTATTGGCGAGTACGACGCGAGTCTGCTGTTAACCGGAGTGAGTACTGATACGCGGACGATTCAAGCTGGCGACCTGTTTTTAGCCCTAGAAGGCCCTAATTTTGATGGACATAAGTTTATTCAACAGGCCATAGATAAAGGCGCAGTCGCCGCCATCGTTTCCAAACAGCTAGAGACTAGCGTGCCTTGCGTTTTGGTTGAAGATACTGATTTAGCGCTCGGAGCCCTGGGGGCGGCCGTTAAAGCAGAGGTGGCGCCAAAAACCGTTGGTATTACTGGCAGTTGCGGTAAAACCACAGTAAAAGAAATGGTTGCGTCCATTTTGTCTCGACGAGGCAAAGTATTGGCTACTGATGGCAACTTTAACAATCATTTGGGTGTTCCCATGACCTTGTTGCGTTTAGAGCGCCATCACGAATTCGCTGTTATTGAAATGGGGGCGAACCATTTAGGTGAAATCGCCTACACCACTAACTTAGTCAAGCCAGATGTGGCCACTATAGTCAATGCCGCGGCGTCT
Source organism: uncultured Paraglaciecola sp. (assembly GCA_947498355.1). Classification (GTDB taxonomy): domain Bacteria; phylum Pseudomonadota; class Gammaproteobacteria; order Enterobacterales; family Alteromonadaceae; genus Paraglaciecola. The sequence continues at coordinate 46,984 of CANMKA010000023.1, read as the reverse complement.
CACCTAGAGGGATTTGGTAGCTTATTGGGTGTGGCTAGAGCGAAAAGTGAAATATTCAAAGGTTTGCCTGATGACGGCTTAGCTGTCGTGAACGCTGATAGCCAATTTGCAGATTATTGGTTGGGTAAGCTCAAATATAACAAGGTTCAAACCTTTTCATCTGAAAAAACTGCTGACCTTTATGCTGATGATATTATTTTAGGTCTTGATGGTTGCGCTCAATTTGATTTAGTGACGCCTAAAGGGCGCATTGGTGTGACCTTGTCTGTGCCCGGTGTGCATAATGTAAGTAATGCTGTGGTTGCCGCCTCTTTGGCTATCGAAGTCGGTGCCAGCCTTGAAGATGTGCGTGACGGTTTGCGTTTAATGTCTCGAGTTTCGGGTCGCCTCAACGTTAAGCAGTTAACTGATCAAGTTAAGATTTTAGATGACACATACAACGCCAATGTTGCCTCGGTAAACGCTGCTATCGATTTGTTATCAAGCTTTGCGGGACGCAAAATATTGCTACTAGGTGATATGGCTGAACTAGGTGAGAAGTCGCGTTACTACCATGAAAAAGTGGGTGAGTACGCCAAAGAAAAAGGGATACACGAACTATATAGTTTGGGTGTGTTAAGTCAGAGTGCGAGTGCTGTGTTTGGTAAAAATGGTAAGCATTTTAGCGAGCTCACGCAAATGGTTGAGTTTTTGAATGAGCAAGTGGTGGTTGAGCAGTGCGATATCAATATTTTAGTAAAAGGGTCGCGAAGCGCCAAAATGGAGTGTGTGGTTGCTGCCTTGGAGGAATCCCCCTTGGGAAAGCTTGAACGGGGTAGGGAGCGTATTGCATGTTGATGTGGTTGGCCGATTGGCTACAACAATTTGACCCCAGCTTTCGGGTATTCTCTTACCTGACGTTGCGGGCCATTTTAAGCACCTTGACCGCCTTGGCTATGGCGATTGTCATTGGACCAAAAATGATCCGTTGGTTGCAAGCTTTGCAAATTGGCCAAACCATTCGTGATGACGGGCCAGAGTCTCATCTAGCTAAATCGGGCACGCCGACTATGGGAGGCTTGTTAATTTTGGCGGCTATCGTCAGCAGTGCCTTATTGTGGGCTGACTTGTCGAATCGCTATGTGTGGGTCACTTTATTTGTGTTGATCAGTTACGGCATCATAGGGTTTATCGACGACTACCGTAAAGTGATCCGCAAAGACTCGAAAGGCTTGATCGCTCGTTGGAAGTATTTTTGGCAGTCTGTAGTGGCCGTCAGTGTGGCTATTTATTTATATTCAGCTCAGCAAGACCCAGCAGAAACAGCTTTGCTTGTGCCTTTCTTTAAAGATGTAATGCCGCAGCTAGGTTTGTTCTTTATGGTAAGTACTTACTTCGTTATCGTTGGCACCAGTAATGCGGTTAACTTAACTGACGGCTTAGACGGCTTGGCCATAGTGCCTACCATTTTAGTGGCTGGTGCGTTTGCAATATTCGCTTATGCCACAGGCAATATTAACTTTTCCGCATATTTGCATATTCCCTATATTCCCCTCACCAGTGAATTAGTGATCGTGTGCACTGCTATGGTGGGCGCAGGCCTAGGATTTTTGTGGTTTAACACTTATCCAGCGCAGGTATTCATGGGAGATGTAGGCTCCCTCGCGCTAGGGGGAACCTTGGGTATTTTGGCCGTGTTACTCAGGCAAGAGATAGTGTTGTTTATAATGGGAGGCTTGTTTGTCGCCGAGACCTTGTCGGTAATTCTTCAAGTCGGTTCCTTTAAATTGCGGGGCAAACGTATTTTTAGAATGGCGCCCATTCACCACCACTACGAGTTGAAAGGCTGGCCCGAACCTAGGGTAATTGTGCGCTTTTGGATTATTTCGTTGATCTTGGTGTTGATTGGATTAGCTACATTGAAGTTAAGGTAGAGATTAGAACTGTGTTGGATTTAACGTTAGCTAACAAGAATGTGATTGTGATAGGCATGGGCTTATCTGGGCAGTCGTGCATTCAATTTTTGTTAGCTAAAGGCGCGAACGTAGTTGCCATGGACAGTCGTGAAGAGCTGTCGTTGCGCTATCAGGTGCCTATTTATTTGGGGCCTTTTGACCAAGCTCGACTAATGGCCGCAGACCTAATTGTAGTCAGCCCCGGAGTAGATTTAAATACACCCGAAATTGATGCTGCTATAAAAGCAGGCAAAAAAGTAGTAGGGGATATTGAGCTGTTTGCGCACTTTAATCGTGTACCTGTAATTGCCATTACTGGCTCAAATGGCAAAACAACCGTGACTCACTTGGTTACCGAAATGTGTAAACAAGCAGGTAAAAAGGTGTTTATGGGAGGAAATGTTGGGATCCCAGCGCTAGAGCTACTCGAAAAAGATGCCGATATCATCGTTTTAGAGTTATCCAGCTTTCAACTCGAGACTACCTTTTCATTATGTGCCGATGTGGCGACCGTACTAAATATTAGTGAAGACCACTTAGACCGTCATGGTAGCCTTGAGAATTATCGACAGGCTAAGCTCAGAATATTTAATCAAGCTAAGCATGCGGTATTGAATCGAGACGATCAATTAGCGTTGCCCGCTCAAGCGCACAAGACCACCAGTTTCGGTTTATCGAATAGTCAAACAGGCTTTAGTTGGGATTCAGCTAACAGCACAATTTTGCTCGACCAAACTGTATTTTTGCAAAGTGACGATTGTTTATTGTCTGGGCAACACAATATGCTCAATATCCAAGCTGCGGCGGCACTTGCCATGGCTGTAGGTGTTGATCAACAGAGCATAAAAACCGCAGCTAAGCAATTTGGTGGATTACCCCATAGATGTGAAACCGTTGCCCTAATAGATGGTGTACGTTGGGTGAACGATTCTAAAGCAACCAATGTCGGGGCGACATTAGCTGCCCTCGAAGGCCTCAGACCTAAAGTCACTGGTAAGCTGATCTTGATTGCAGGTGGGGACGGTAAAAATGCCGATTTCTCACCCTTAGCCAAGTGTTTGGATGAATCGGTTGAACACCTTATTACCTTAGGCAAAGACGGTGAAAAGATTGCCAAACTGAGTAAACAAAGCCAGCGGGTTGCTGATTTAACGCAAGCTGTATCACAAGCCGCTAAATTTGCCGAAAGTGGCGATTTAGTATTGCTTTCGCCAGCATGTGCAAGCTTGGACATGTTCGCCAATTATCAACAAAGGGGTGAACAGTTTGCTATCGCCGTTAAGGCCCTAAGATAATGAGCACTGTGGCCGAACAATCGCAATTCTCCCTGAAAAAGCTATTTATGCTCAAGCATGAAGAGCAAGTGAGTCAAGATACGTTTAGACCCTACGATGTTTGGTTAATTTTATTGTCGATTGGCTTAATGGCTATAGGTTTTGTCGTTGTCACCTCAGCCTCAATGCCGGCTGCTGAGCGTATTTTTAATAACCCGTTTCATATTGCTATTCGTCACAGTATTTACCTTGTTATGGCCTTAATTGTAGCTATGGTCGTGGTGCAAATCCCCATGCGCTGGTGGCGTATGACCAATGTTTGGTTGCTTTTGCTTGCGGTAGGTTTGTTAATTGCTGTGTTATTGCTGGGTCGAACTATTAATGGTAGTACTCGCTGGTTAGCATTTGGTCCCATAACGCTGCAAGTTGCCGAGCCTGCAAAGCTATTTTTCTTTTGCTACTTGGCGGGTTACTTGGTGAGACGTTATGAAGAGGTGACCGAAAATATTAAAGGCTTTATTAAACCTCTTATGGTGTTTTTTGCTCTAGCAGTGTTACTGCTAATGCAGCCAGACTTAGGGACTGTGGTCGTGATGTTTTGTACCACTATTGGTTTGCTATTTTTGGCAGGTGCCAAGCTTTGGCAGTTTTTTAGTTTAGTGGTGGCAGGCAGTTTGGCTGTGGTGTTGCTAATTGTATTTGAAGAATACCGAGTTAAACGCGTGACGTCTTTCTTAGATCCTTGGGCTGATCCTTTTGGCACTGGTTACCAGTTAACCCAATCCCTGATGGCCTATGGCAGGGGAGAGTTGTTTGGTCAAGGCTTGGGCAACAGCTTGCAAAAGCTCGAATACCTCCCTGAAGCATACAATGATTTTATTATGGCGATTTTGGCTGAAGAGCTAGGGTTTGTTGGTGTACTTTGCGTATTGTTGTTAATGCTAGCGATTGTCATAAAAGCCCTTCGAATTGGTAATTTGGCGTTATTGAAAGAGCGCCCTTTTGATGCATATCTGGCCTATTCAATTGGTATTTGGTTCAGTTTACAAACAGCTGTCAATGTGGGCGCAAGCGCCGGTATTTTACCGACTAAAGGACTGACTTTTCCGCTGCTTAGTTACGGCGGGTCAAGTACCATTATTATGGCTATTGCGGTGGCTATTTTGATCCGAATCGATTTTGAAATGCGAGTCGACGGCATCCAAGCCCTGAATAAAAAGCGCACCACAAGCCGACCCAAAAAATCCAAGGCCAAAGGGAGTCAAGCGCCTGTCGAAGTACTTGACGAACCCATAGACGAAACGCAAGTTGTGTTAAACGACAAAGCAGGAGCTAGCCATGACTAAGCGTATATTGGTGATGGCAGGTGGAACAGGTGGGCATGTATTCCCCGGGCTAGCTGTGGCCGATGAATTAAGCCGGCACAACTGGCAAGTATTGTGGCTTGGAACCAAAGACCGTATAGAAGCTAAGTTAGTGCCAAAAGCGGGATACAAGATTGAGTTTATTGATGTTGTTGGCGTGCGTAAAAACGGCATACTGACTTTATTAGCTGCGCCATTTAAGATTATTAAGTCTATTTGTCAGGCATGGACAGTACTCAAAGCCTTCAAGCCTGATGTAGTGATTGGCTTAGGTGGCTTTGCTAGTGGTCCGGGGGGCGTTGCTGCTTGGATGCAAGGCATTCCTCTTATTGTCCACGAGCAAAATGCGGTCCCAGGACTGACTAACAAATGTTTAGCTAAACTCGCCAAGGCGGTATTTACGGGTTTTGAGGGGGCGTTTCATACGTCGTCAAAAGCCAGTGGTAAGTTCCAGTGGGTGGGTAATCCGGTGCGAGCCGCTTTTACTCAGTTGCCCAGCAAGCAGCAAGTGGGTCAGCCCCTGAGATTACTCGTTGTTGGCGGCAGTTTGGGTGCGAGAGCGTTGAACCAAGTTGTACCAACAGCCTTGGATGGCTTGGCCAATATACAGGTACGTCATCAAACTGGAGCAGGGCATTTGACCAGTGTTGAGAATGCTTATCAAGACTGTCAGAGCCTAGAACAACCGCCGAGTCTTATGGAGTTTATCGATGATATGCCCAGTGCCTATGAGTGGGCCGATTTAGTCATTTGTCGGGCAGGCGCTTTGACTGTGTCTGAAGTGTCTGCGGCAGGTGTCCCTGCTATTTTTGTACCTCTTCCCCATGCTGTTGACGACCATCAAACAAAAAATGCCCAAGCTCTAGTCAATTTAGGCGGGGCCTTTATGCTACCTGAATCGCAAATGACCACCGAGACATTGCAAACATTACTGGGAGATTGCATAGGCGCTCCTGAAAAACTAATTGAGATGGGCAATAAGGCCAAGACCTTAGCCCGATTGAACGCTGCGCAAGATGTTGCACATTTTTGTATAGCGCTAAGTGAGCAAACAAAATGAATATTGATAGCCCAATCCATTACCATGTGCCAGAAATGCGCAGAATAAAGCACATTCACTTTATCGGAATCGGTGGCGCAGGTATGGGCGGTATTGCTGAAGTTTTATTAAATGAAGGATACCAAATCTCGGGTTCTGATCGTCAGGGCAATGGCATGACAGCTCGCTTAGAGGGATTAGGTGCTAAGGTATTTTTTGGGCATCAAGGCAGTAATATTGATGGTGCAAATGTAGTGGTGGTGTCGAGCGCAATTGACACATCAAACCCCGAAATCATCCAAGCTCACGAACAGCGTATCCCTGTGATTAGACGTGCCGAAATGCTCGCTGAGCTCATGCGTTTTAGGCACGGTATTGCTATTGCGGGTACCCATGGCAAAACTACAACAACAAGTTTAATTGCAACCATATTTGCCAAAGCAGAATTGGACCCCACCTTTGTTATCGGCGGTTTACTTAACAGCGCTGGAACCAACGCCCAACTGGGGAAAAGCCGCTATTTAATAGCCGAGGCTGATGAAAGCGACGCGTCGTTTGTGCATTTGCAGCCCATGGTCTCAGTTGTGACCAATATTGAACCAGACCATATGGAAACCTATCAAGGTGATTTCCAGAAGATGCAAGATACCTATATCGACTTCTTGCATAACTTACCTTTTTACGGTGTCGCGGTTTTGTGTGGCGACGACCCAGTAATTCAGGCGTTGTTACCTAAAGTTGGTCGCAAATACTTAACCTATGGCGTGTCCGAAGGGGTCGATGTCAGGGCTGTTGATGTGCAACTTGGGTTTAATCAAAGTCGCTTTACTGTTATTCGCAAAGATTGTGCGCCTCTTGTTGTCACAGTGAATATTCCGGGGCAGCACAACGTGCTAAATTCGTTGGCGGCCATTGCTGTGGCAACGGATGATGGTATTGCTGATGATGTTATTGTTGATGCCTTAGCAGGCTTCTCTGGGATTGGTAGACGCTTTGAAATATTAGGTGATTACGCGACAAGTGCAGGCAAGGCAATTTTGGTTGATGACTATGGTCACCACCCCACGGAAGTGGCTGCAACGATTGCAGTTGCGCGAAATAACTGGCCAGACCGAAGACTTGTCATGGCTTATCAGCCTCATAGGTATACACGAACCCGAGACCTATACGAAGACTTTGTTAAGGTGTTATCTCAAGTCGATGTGCTTTTATTACTCGAAGTGTACTCTGCTGGAGAAGAAGCAATAGACGGCGCGGACAGTCGTTCTTTATGCCGCTCAATACGCCAGCGTGGTAAATTAGAGCCTGTGTATGTTTCTGATGTGCAGGAGCTTCCAAAAATACTCGCCGACACCTTGGCAGAAGGTGACATAGTGTTAACGCAAGGCGCAGGCAATATAGGCCAGATTGCTAAATTCTTGCAAACTGCCGAATTAGAACCAAATGTTTTACGTAAAGGGTTAGAAAAGTGACAACAAGTGTAATTAAATCAGCAGCAGATTACGGTAAAGTCGCGGTTATGTATGGTGGCAGTTCTGCCGAACGTGAAGTCTCCCTTAATTCGGGTAAGGCTGTGTTGCGTGGACTATTGAGTTTAGGGGTAGATGCTCATAGTTTTGACCCTGCCGAGCGCGCCTTAACTGACTTAATTACAGAAAATTTTTCTCGGGTAGTGATTGCTTTACATGGCCGGGGCGGAGAAGACGGATCCCTGCAAGGCGCTTTACAGCAACTCAATATTCCATATTCTGGTTCTGGGGTATTGGGCTCTGCGTTGTGCATGGACAAGATCCGCAGTAAACAAGTATGGCAGAGTTTAGGCTTACCTACGGCCAAGTACAAAATAGCCTCGAAAAGTCACTTTGATGCAGGATCATGCAAGGCTATAATGGCAAGCTTGGGCGATGAGGTAATGGTTAAACCAGCTCAAGAAGGATCGAGTATCGGCATGGCTCGGGTCAAAGATTCAGAGCAACTCAATCAGGCGATTACTCAAGCCTTTGAATATGATGATAAGGTGCTTATTGAGCAATTTATTTATGGTCCAGAGTACACGGTGAGCATACTTAATGGCCAAGCATTACCTTCAATTAGTATGCAGACCCCTCATGGTTTTTACGACTATGACGCTAAATATCAGTCAAAGAGCACAGTATATGCTTGCCCAAGCGGCTTAAACCCAGACGAAGAGCGGTTGCTTGGAGAGCTTGCATTGGAGGCCTATGCCGCATTAGCCGGACAAGGTTGGGGCCGCATTGATTTTATGCGCGACAAGCTAGGTAATTTTTATTTATTAGAGGCGAACACTGCTCCCGGTATGACTGAAAAAAGCTTAGTGCCGTTAGCGGCAAAACAAGCTGGAATGACGTTCGCAGAATTGTCTTTTGCAGTATTAGCAACCACGGATATCTGCCGGTGAGTGACTTACCCGCTTTAGAGTCACCAGCAAAAGGCATGTCGTTTTTTATCGGCTTGGGCTTTTTTATTGCGGTGATTTTAGGGCTAATTGTGGCAGGTTTTAAACTAAACCTTTGGTTGCAAGACGAACAACGTGCCCCTGTAAGTAATATTGTGGTATCGGGTGATATTCGGTTTATTAAGAAACAGCAGATAGCTGACGTGATTGCTCGGCGTCAACCTGGCAGCTTTTTTGAATTAGATGTGGAGCTAACCCATCAGCTTGTAGAGGCTATGCCTTGGGTATATAGAGCATCGGTGCGTAAACGTTGGCCTAGAGGTCTAGAAATCTATGTGGTTGAGCAGCAACCTGCGGCTATTTGGAATGGTGACATGTTACTGAATGAATACGGTGATGTGTTTAATGGGCAAATTAGCGATGAGCAGGTTAAACACGCCTTGAAGTTGCCAACCTTATTTGGCCCAGGGGGAAGCGAATATACAGCCTTGCAAGGTTATAGGAATATGCAGTCGCTACTAGATGTGACGAATTTACGCATAGTTGAGATGTTTTTGAGCGAGCGCTTTGCTTGGAATGTTCAGCTTAATAATGGCGTTAAACTGAACTTAGGTCGCACTGAATTTATTGATAGATTACAACGTTTTGTGGATATTTTACCGTTAATATCCGAGCAGCAAAAAGAAGTCGAATATATAGACTTGCGCTACGACACTGGCCTTGCAGTTGGTTGGAAAGCCCAAGATAAAGCCGCTTAGGCTGAGTAAATAATGAGAGAGAATGTCAACGTGAGAAATCATAACAATGTCTAAAGGCACAGAAAGAAAGCTAATTGTTGGCTTAGACATAGGTACCAGTAACGTTAAGGCCGTAGTAGGTGAGTTACTCGACGACGAAACCTTAAGTATGGTGGGCGTAGGAAGTTATGCCTCCAAAGGCATGGACAAAGGCGGTGTTAACGACCTCAACATGGTGGTGCGTTCGGTTAAAAATGCTGTGAATGAAATGGAGTTAATGGCAGATTGCAATGTTTCGTCTGTATTTATGTCTATTTCAGGGCGTCACGTTAAGTGTCAAAACGAAAGCGGTATGGTGCCTATCAATAATCAAGAAGTGACCCAAGAAGACGTGGATAACGTGGTTCATGCTGCGCGCTCTGTCCCCATTGCTGCAGAACGCCGCTTACTACACGTGTTGCCTCAGGAATACACCATTGATGTTCAAGAGGGGATTAAAAATCCAATTGGGATGTCGGGTGTGCGTATGGAAGCTCAGGCGCACATTATCACCTGTGCCGATGACATGGCAAAGAATTTAGTTAAATGTGTTGAACGATGCGACTTAGTCGCCGACCAATTGATTTTCTCTGCACTTGCATCAAGTTATGCTGTGGTTACTGATGATGAAAAAGAGTTAGGTGTATGTGTTGTTGACATAGGTGGTGGTACTATAGACGTGGTTATCTTCACCGATGGTGCGATCCGTCATACTGCTGTGATCCCGGCTGCAGGAAATCAAATCACCAGTGATATCGCAAAAATCTTCCGCACGCCTATCAGCCATGCTGAAGAAATAAAAATCAACTATGCCTGTGCCTTAAAAGACATGGTGAGTATGGAAGAAAATATAGAAGTGCACAGCGTGGGCGGCAGACCCTCTAGAGCTATGTCGCGACACACCTTGGCAGAAGTCATTGAACCTAGGTATCAAGAGTTGTTTGAACTAGTACAAGATGAAATCAGAAGCAGTGGTTTTGAAGAACAAATTGCAGCTGGCATAGTGTTAACTGGCGGCACCGCAAAAATGGAAGGGGCAGTGGAATTTGCCGAAGAAATATTTCAGATGCCCGTTAGAGTCGGGGTGCCTATTGCAATGAAAGGCTTGTCTGAATATGTAGAAGACGCCAAGTTCGCTACGGCTGTGGGCTTGTTGCAGTATGGTAAAGAACACGTCTTGAGCCAAGAAAGTGCCAAAAACACCCAGAGTGATGGCTTTTGGCAAAGAATTCAAAGTTGGTTTAAAGGCGAGTTTTAAATTTCGCTATAAATGGTAAAATTGGGCGACGAGCAAGGATTGATGCCTCGTTGTTTAGATGTACAAACCGGAGAGTAAACATGTTTGAGTTGATGGATAGTCACGACGAAGAAGCAATAATAAAGGTCATTGGTGTGGGCGGTGGCGGCGGTAACGCTGTTGAGCATATGGTTACCCAAAACATCGAAGGCGTAGAATTTATTGCAGTTAACACTGATGCGCAGGTACTGAGAAGTTCGTCTGCCAATGTCACCCTGCAAATAGGTTCGGGCGTTACTAAAGGCTTAGGAGCTGGTGCTAACCCGAATATTGGTCGCCAAGCCGCCGAAGAAGACAGCGAAACGATTCGCCAAAGTCTAGAAGGTGCGGATATGGTGTTCATTACTGCGGGAATGGGCGGCGGAACAGGTACTGGTGCTGCGCCTGAAGTAGCTAAAGTTGCCAAAGAGTTAGGCATACTAACGGTTGCTGTAGTGACTAAGCCTTTTCCTTTTGAAGGTAAAAAGCGTACGGATTTTGCGGATCAAGGTATCGAAGAATTGTCCAAATACGTTGACTCTTTGATTACCATCCCTAACGAAAAATTACTAAAAGTCATGGGTAAAGGGACACCTTTGCTCAAGGCTTTCAGCGCAGCTAACGATATTCTAAGCGGTGCAGTACAAGGTATTGCTGAGCTCATCACGCGCCCAGGTTTGATCAACGTGGATTTCGCTGACGTAAGAACAGTGATGTCTGAAATGGGTACAGCTATGATGGGTAGTGGCACTGCGAGTGGCGAAGATAGAGCTGAAGAAGCTTCTGAAGCCGCGATTGCTTGTCCTTTGCTCGAAGACATCGATTTGTCAGGTGCACGAGGTATTTTGGTGAATATTACTGCTGGCCCTGACTTCTCGATAGATGAGTTTGAAACTGTCGGTAATGCCGTAAAAGCCTTCGCCTCTGAGAATGCCACTGTTGTAGTGGGTACCGTTATCGACATGGACATGAGCGATGAACTACGTGTAACTGTGGTTGCAACAGGTATCGGTGCTGAGCGCAAACCAGATATCTCTTTGGTGCCAAACCGTGCAACTAAAACTGTCGCTGATAGCGGTGAGTTTAAGTTGCAGGCGAATGGTTCAGCAGCTATGCCGAATTCGTCGGCCATGCCAGAAACTAGCAAAATGGTGGCGACCGAAGAAAAAACTGAAGCTGGAACAGACCTAGAGTACCTAGATATTCCTGCATTTTTGCGTAAACAAGCCGACTAAGGCTTGGTTGCAAGGGTGAAAAAGGCATGATAAAACGTCTTACAGGGTTGTACGATTTTTGTACGACTTTGACAGGCTTCATCGCTTTAGGTAATATACAAGCCAGTTTTTATTCTAATAAGTTATTGGGTTAGAAATAGATATGATTAAACAACGCACTATCAAACAGTCTGTACAAGAAGTGGGTATTGGTTTGCACAAAGGTGACAAGGTCACTATGACTCTCCGGCCTGCGCCGGCGAATACAGGTATTGTATTTCGCCGCGTTGACCTTGAGCCTTATGCGGACATTCCAGCTCGTGCTAATGCTGTGGGTGATACTATGTTGTGCACATGTATCAGCAATCAAGATGGTGCGACTATTTCTACCGTTGAACACTTAGCCTCTGCATTGGCAGGCCTAGGTATCGATAACATCATTGTTGAAGTAGACAGTGACGAATTGCCTATTATGGATGGTAGTGCTAGTCCGTTTATCTTTTTACTTCAATCTGCAGGTATCGAAGAGCTCAACGCACCTAAAAAGTTTATTAAAGTTATTAAACCTATACGTGTTGAACAAGAAGACAAATGGGCTGAGTTGCGCCCTTATGACGGATTTAGAGTCGATTTCAGAATCGACTTTGATCACCCTGTTATTAGTCAGACGCGCCAGCATATGGTGTTAGATCTAGATTCATCATCTTACGTCGACGAAGTCAGTCGAGCTCGTACATTTGGCTTCATGAAAGATTTAGAATATATGAATTCTAAAAACTTAGCTTTAGGTGGCAGTATGGAAAATGCTGTGGCCTTAGATGAATATCGGGTGCTAAATCCAGAAGGCTTACGCTACAGCGACGAATTTTTGAAGCATAAGATACTAGACGCTATAGGCGATTTATATTTAGGCGGACACAGTATCATAGGCGAATTAGTGGCTTACAAAACCGGTCACGGCGTGAACAACAAATTACTTAATGCCTTGCTAGATAACCAAGAATGTTGGGAGTTTGTTAGTTACGAGAATCAAGATCAGCTGCCAATTAGCTACGCTAATCCAGTTGCGGCTTATAGTTAGGTTTTAAAGCACTTAGTCGAATCCCTAGTTTGACAATACCCAAGACGTAATAAAAAAAGGTGAAACCAGTGTAACTGGTTTCACCTTTTTTGTAGCTTTCCCTAAATCAATTAGTCTTATCCTTGTAGGTATCAGTCTTGACTGAACTCACAGTCCCACCCGTTAACGCGATTCTCATGGCAGTTTCTACGTCTATGTCTAACGGAGTAAGCTGGTCTTTGTCGATATAAACCGTGTAACCACCAATTTGATAACTTAGAGGAATATACACCCCAAGCTTGTCGGCATCTTTGAATAGTTGTTTGGCTCCTATGTCACTCGTAACAAAGCCGATTAGATGAATGGTGTCCGACATTTTCACTGAGACAACGCTTTCCATTTTCTGTTGCTTACCAATATTGACTAAATTCACTGCGTCTTGGATCGAACCGTAAATGGTTTTAACGACAGGGATCTTCTCAAAAATCTGTCCTCCCCAACCGATAGCCACACGCACAAAATAAGCATTAACAGCTATTCCAAGTAACATTAAGATTAAAACGCCTGTAACTAGCCCTAAGCCAGGGAAATAATAAGGTTGAGGAATAATTGGGGTCAGGAGCCCTTCTAAGGTGGTCACTAACCAGTACAAAAAATAAAGGGTGAGAGACAAGGGTAAGAAGGCAAGCAGGCCTTGCACTACCAGTAATGAGAGTTTTTTGGTCATTGTAAGTTTAGGTTGGCATTGATATATGGCTAACGTACCCGCAATCCCTACTTAAATAAAGCTTTTACCTAATATAGTCGCAAGTCTGACTAAATAGCCTTTTGCATTGCTCGAGGTTGCACCTTTGAAAGAACCCGCTGCAAAACTTGCAGCTAAGCCTTGAGGCGAACTTAATATCTCTTTGGATTGCTGTGTTGCCAGCCACAAGCATGTATCTTTTTGTTGCTGAGCAAGGTGATATTTCTGGGAGGCGAGAGATAGAACCGTTTTCTCTTTGGAAAGTAGGTTAAACACGAGCTACTCCTTGTTATCTTGTTTTGAAAGGGCCTTTAAGGTTTTCGGTAGGCCAATGTAGGGTTTCATCTGTTTAATCAGAAAAAACAGTCCAAGCCCAACGATAAAGTTCAAAGCAACAACTGCTACTGGAATGGCTAGCCAATGCATCCCAGTGGTGTACAAAGTGAAGCCCAGAGTCAAACCAATGGCGGCCCAAGTAATGATGGCTAAACCAAGCAGTAGGGTGAGGGCAGCAGCGCAAATAGCTGCTGCTTTCACTGATAACTTCACCTCAGCTTCTGCTAGTTCGCCGCCTCGAGCGATTTGTTCAGCATATGCAGAAACTACCCTTTGCCAAATTGCGCCGAGATCTGCCAAACCAAGGTCGACTTTTGAGGACTCCTCATGCGGACTAGGGGTATTTTCGCCCTTGGAGGGCTCCTTAATCGTTCCGTTAATGTTTGGTTCTTGGGTTGGCTTAGTCATTGCGTAACCTATTTTTTGGTCAACAGGCTACTGACAAGAAGTCCTGCGGCAAAGGCGATGCCAGCAGATGCTACTGGATGTTCTTTTGTATATTTGCCTACTGCTGATCGATCCCACATTTTTTTGGCTTTAATTTGGTTTTTCTCAATGGACTTAGCTCCCTGCTGAGAGCTTCTTCGGATGGATTCTTCAGTCTTTGCTGCTTGTTGACCCAATTGCTCAACAGACTCATGTAAGGTTTCGGTTACTTTATCAGCGATAGGTGTGCCGTTTTTAGCTGCGGTTTGTGTTGCCATGATGCTCTCCTGATTAATCAAACACTGACTCTAATGAGTCGCTCAATGAGTAACTTGCAACCCATATGCCATGGACAAATATTTTGTTGGACCCTTTAAAAATGCGGCTTGATAAGCAGTTAATTAATGTTTTTTGAAAATTTGTTTACTAGGCCCTGTAAAAACTTCATCATAAAATGAAAACTTTACTTTTTTCATTAAGCTTAACCTCTGACGGGTAAGGCTGTGATATTCTAAGCGCGGTTAGGCTGTTTAGGTTGAACAAAATTCATACACCAAAGAACAACCGTCCCTAGACGGATTGATCTTATTCGTTTTGTTATGTTTCTCGTTATTCTTCAAGTCAGCAAAGCTAAAATTTAACTATAAGGGCGATAACACGCAATGATCGAATTTGTGTCAATAATGACAGGCTTACTCATGCTAGTGACGTTACTGCCTCTACTTCCTATCGACCATTGGACTTGCAGAGTGTGGGAGTTTCCGCGTCTGCAAATTTGTATTTTGCTTTTGGTCAATTTTTGTTTGGTGTTGTGGTGCAGCTCCGGTGAACTCCTCCTGTGGCTAATGACAGTTAATGTCGCAATGCTGATTTATCAGGTTTGGTGGATACTGCCTTACACACCACTTTTTAGTAAAACGGTGCCAAAAGCCCAAAGTTACGAACCCAATCGAAAAGTGAGTTTTTTGACCTCAAACGTATACACGCCAAATCGTTCAGCTGAGAAACTACTCGAGTTAATCGAACAGTATCAACCCGATATAGTCGTGACATTAGAATCTGATCTCTGGTGGCAAAATGCTCTGAGTTGCCTTCATTCTGCTTACCCTTATCGAGTTGCCCAGCCTTTGGATAACCTTTATGGAATGCATGTGTACAGTAAGTTGGAGTTACTTGAATCTGAGTTATTAGAGATGGTACAACAAGGCGTACCTTCTGTTCACTGCGTGGTGAAATTGCGAAGTGGTGACAAGATAAAGTGCCACTTTCTGCACCCAGCTCCGCCAAGCCCCACAGAGAATGAAAAATCTACCAAGCGTGACAAAGAACTATTAAAGGTTGCTAACATAGCTAAACAAGCCCAGTTACCTACTGTTGTGACAGGAGACTTAAATGACGTGGCATGGTCTAAGACGACATCTAGTTTTATTAAAATTAGTCGTTTAGTTGATCCCAGAATAGGAAGAGGGCCATTCAATACCTTTCATGCTAAGTACCCTATTTTTAGATGGCCCCTTGATCATATTTTTCATAGCCCTACATTTAATTTAGTAAGAATAGAAAGGTTGGCGTCAATCGATTCGGATCACTTCCCGTTGTTTAGTGAATTGGCATTGACTAAGAAATAGTTAATTATCTCACTGGATAAGGCGCGGGCCATTAATGCATAGTTAGATTACTCAGAAAAAAGTGAACTGAATTTACGATTACTTCAGTAAAACCTAATAATTAACTGCCCAAATCCTACATTGGGTCTGAGAAAAAATAAAAAAGGAATACCCATGTTAAATGTTTTATTAGTCGATGATGATCTTGAATTTACTGAAATAGCATCAAATATCATCGAATTTTTGGGGCATAACACCTTTGTAGCCAGCTCAATTCAAGAGGCAAAAGAGTGGTTAGATAGCCAGCCTTTCGACCACATATTACTCGACTTTATGTTACCCGATGGTAGCGGTTTGCACTTACTCGATAAAATTAACGCTTTGCCAGCCCAACCGTTTGTGACCTTCATCACTGGCCATCCGGCAGTGAAAGGGCTGCTAAGTGATATTTGTGGGCCTAAGATTGATTATTTGATAAAGCCTATTCAAAGAGAAGATATAGAATCCGCCCTCACTCCCAAATCAAAGAATAAAAAAGCTAAATCTCGTAGTAAAGCACATTTTGACTGCCTGATTGGTGAGTCGGCTGCTATGCAAGAGCTGTATTTGATGATAGAGCGCGTAGCCAAAACATCTGCTAACGTAATGTTGTTAGGTGAAAGTGGGGTAGGTAAAGAGGTCGTTGCCCAAGCGATCCATAAGGCGAGTGGTGCAGAGGGAAAATTGGTGGCGACTAACTGCGGAGCCTTATCTAAAGAGCTGATTGGGAGTGAGTTATTTGGCCACGAAAAGGGTGCATTTACTGGCGCAGTGGCAAAAAAGGACGGGGTGTTCATGCAAGCCGAAAATGGCACCTTGTTTTTAGATGAAATAACCGAGATGCCCATCGACATGCAGCCTAACTTGTTGCGTGTTCTAGAGAGTAAAAAAGTTGTTCGGGTAGGCGGTACACAAGAGTTGCCAGTAAACTGTCGCGTTATTTCAGCATCAAATCGCAGCGTTGAGTCTATTGCTGCGGACAAGGTGTTGCGAGAAGACATCTATTTTAGGTTAGCTGTGTTTCCAATTGACATTCCTCCTTTACGTAATCGAGCTGAAGATATTCCCTTGCTGGCTAATGCGTTTTTAGCTGAGTTAAATCAAGAAAACGACTGTCAATTTGTTTGGGATGAGGCCCAACTGACTAGACTAAAGGACTACGACTGGCCGGGTAATGTGCGAGAACTTCGACACTGTGTACACAGAGCCTTCATCATGAGCGATCCTAGCTCGACCCAAATTAGCTTGCCTAAAACCTTTCATTCACCTTTTTCACTGGTGAAAAAGGCCAACAGTGGGATTGAGGCAGGTCAATCTATCGAAGATGTTGAAAAAGAATTGATTAGGCTAACGTTGGAAAAAGTTGATGGAAATAAAAGCGCTGCTGCTCAAATGTTGGGTATCAGCACCAAAACCCTATACAACCGCCTACATGCTTATGGCGAATTTGAAACCTAGCCACCACAATATAACGGAGTTGCATTTTGGAACACGATAAACCCTTAGCCACTAACCAGCTCGTTCACAATGCTAGAGGCCCGTTAAACCGAATCTCGATGAACGCAGAAATGGTAAAGTTGGTGATTGAAAACGATATGCCCAAAGACAAAGCGCTGGCGGCCTTGGACAAGATTTTACAATCCTGTCAGGAATGCAGCGGTATATTGCAACAAATTAGTGATAAACAGGGAGGCTGACCACGGGATGGACCAGCTCAAAAAGCAATTTTTAGGTAATTCTCTGTCAACTTGGGTATTGATAGGCTCTATCGTACTGGTTGTGATAGCAGGTAACGCCTACCTAGCCATCACAACGATTAAAGAGTTGAGTACAGTTCAACGTAATCTCTACACTACTTCACAAAACACCCTAATTTTGAGTGATTTGCACCTGTCTGTGATCTCTGCCGAAACAGGCCAAAGAGGATTCTTGTTAACTGATGACGAAGGTTACCTCAGGCCGTATAAAAGGGTGCTTGCAAAATTAGATGAGCAGCTCGAAAAGCTTTATTCTGTTCAGCTCAACCAAGATCATGGGCGGAGTAAGCTAAATAATTTAATTGTCCTTATCAGACAAAAAATGGATGAATTAGAACGAACAGTTAATCTTGGCCTAAAAGATAGAAACAACCAAGCCTTAAATATTGTGATGACTGGACTGGGCAGAGATTTGTACCACCAAATTTTTCAAGTTTTTAGTGCGCTTAAGGCGAACGAGATCCAGCGCAGGGATGAACTATACGTAGAGCTAAAAAAAATCCAAAAAGAGTCGACAGTGATTTTCATGATATCGGGCACGACTAGTGCGTTGCTATTGATTGGTATGATGGTTTTGGCCAGATTGAACCTTAATAATGAAGATAAACTTAGAGTGTCATTAGAGCAACAAAACGAGCGTTTGACCGAGGAAGTTGCTACTCGGACTCAAGAACTCGTCTTGTATTCTGATGAGTTGTCGCGAAGTAACCGAGAACTAGAGGATTTTGCCTTTGTTGCTTCTCATGATTTGCAAGAGCCCCTTAGAAAAATTCGTGCTTTTGGCGACCGCTTGCAATCAAACTATGCTGCTCAGCTAGAGGGAAAAGGGGCTGACTATATTAACCGTATGCAGACGGCTGCTGAGCGTATGTCTAATTTGATTAACGATCTCTTGGAGTTTTCTCGCATTACCACCAGGGGGAAGGACTTCGCGCCAGTCGATTTAGACAGCTTATTAGATGAGATAGTAGGTCATTTAGAGGTGGCAATTGACGAATCGAATACTCAAATTGAGCGGCCAACCTTGCCTAAAATCATAGGTGATGAAGGGCAATTGTATCAGTTATTTTTAAATTTATTGTCTAATGCAATAAAATTTCGAAAATCGGATAGCTCACCCGAGATAGTCATGACGTATCAAAAGACCGAGCGCAAAGATCCCATTACGCAAGAGCAAGTGTTCAACCATGAGTTTGTTATTAGTGATAACGGAATTGGTTTCGAACAAGAGTTTGCCGACAAAATTTTTGTTCCTTTCCAGCGCCTTCACGGACGTTCGGAGTATAAAGGAACAGGCATAGGCTTAGCTGTGTGTCGTAGGATAGTAGAGCGTCACGGGGGTAAGATACGAGCTTCGAGCGAATTGGGTAAAGGTGCCAAGTTTGTGGTTACTATCCCAGTGGATGCAAGCATATTTAACCAGGATGAAAATTAACGTGAATAGCCCAGCCACAAAGCCCATTACTATTTTAATGGCCGATGATGATGAAGATGACCGTTTATTAACGAAAGAAGCCTTAGACGAAAGCCGAGTGTTAAACGACTTGTTTTTCGTCGAAGACGGCGAAGAGCTAATTGACTATTTAAAGAACAGTGGCAAATTTGCTGACTCTGCTAAATACCCAAGACCAAGCCTAATTTTATTAGATTTAAATATGCCTAAAAAGGATGGCTTAGAAGCACTAACCGAGATCAAGTCTGATCCGCATATGCAGGCTATCCCAGTGGTTATTTTAACTACCTCTAAGCAAGAAGAAGACATGGTTAAAAGCTATGGTTTGGGTGCTGCGTCATATATTACTAAGCCCGTTAATTTTGAAGGCTTAGTAAACCTAATGAAAGCCCTCGGTAAATATTGGATTGAGTTTGTTGAGTTACCAAACAAAGAACGCTAAAAAGTGAGACTAGGCCATGCTAGCCAAGAAGAACGCTCGGGTACTAATTGTTGAAGACGACGAAGATGACTATATCATTGCCCGAGACAGTTTAGAGGAACTAGACGACTATAATTTTGAGATTGAATGGGTAACTAGTCCAGAGCAAGCTCTGGCCAAGTTGAAGGAAAATGCCCACGATATTTGTTTACTAGATTACTTGCTAGGTGCGCACACAGGATTAAAAGTCTTGATTGAAGCGAGTGAGCTTCAGTGCCGTGTGCCGATTATTATGTTAACCGGACAATCCGATAACGTTTTAGACAAAGCTGCTCTTGATGCTGGCGCAGTAGACTTTGTGTTAAAAAGCGAATTTGATAGCCCACGCTTTTCTCGAGCGGTTCTTTACGCCTTGGCTCGGCACGAAGTAGAGCAAGAGCGATTAGAACGAATTAACTTGCAAACCAAAAGTAAGGCGAAAGACCGATTTTTGGCGCACTTGAGCCACGAGTTACGCACACCCCTCACATCTATTCTTGGGTACACAGAGTTGTTGCTCGAAAAGCAAGAATTATCTGAGGGCCATCAAGAACTCAATATTATTTTAAACAATAGCAATCATCTTCTTAGCCTTTTAAACGACGTGTTAGATTTATCCAAAATTGCTGCTGATAAACTCGAGTTGACAACTAAAACGTTTTACCTTGATAGTTTTTTAGCAGATATATACACGCTGATGGCGATTTCAGCCTTAGATAAGGGGATTACTCTTACCTTTAATGCCGATTCTCCCTTACCGGAAAAAGTGACTACAGACGCTACACGTTTGCGCCAAGTACTGATTAACCTAGTCCACAATGCAATCAAATTTACCGATCAAGGGGGTGTGCAGGTAAGTGTGTCGTCAAGATTAACTGAATCTGGTCTGTGTAATTTAGAGATTGGAGTGCGCGATACGGGGTCTGGTATACCACAAGATAAGCTCGAAGCTATTTTTCAGCCATTTGAACAAGTCGCAGATACGGTTTTACGCCGTGAGGCTGGAGCTGGTCTGGGATTAGCTATTTCCTCTAAACTAGCGAACATGTTAGGTGGAAAAATTTCAGCTACATCTGAAGTCGGAAAAGGCAGTCAGTTTACGCTTGAAATAGCAGCCGAGGTGCCTTCTTCGGTGGCTATGATTGCCCCTGAATTTAAGCAGGCAAGTTATAGCTCCAGCACGTCATCTATCGTCAAATTAACAGGCAGGGTGTTGATCGTAGATGATCTGTTTGATATTCGAAAGTTAGTTGGGCATTTGGTTAAAGGGTTTGGTTTACAAGTAGAGTTTGCGAGTAACGGGCAAGAGGCCTTCGATTTAGTCGAATCGAACCTCAAGCTTGGAACGCCTTTTGATGCGGTGATCATGGACATTCATATGCCGATTATGGATGGTAAGGAAGCCGTGGTAAAAATTAGACAGCTAGGTTTCGAACAAACTGTTATCGCGTTAACTGCGGCCACCATGAAGGGAGTAGAAAATCAGTTAATTCAGCTTGGTTTTAATTTTGTGCTGTCTAAACCGGTCGATAAATCAATGCTAAATAAGCTTTTAGCTAAGTCTCTCAATAAGCAATGTGAGTTTGAACCGCCTCAGGCTGTGTTGGCTGACAATGAAAAATCGAGCGGTCAGTCCAAGGCTTTGCAAAAAGTGCTTTTGGTAGAGGATGACCAAGACGCTGCTGGTCTTACTCAGCTATTGCTAGAATCTTTAGGTGCTCAAGTGACGGTTGTTCATTCGGGAGAGGCGTGTTTGGCTTTACTCAAGCAGAATCTTTATTGGGACAAAGCCCTTCTAGACTTAAATTTGCCTGACTCCCATGGTTTTGAGCTAGCTACGGTTTTGCGTGCTTCGAATCAGGCCAAGCAGATTATCATTGTGTCGGGTGAGCCTGTCGATCAACAAGCCCTCGAGCAAAACGGATGTGTAAAAGCCTTGCTTAAACCGTTGAATAAAAAAGCGTTAAAAACGGTGTTGGATTGCTAGAAACGCCTGCTGTTTGGGTGAGAGAATTTAAGAGTCAATCGATAGTTTTAAACACTGCCGCGGTAGCGGCAGTGTTGTGTATGGAGTGGCAGGGGTTTAAGAGTTCTTGTCTAGCTTTAGATTGCTCACCACTCTGTCCACATCGTTGGTATTTTTTGCAATTGCAATGGCCAACTCCCGCTCCGCTTCGCTTTCTACTGTGCCTGCTAACGTGACCACGCCATTGTCGACTTCGACGTTTATATCTAGGCCATCGACTTCTGATTCGAACAGCAAGCGAGTTTTCACCACCGTCTCAACTTTTGAATCGGTTAAGTTGGCGACAAAGTCACTGGTTTGTTGAGAATTCTTGTCGGTAATCACGGTTAAGTTATTGTCGACACTGGTCACACCGTCTACTGAAAGCATGAGCTCTTCCGCAAGAGCCTTGTCAACTTCTGTGTCGACCTTACCAGTCAAAATTACCTGGCCCTTGTTTACATCTGTATTAATGTCGAAGGAATTGAGTTGGCTACTGAATAAAAGTACAGATTCTGCTTTTCCGTCGATCCAAGCGTCTTTCGCTGTGTCTTGCCAATTATTGGTGGCATGAACACCAAAGCTTGTTGACGTTATAACGGCGGCGGCAATCATCGAAATAGTAGAACGTTTCATTGTATTCTCCTTTTGATTAAATTCGACTAATCTCAAGCCAGAACAATGCCATTTTAGTTAAGATTTTGATTTTTATGGTATTTCCTGTTTTTTGTTTTGTGAGCATAGGTTTTTATTTTGTAACTCCTTCAAGCCTAGATGTAATTTTTTCATTCGATAATTTGAGAGATAAGTGTGATTTGTATACCTATCATTTTACGTCCGGCTCAAGAGGTTGTTTATCTGATTTATCCTGTTCAAATAACCTTGGAAGCAAATAAGCAAGTCCTACATTTATCCTGTAAATATTGCATTCTCAGAAATTTTTAATCGCACTAGTCTATTTTATTTATTTTATATAATCCTTTTAAATCAGGTGTTTATATTTATTTTGTTAGGTTGGAATGATTCTCGCTTATCTGGTTGTGAATCTAATAACTATTTTGGAGTATTTATGGATATTTTCACTGCACTACGCGATGACCATGACAAACAAAGACATTTAATGAAGGTTTTGGTAGAAACCGAGGGTAATTCTCCGAGTAGAGCTATGTTCTTTAGTGACTTGAAGGATCAATTAGAAGGCCATGCCGTTGCTGAGGAGCGCTTCTTCTACGCACCTCTGATTGCTGACGACAAGAGTATTGATTTATCACGGCATGGCATTGCGGAACATCACCAAATAGACAAACTCGTAGCTAAATTGGAAGAGACTGATATGAGCTCGCCAAACTGGCTGAAAACCATGAAGGAATTGCAGCACAAGGTTCTTCACCACCTAGAAGAGGAAGAGCGTGAGTTTTTTCCTATCGCCGGCAAAGTTCTCGCAAAACAAGAGAAGCAATCTTTAGCTAAAGACTATGAGGCTGAAATGGCCGAACAGTAAGCTAGATATCCACCCTGCCTTTCAACTTGCATAAATAACGGGAAACATCATGGAATTGTTAGAAATCGAAAAGATTACCAGTCTTATATACGAGAAATTACACACCTGGCTAGAGACTGGGATCAAGCACGTTCCTAACATGGTGGTGGCGATCGGAATTGTCATTCTGTTCGCCATTATTTCCCGTCTAGCCGCAAGGTTAATGCGTAATATATTGCATCGCACCTTAGATTCTAAGCAAATTGCCAACCTTCTAGTGTCCATTTTTAGGGTGTGCATAATAGTTGTAGGCATGTTTATCGCCCTTGATTTTGTAGGCTTAACCGGCACAGTCACTTCTTTGTTAGCCGGTGCAGGCATAGTCGGTTTAGCAATTGGTTTCGCTTTCCAAGACATGACTGAAAACCTCATCGCGGGTATCGCCATGGGTATTAGAAAGCCTTTTCAAATAGGGGATGTAATAAAGACTGATGACGTATTTGGCACGGTAAAAACCATCAATTTGCGTAACACCTTAATTGAAACTTTTTTCGGCCAGCTGGAAATCGTACCGAACAAAATCTTGTTCAGAAATATTCTCACTAACTTCACTATAAATGGTATCCGTCGAATCCAAATTCCAGTTGGGATTTCTTATGGTGATGATCCAGAAAAGGCGCGGGACGTCATAGTCGAGGAAATAAATAAACTCGATTTCGTGATAAAGCCTGAAGAAACAGACGTGTTTGCCGAAGGGTTTGGAGACAGCAGTGTGAATTTATTGTTGTGGTTTTGGATCGATTACCCAGGCGAACCCGGGTTCATGGTTGCAAGACACCAGGCCGTTGTAACAGTTAAAAAAGCCTTAGAAAAAGCCGATATTCTTATTCCTTTCCCTATCAGAACCTTAGATTTTGGGGCAAAAGGAGGAGAGAAACTCAATACTATGATCAACGACTCTGCCATCGGCGAACGTTTTGCTAGTCATTCTAAAGATTGATATTTTACAAAAAAGGAACTTAGCCATGACAAAACCGTTTCAAACCAACACAAAAGTTAAGTGGGAGTGGGGAAAGGGCACTGCTGTGGGTTATATTCGTGATAAGTTTACCAGTGAAACCACAAAAACCATTAAGTCCACAGAGGTAACAAGACGGGCTTCTAAACAGAATCCCGCCTACTTGGTAGAGCAAGAAGATGGGGCAGAGGCATTAAAGAGCCACAGTGAACTAACCAAAGCGTAACTCTATTCTTTGTTCCACGAAAGACTCACCGTTTGACTGACTCCAAACGGTGAGTCTTTTGCGTGTATGTGTCACAAATTTCTCTAATCATTTATTTCCTTGCAGATTTCGTGCACTCAAATACAACTAGCGCATTGGCTAACAATACCCGCCAAAAGTGCATGTATTTGCTCTACGAATGTTGGGGTTATAATTCGAATTAGCGTGAGTGTCGTGTCTATCGAAACAGGTGTGTATAGCGAACCTTTATACTTGAACTCAAAATGGCCCTCGTTGACTTGAGGCGACCCGTGAGCGCTGTGCCCATAGTATTTTGGATGAAAGGTTGGCGTGTTAGCCAAAAGACCCTTCGCACTTGAGGGCCGTGGCACTTAGCGTTGACAATAAGTTACGCCCGCTCGCCCTTGACATGGTTAGGCTATAAAAGCCAAGCGTTAATCTTTCTTTGACTCATTGAGCTAATTGTACAAACATAAAAAAGCCCACTAATGAGTGGGCTGTCATTTTTACTTAATTCACACGTAAGCAAGAGCTAGAACTTATATTCAAAACCAACTGCTGCGTGCTTGAGATCGGTAGAAAAGTTGGCATCGTCTATGTCATCTACTGCTTGGTCTATATCTAGATCGTTATCATATAGGGTGTAGTCTAGCTTAATTGCCCAGTCTTTATTAATTTTGTAACCTATGCCGAGTCCAGCGAAAAGCCCTTCGTCATCGCTCGAACTTTCTACGCCAAGTAGGTTGTAATCTGTATCAGCCCATAATTGTCCACCTTTGGCAAACACATAGACTTTTTCGGTGATAGGTAGGCTCACTTTTAGGCCTAGGGTGTAGCCGTCTGTGTCGGCATTCGCTAAGTCTGAACCATAATCGCCAAAATCAATATAACTACCCTCAATGGCAATAAACTCATTAAACCCGTATCCAACAAATAATTGATACGCATCTTTGTCATCATCGAAGTCGTCGTCGCCATCAACTTTTAGGTAACCGTAGCTAGCACCTAGGTATAGCCCTGAGTCGTCATCGTTATCATAGGCAGTGGATTGAGCTAAAGCAGCTGAAGATAATAGTGCTAGTGAACAAGTCGCGGCAATAAGACTGCGGTTTTTCATAATGTCGTTCCTCTTTTGGGTTAAATAAAAAATATCTCACATTATCTATAACAAATTGCGTGCCAAAAAATATTCAGAACAATTCAATATTTTGCTTATAAATCAGTCGTTTATTAGGGGTTTTTTGTGGTTTTTACAATCGTTTGTGAAGGTTTTACACAAACCGCTTGTTCGGTTTTCGGGGAATGTAATTGAACACAGAATAAGTGGGTTGGGTCCATCGGCTCAGGAATAGGTTGAATCAATAAATAAGTGCAAGAAAACTAGATACGATCCCAAACCATTTATATTTATTGGCATAATAGAAGAAAGAAAAAGCGAGGCTTTTTCTTTCTTCTCGGTTAGGTAGTCCGCAGAAGATCCAATGACTATTTTATTTTGAGTCAGGACGTGTGAAACGTTGAAGTAAGGCTGGTAGAACAGTTAGGTCGGTAACTATGGCTAATAACATGGCACTAGCTGTTAGGATCCCAAAATAAACGCTAGGCATGAAGTCTGAGAATACGAACATGCTAAAGCCCAGAGCGATAAGCGTAGAAGTGTAGACTATTGCCAGCCCAGTCCGGGCGAAAGCGTAGTGAATTGGGTTGTCTTCGTTTGGTTGGTTGTAAGCGTCTACAAAGTGGATGGTGTCGTCAATGGCAATACCCATGGCAATGGCCGCTATGGTAATTGTCATTAAGTCCAGAGGGATCCCAGTCCAGCCTATAATACCCAGTATCGTCAAGGTGGTGATAACATTTGGCACCAAAGCGATTAATGCCAATTTTAACGAGCGAAATATCGCAAGCAGAACAAGTCCGATAACAATGTATACTAGCCCCAAAGTAGTAATTTGTGATTCGAACAGCTGGGACAATATGTCTTGGTACAATACAAATAAATTAGTCAGTTGAAATTGATCATCTGTTAGGCCAGAGGCAATTAAATCTTTTTTCAGATTACTCAAAAACTCTGCTCGATTTAGTCCTTCTAAGGTATCTTGTACTCGAGTTGAAATACGCATAGTTTGTGATTCTGTGTCTATGTAAGCGCCAATCAAACTGTCTATAACCTTCTCATCGACTAAGGAGTATATGACGTCTAATTCGTATTCGGTAATAGGGGTATTGTCGTTGAGTTGCTTTGCCAAAGTTGTGAAATTAATGAGTGAAGTGACATTGCCTGTCGCATCAAAAGCATCTACCGCTGCGTGCCCCAGTTGCAAGGTGCCAACTTGTTGAGCCGACAAAAATAAGTCGTCTTGTTCTGGTTGGTATTCGATCAGAATATCTAGTGGTGTGGAGCCTCCGAATTCTTGATCGATAAAAGACAGCTCCTGGTGCACTTTTGTATCTGGGTGAAAATAATCGATGAAGCTGTTTTCGACATTGAGCTTAGTCGCCCCCAAGCTAATCAAGCCCATAATAACCAAAGGTATGATCATGAAACTTTTAGGACGTGCTTGAACCTTATTAGCTAACGTTTGCAAGCCTTGGTTAAGACGAGTGTATTCGTTATTTTCTGTGGTTGCAGGCAAGAAACTGAGCAATGCAGGGAATAACAATAAGGCCACGCTCAAGGTCATAACGTTTGATAGCAACATCATTTTACCAAAGTCCATAACCGGCTGTATGCCACTAAAAATAAGAGAACCAAAACCTACTGAGGTAGTAAGGGCTGCAAAAAAACAAGGCGCGAGCTTTTCACTTAAGGTGCGTTGAATGCGATGATGCTGATCAAGTTGCGTGTTTTGTCTGCTGATTTCTCGGTAATGTGTGATTAGATGCAGCATGATAGCTAAGGTTAGAATGAGCTGAAGTGCAATGAAATTAGCAGAGATTACAGTTGCAGGAAGCTTAAGGATAGCGAGTAAGCCCAGCGTTAGCACAACACTAGATGCACAGGCTAAAACCGGAAATACGACCCATTTAATACTCCTAAACAGTAATAGCAGCAGTAAACTAATAAGTGCACTGATGCCAATACCAAAGTAGACCAAGTCTTGTTTGACTATCTCTATTAGCCGAATGCCGACTACATAACTGCCCCCTATGTATACCGATGCATCCATATCGGCATTACCGATAATCCGTTCTATCTGTTGTAATTCTTGTTGACGGACTTTTCCTATCTTATTTTCAATTTTGGCTGCCGCAGTTTGTAGCTTTTTCAGCTTTTGTTGCTCGTCAGGGGTAAGTTCTCGGGTAAGTAAGTGTTGACTAATATCTGTAATTTCTTTGTTTAGTCGTACTAGCTCTGGATTCGATTTGAAAACCAGTTGAATGGCCGTGGCATCTTGATTTTTGTTTACTAACAAATCAGTAAAGATAGGGTGGTCGCTGAGTAATGCGCGCAAATCCTGAGATGAGTAATCCTGCTTTTCGTAGGTCAGGTTGGCTACGTTGTTGGCCGATAGCAGTTGCGATTTATCTTGAATGAGTGGCACGGTTAGCATTGAGTTGAGGGCAGTGACTCGGTCAATTTTTCTGAACTCGGCGCTCAATGATTGGATATCATCAATGGCTTGTTGGTTGAATACATCGCCACTCTTAGGTTGGTAGGCAATCAAAATAAATTCGTCGGGAGAGAAGGTCTGATTAGCCATCTGCGATTGGATGAACAATTTGTTGTTTTTGGTAAGTAAGGTTTCTGCCGATGCGTCAATTTTAAAATTGCTGGCGTTGTACCCCAAAACTACAAACAGCAGGGTAAAGAAAGACAGGATCAAAACGCGAAATTGTAAAATCTTTGCGCTCACTTTGCTGGTCCAGTTACTTGAATCAGACATCTTATTGCTCCTTGCTCAGCTCAAGACGGTTAGTGGCCGGGCGCTCTACTTGTTGCTCTCGTAGTAGTTGAATTGCGTTTCTGTTTTGAGATTGAATATATTGGTTTCTAAAGTAGATATAAGGGTCGTCTGCTTGCTGATATAAGGTCATGTATGTTCCGGCTCTTGGCGCAAAACTGTTAAATCCGCCAACACCTCGTACTTGCGAGTCGGTAGGGCTATCGAATATATACCGAGTTGGATGGATGAGCCCTTCGGTTATTCTCGAGCTTGTGTTACGAACGTCAGACTGTCCTAAAATAGGCAACACTAAATAGGCCCCGCTGCCCACCTCATAGGTTTGCAGGGTTTGCCCTAAGGTCCTGGGCTTGTCTTCTATCTGAAACCACTTGGTTGCAGGGTCAAACAGCCCTAAAAGCCCCACCGTCGAGTTAATAACAAAGCGTCCTAGGTTACTGCCAGCGTCATTAATGTCGCCGCTAAACGTATTGTTAAGTAAGTTTAAAGGCTCGCGAATATTGTTAAACGCATTACCAATGGAGCGTTTGGCGGGGTCTGGCAGTATTTTGTTATAGCCTTTAGCTAAGGGGATCAGTAGGTATTTGTAGGAGTAATGATTGAATCCAAAGATTGCTCTGTTGATGGGTTCAATTGGGTCGTAATATACGGCCTTATTTGTGTTGGATGATTGTGTCTCTATGACTGAGTCATCCGTAGCAACCACAGTAGGTTCCACTTGGATTATGCCGTTTGATGTTTCAATTTGTGTGACTTGGTTGTCAGTCAGGCGGGTTTTGGGTGATGCTTGTTGTTCAGCCGTTACGAGTTTTGTTTGCTCAACAGGGGTAGTACTGCAACCGAAGAGTAAAAATGAGGCAAACAAGATTAGCTTGAGTTGCGCTATGGTTAAACGCGAGTGGGTTTTGTTCATCTTGTTCTCCAAATTGGTTGGTGATCCACTCAGGTCTTTTAGCAGATTTTGTGGTCTGGTTTATTCGTTGTCTTTGCTTGGGTTTACTGAGTTATCAATTTTTATTTCATATTCGTTTACGAACGAGTGTCGTAGCAAAGACAAAAAGGCTTGCCAAGCAGAGATGTTGGCGTCGTCTATGGGGCCACTGATAGTCACGTTGGCAGCGACAGATTTTTGCGTTCCGCTTTGTAAAAGGTTTGCTAGGCCGTCGGTCAATCCTTCGATTAGTCCAGTAAACAGTCCGTCTTTGTCTTTTACTATGTCGTTTCGCCAATTGAATACGTCTGGGTTATAAATAGCGGCTTTGACATAGCCATCTACCTGACCATTGTCGGCATAAAGCTCAGCGGCTAAGTCGATGTCACCCCGCTCAACATCGATGGGCGTGTAAAATTCAACTAGCCCGCTAATATGTTCGATAGGCAATTTTGTCATACTCAGGTTTAGATCAAAGGTAGGTTTAGCTGTATCAGGGTTGATAAAGCCACTTAATTTAGCCTTGGCTTCTCCCATTAAGTTACCTTTGAGTGTATAGCGCGCGATTTTATCCCCCGAGAACGCCTTACTGTTTGTGATGTTGGTTATTTGCCCCTGAACCCCATTGATGAAACTAGTCTGTTTTTGCTTGCCAATGGCGTTAATCAGCACTAACTCGGTATCGGATACCGTGACCCTGTCTATTTGCACTGGACTAGCGAAATTGATCAAGGTTAGCCAGTTCTGTGCATCTGTGGCTTCAGGGTTTAATTGGTCGTCACTTTCTTTGCCGTCGATAAACGTCAGGCGTGCGTTATCGATGTCGACTTCAGCTACTACGGCACCTCTAATCAATGCTGACCAGAGAATGGACATCTCGATATTCTTTGCGTCTATGCTTGGCGCATTCTGCTCGTTGATTTGGGTTGGCTTGTTTTCTTGCAAAAATAATCTAAGGCCGTTGACTCGATATGCGCCCCGGAACAAAAATAAGCTTATGTCGTCTATTTGCCCGTTTATGCCCGGCGTTTGCTCGATTTGTTGGTTTATTTGATTCTTAATGAAGTAGGGGGCGTAGACCCTAGCACTAATCACAATTAGAGCTAACGCAATAAACAAACTGTATATGTATAGCCCCTTGGCCTTTTGCATCTTTTCCTTCATCTCACAAGAAGCCCGGTTTCTTAACTCTAGTAGGTAAAGCCAGTATGCTCTGTGCAACCTCCAGTTCGTGCCTGGCATAACGGTAAGCTTGCATGTCAACCAGCTCTCTGGCTGAGCTTAATCGTTCAGAAACCTTCTGGTGACGCAACTGATCAACTAGGTTATTTGAGTGCTTGTATTTGTCGGATGCGGTGGTCTCAAGTTTCGTTGCTTTACTTAACAAGGTTTGGCTATTCGCGTTTATATATTCGGTGAACAGTAAGTCTGAAAGAACCGAACCGGAAACGCTTGCCAGCGCTAAACTACTAAAAACCGTAATAACAACACTGAGTCCTGTTGCGCGTAACACCGTTTTAAATCTCACCTAACTTCTCCTACCGTTTGCCAATCTTTATCTAGAAATTGAAGGCTTGGTCCAACTCCTATCATTGAAAAGGTATTTGCAGAAGCTATGCCAGTCTAAAAAGTGGAATTTTTAGGCTTGTTTAATAACGTTATTTTTATATTAATCATAAGGTTAGTTTGCTCAAACCTAGATTTATTAAACTCAGGGTGAGGTGGGGAGTTAGATAAAAGTGAAAATAATTCATGACCTTTGTACAAATATTCACACTCGAGCTAATTGAGAGAGTTTGTAAATCAAACAGCTATCTATCGACTTAGTATTAAAACCCAGTAAGAATTTCAAAAAGGCTATGAATAATCTTCGCTTGGTAAAGTGAAACTTTCTTCAAAATTTTATTTTTAACTATAATTTTCAGTTACTTACAGTTTGGCATCAAGTTCGCTTAAGTCAATTCAAATAACGTAATGAAATCACTATCGACATAAACGTAGCGATTAACCAAACTATAGGAAAAAGATTTATGCGTACTTCAAAGCTAACCCCCTTACTTCTGGCCTCTGCTTTAACCCTAACGAGTATCGGCTTTTATGCTACTGCTAGCACCTTTAGCGGGTTTAACATGAGCCCAAGGGCGGCTTCGGTTGAATATATGACAGGGACCGGAGATATGCATGGGCTAAGACTGGCGTATAGACCTAATACTTTTCACACTGTTGATTGGCCGCTGATTGGACAGGCCACAATCGAGTGGGAAGGCAGTCTTAATTTATATGACATTCATGGCAGTGCTCGAAACGAAGCAACATTTGGTGCTTCTATCTCGCCTATATTGATTAAATCTATTCCTAGTTTTAGCAAAGACTATCCCTTAGCAATTGAGTTCGGCATCGGCTTAGCGTATGTTCACGAGCAAAAGTTTGGGGGAGTCGATATTGGTAGCGACTACCAATTTGAAGATAGATTGGGTTTAGTAATGCAGCTTGGCCCAAATAATCAGTCTGAAGTTGCCCTTAGATACATCCATTACTCTAATGGTGGATTCAACACTAAAAACCCTGGATTAGATTTCGCTAGCTTGGCTTACATTCATAGATTTTAAGCTGAAAATTGGCCAAGGGGAGAGCTGGCTTGGCAACAAAAGTTAAGGTTTTAAATGAATATTAAAATATCGCCGCTAATTGAGATGGCCAGAGTTAGCTTTTGGTTTGTGCCAAGCCTGATGGTAATTGTTTGCGTCGGCTTGGTAGCTGGAACAGTTTGGATTGACTCAGTATTGTCTTCCACGCATCAAGCAGCATTCGATGTCCTCTACACGACAGACATTGAAGCTGCGCGTTCATTGCTGGCAACCATAGCAGCCTCGATGGTTACAGTGACCAGTATCGCATTTTCTATCACAATCGTGACTTTGACACTGGCTTCTTCGCAATTTGGTCCGAGATTGATCAGAAATTTCATGATGGACTTGGGGACGCAAGTGGTGCTAGGAATGTTCATCTCTACCTTTATCTACTGTATCCTGATTTTTTGCGTAATGATTTTTAACGTGCCTTTCCCGTTTAAACCCAGCATTACTGTGCTAACCGCAATAGTCATGACTTGTATAAGCGTGCTTCTGTTAATTTATTTTATCCATAATGTAGCAAAGTCGATTCAGGTTGACGTGGTCATAGACGATGTTTATGCAGAGCTGACCAATTACATTAATCAGTTGTTCCCTGACCGGACAAGCGCTAACGATACTAAGCCTTTAGACGAAGGCCAAATAACAAGAATTATGGATGAAAAACCACAAAAGACTTCGATTAGCGCAACCGAAAGTGGTTACGTGCAGCTGGTGGACCGCCATAAGCTCATGGAGGTTGCACAGGATAAAGATTTAGTTATTGCTCTACATTTCACTCCCGGAGATTTTGTGGTTGCAAATGCGCGTATTGCCGACGTTAACGCTGAAGACGAGATAGAAGAGGACGTGGAGGCGCTAATTCGAGAACAGCTTGTTATTGGCTCTTGCCGCACACCAGTTCAGGACCCTGAGTTTGCGGTCCACCAATTGGTCGAAATCGCTCTGAGAGCTTTATCTCCGGGTATCAACGACCCCTACACTGCTATTACGTGTATCGATAAACTCAATTCTATTTTATGTTGTTTAGCCGCAAAAAAATTTCCGCCGAAACACAGGTTCGACGACAACAAAAATTTGCGACTAATTTTGAAAGAATTGTCATTTGATGATATTTCAGGGGCCGCGTTCGACCAAATACGCGAACATTCAGAAAATAACGTTGCAGTGACTTGCAGGTTACTCGAAGCGTTACACGCTTTATTGAAGCAGCCAACTTGTGACATTCAGCATGGATTTGTGGGCTCTCAAGCTACACGAATTAAACAACAGCAAAAGAGGCAATCAATGAGCGATGGCGATAATAAAGTCATTACTGCAAAGCTTGCCGAGCTTGATGAGTTACTCGCTTCGACCGCTAAATCTTAAAATTGTCTCCTACTTGATTAGGGCCTGATGCTTAACGGTTTTCAAGGCGATTAAAATCCAGATAACCAAAATCTGTTGGGTAAGCTAGTTCAAAATACTCATGCATAGAATCGGCAAAATGCCAAAACTTGGGGTCGGTGCGTCGCACTCCAAAGTTGTCCATCAACTTGGTGTAGTCTTCTGGAGAAGCCAAGGACTTAATGCTTGTAGCAAATTCAGAAAGATCGCTTTCGGATATTTGCATAAAACTGTTTGGATGCGATGTAAGAAAGCCCCTTGCTATGGTTAACCTATCTTCTTCGGGTATTCGGCGGTCTTCTTCGTTGAATAAATGAGAAATGTTACTATGGGCGCTGTGCCTTAATAACGTATAAAAATGACTCTCTGCTGATCCATCTATGACCTTAATAATAGTTGACTCAGCCATAAGGGATGCAGCTTGCCCCTTAACTGCGTTGATTTCATTGAAGGCATTTTTTGCCTTCTTGGATAAAGACTTATCTTCAAGGGTGTGAGTTTGACTAAGGGTCGGCTTTAGGTGGGTTTTAAGCTTACTGTAGAGCTCTGCTAAGGGCGTATCAGTGGTATATTCGATATCAGATTTGATCTTGGTTTTATTTGCTTCGTAGACGAACTCTTCTACTTCACTCACTGAGCCTCTATACCAATGGTCTCTAACTTCGTTTTGTACTTTACTGGGTAGCAAAGATAAAAAATTAAACTCACCCTCCATACGCAGAAAGTCCATGTACATTCGACTATTAAGTTGGTGACCTACATTCCCAAACACGTCATAGCCAGCAACAAGTAAATAGTGGATCCGCTCAAACAATGGATAGGTCAGTACCCAAGTAGTTTGTGGGGCATCGCCAATTAAGCCTTGCACTACTGATGCTGCGGTTTTATGTCGAAAAACGGTTAAGCCAGCATTAGGATTTTGGTTGTCGCCATCCCATAGTAAATCCAGTGTAACGGGCACTTTCTGCGAAATATGTTGTTTAATGAATTTCGATTTAGCATGCAGGTAGTCCTTTTCCATCGACGCGTACGTTAACCAAGACGTGGGCAGAGCATTACTTTCATCTTCAGCAGGTAAACGCATTTTACTTAATGCGCTTTGCATAAATTCATTATTGTTCTCAACTAATTCGAGGTCGGGCTCAATGAATACTACCCAAAAATAGTCGTTGATTACGTTGAGGGCCATTTGTCCTCTGCAGACAGGACCTTTGATAAATTGCATTATGGTATTTTGGGCCTCGTCAAGCAGGTACTTATACCTTGACTGAACAGGCAGCTCTGCAAAAGTAACAAAAGGGTTAGACGCTTGTTCTGGCTCGTAGGTTGGCAAGGATGTTACTGAATAATCAGGTTCAAAAAATAGCGCGTTCCAAAAATCCATTCGTTCTTCTGATAAGCGATAAGGCATGTGAGCTTTGTGGACTATGGATTGTTTAACGGGTTGAATGCGGTAATACACGCGGTCTACGCCAGGTGAATCGAAGGGACGTCGGGTGAATATCCCTTTTATGCCTTGGCCAGGAGGGGTGGATGAACGAACTAGCTTGAAATATTGGCGCTTGGAATTGTCTGCGAAATGTAAGTTAACCAAAAATAAATGCTCATATAAATAGCGACTCACAAGTTGGGCTTTGAGACTATTTTGATTGAAAAAGGCTTCCCATTGGTCTATCAATTGTACTGTCTCTGAATCAAGGGTTATCTGATCTGATCCTGTTGCTCCTTGTTTGATCCAATCGATTAAGGTTTGATGTTGATCCGCAGAAACCCTTGGTAATCCGTATGGCATGCCCCATAACGGCTTGTCTTGTTTAAAATCTACAAAATCTTCCCCTGTACTACATTGATGCTCACGATTTATATTCAGATCAAACTCTTCCGACAATAGGGTTTTGCTGGGTAGTGGGTTTTCTTGCTTAAGAGTTAAAAATTGTGCAATTAGGCTACTCTCAATATTGTCTTCAGGGGATTGAGGGCTATCGCTAATAACGGGGAAAAACCCTTTATCACGCCATTCGGTAGTCGTGTGAGCGTCTTCAAACAATCGAGTTAGATTGGCTTCTAGTAATCTTTGCCCATCGTAAACTCTGTCTGCTGATGCGCCTCGCGCTATACCTTCGTAAGAGCCTAATTTTAGTTGGCACGGGGCGTCGTAGCACGCGTGACATACTACGCAGCGTGTTTCTAATATGGGCTTTATCTGCTGTGAGAAATTAAGGGTGTTAACTGTAGGTTGAACCGTTTCCTTTACTGTTGTTTCTTGAACCGTTGGGGGAAAATCGAACAGGACGACTAGTCCTAAGGTAACAACAACTAATAAAGCAAGTAAACGATAAATCATGGTTTTCCGAAAAGAAGGTATGGCAAGACAGGCACTAACTTAGCTCGATTTTTAGTTTGACTCAAAATATATCCATCATAATTTCTTTTGTTCTCTAGTTTTGATTAAAACTCAAAAGGGCCAGATTTATTCTGGTTATTGGATTAAACGACATATACGGCAATTTAACCCAAGTTAGATCGGTAACTAATGGGAATAGACCATGAAAAATTTTCACAGTCTTCATTTATTGTCTTTGTGTAAATTCATCAATTTTAATTTAAATCTTTTTATATCAATTGGTTACAAATTGTTTTTTGCTTGGCATAGAACCCGCATTAGTTAAAGCGTAACAACGTGTAGAGTGAAACCACGTGAAATTAAATTCAAACAGGAGAACGCTTATGTTGGGCTGGGCAGTAACATTTTTAATCATTGCAATAATCGCTGCGGTTTTTGGTTTTGGAGGTATAGCGGGAGCAGCCGCTGGAATCGCAAAAATAATTTTCTTTATCTTCGTTGTGCTACTGGTTCTTTCGTTGGTTTTCAATGCCTTAAGAGGCAAAGCACCAAGAGCATAGCATAATTAGATCTACCTATTATCTAACTATTAAATTGACTGGAGTCACATATGAACAACTTAACTAAATTATCAACTCTACTTTTAGCCCTAACTTCAATGGTTGCCTTGTCTGCCTGCGATGGAGAAGCTGAAGAAGCAGGAGAGAAAATCGACAACGTTGCGACTGATGTAGGCAATGCCGTAGAAGACGCATGTGAGAAAGTAAAAGAAGGCGTTAAAGCGGAAGATCAAGACTGCTAATCAATTTTGAGTTTTAGCTAAGGGCCGTCAGGCCCTTTTCTTGTTTGTGACGATAACTTTTTGATTTGGTGAGTACGTTGCGCGCCACCTTTAACCACTGGAACTGCACGGTTCGTAACTAATTGATTCAGGCATTGTTGCTTGCAGTAACCTTTTCTAACTTTGGACAGGAATATTATGTTTACGTTGATTTACACGTTTTCTGCGCTATTAGCACTACTATTGGCTTGGCACTTCGATAGCGTTTATATGAGTATCATGTTTCTGTGGCTAGGGCTCTCTTTGTCCGCCGTGTCCTGTGCTTACCTGTTTAAAGCGCCACAAATTTTTAGAAAATCGAGTAATGGCGCAATCCCTAAATACATCAAGTGGGTGTTTATTCCATTTCTGTTTGGCGCGCAATTTTACAATAGTTGGGCAAGAAGAAACGATAAGGTTCCTCCCATACAACAAATCAACGACAACTTATTTCTCGCTTGTCGCCTATTCCCATCAGACATGGCTGAATTGAAGGCGTATGACGTGTCAGCTATTCTGGATGTTACAGCTGAGTTTGACGGACTGGACTGGTCTACTTCTAACCAAGAATTACAATATTTAAATATACCAGTGTTGGATCACCAGAGCCCAACCGAAGCACAATTGCTTCATGGAACCAATTGGATACAAACCCAAATAGACGCAGACCGCAAGGTAGTCATTCATTGTGCTTTGGGTAGAGGTCGCTCGGTTTTAGTGATGATTGCGTATCTACTTTCCAAAAAAGAATACCCCACCATTCAAAGCGCTTTACAAAAGATCCAAGGGATCAGACATACGGCTGGACTCAATAATTCGCAGCTTAAAAAGTTGGCGAAAATTGCGGAGCGCCAATCAACAGACAAAACACCAGAAAAAGCAGCTTTGATTGTCAACCCTGTGTCGGGCGGAGGTAAGTGGCATCAGAACAAAAGCGAAATTGTTAGAAGGCTGACAGTGCGCTATGTACTGACTATTTACCAAACTGACCAGAATCACACGGCTAAATCTTTAACTCAAAAAGCGATTAATAAGGGTCACAGCCTTATTATAGCCTGTGGTGGAGACGGCACAATTAATGAAGTGGCTGGTCAATTAAGTGCTGATGAGCAGACCCTTGGCCTTATTCCGTTGGGTACGACTAATGCTTTGAGCCATGTTTTGTATGGGGCGCGCAGCAAAGTTTTTCCTGTTGAAACAAGCTGTGATGCGCTAATCGATCAGTACACCCGAAAGATAGATACCGCGAGATGTAACGGCGAGCTAGTATTACTGATGGCGTGTATTGGAGTGGGCTACAAGATGATTAGCTCAGCCAGCCGCGACGAAAAAAACAAAAAAGGGCAGTTGGCCTATATCAGTGGTTTTTGGCAAGCTCTAGCAGAGCAAGACACTCAAACTTATCAAATTAAACTCGATGAAGACGAAGTTACGGTTGAGGGGTCAAATATCGCCATTGCCAACGCTGCTCCGTTTTCGACTCTGCTTGCTCAAGGTAATGGTGAGCCCAATCTAGACGACGGTTTACTCGATGTGACAGTTTTGGCTGCAAAAACTGACGGTTTTGGCACTATGGCGAATATGGCAAAATTAGCCCTGTCTAGTTTGCTCAAAAGTGAAGGCACACCTGAACTATTTTATAAACAAGTCAAGGCCGTGGGAATAAAAGCTTCACAGCCGGTTCAATACGTAATAGACGGAGAGCAAAGACAAGCACCTCAGTTGACTATTTCGGTTGAACCAAAGTCACTTAAGGTTGTGGCGACTTTTTAAGTTAAGGCTAACCAGAGCTTCATTAACACTTACACACAAACCCTAAGGTTCGGCTTTAAATAGTTGTAATCATTATGTTAACCTCACTATCTTAGTTTGTGTGACCGATTAAACGTATAAATCTTCAGTTGTGAGTGACGACTGAAATACGTCTAACGCTTTCCCTTTGTTGGTTTTTCGCATAATCTCTTATCTCAACCTTTTCCATTACCCAAGGTATTTGCTGTTAATGAAGCTGACTGTATTGTTTAAAAGCCAAACCGCTAAACTCGAATTTAGTTTAACTCGCAATAAATTATTGGCTTTGTTGGTCTTGGTTAGTGGGCTGTTCTTGATATCTAGCCGCTCAACCCATTTGCCAGAAGAAAATATTTCCCGCATTCAATATACTCAGACTGGTTTGAATGCCGAGGCGGCCAAAGTTAGTGCATTAAAAGACCAAACTGAGCAAAAAATTACTGGGTTAGTGTTAAAAATGGCTCAAATGCAAAGTCAAATTCAACGCTTAGATGCGCTAGGGGCTCGTTTGGTAGAGCAAGCTGATTTAGATCCAGCAGAGTTTAGTTTTGGTCAGAGGCCAAGTATGGGGGGCCCAATTGACGATTCAGAACTTGAAATCAAGGTAGAGCACGAATTGATCGATAAAATGGACCAGATGCTCGCTCAAATTGAAA
Source organism: uncultured Paraglaciecola sp. (assembly GCA_947498355.1). Lineage (GTDB taxonomy): Bacteria > Pseudomonadota > Gammaproteobacteria > Enterobacterales > Alteromonadaceae > Paraglaciecola. The sequence goes on along the minus strand of CANMKA010000023.1, from coordinate 8,613 downwards.
CTAAATCTGTGGAGCTGTCGGCCCTTGAATCTATCATGCTCAATCACCATGTAATAACCGAGACGCAGTTACAAGGTAAACCTATACAGTCTGGCTGGTTATCGTCGTATTATGGAATGCGTGCTGACCCTTTCAATGGTCGCCCTGCTATGCACAAAGGCTTAGACTTTGCAGGCAAAGAAGGTGAGCCTGTGGTAGCCACAGGTGCAGGGGTGATAACCTGGTCAGGCAGCCGTTATGGATATGGCGAGCTGGTTGAAATCGACCACGGCAATGGTTTGCGAACTCGTTATGGTCATAACAAGGCTCTTAGCGTTAAGGTCGGAGATGTTGTGACTAAAGGCCAACAAATTGCTGTAATGGGAAATACGGGCCGTTCGACAGGTGCTCATGTGCATTACGAAGTTTTGCGTAGAGGTAAGCAACTTGATCCTCTGCCGTTTGTTTATTGATGATGGTTTAATTAATTTTCGATCTCTATTTTATGATCGAAAAATGATATTATCGTTTTATTACCAATCGGCTCAATGTGAGCCGATTGTTTTGTTTTAGAATAAGCCAAAATTACATTGGTTATTTGGAGCCCATGAGACCTTACTGGGCAAATATAAATTATTTAGATTGGAAGTTGTTAATCGATGTTTTCGAGTATTCTCACCAAAGTGTTTGGCAGCCGTAATGACCGGACATTAAAGCAATTAGGTAAATCTGTCACACGTATCAATGAACTCGAAAGCGATTACGAAAGTTTGAGCGATGAGCAGTTAAAGTCAAAAACAGCAGAATTTCAAGAGCGCTTAGCTGCGGGTGAAAGCACAGATGATCTGCTTATCGAAGCCTTCGCTGTGGTCCGTGAAGCCAGTAAACGGGTGTTTGGCATGCGTCATTTCGATGTACAAATGCTAGGCGGCCAAGTGTTACATCAAGGCAAAATTTCGGAAATGCGCACAGGTGAAGGTAAAACCTTAACCTCTACTTTGCCTACTTACCTGAATGCCATCACAGGAAAAGGGGTCCATGTTATCACCGTAAATGACTACCTAGCGTCGCGAGATGCAGATTGGAGTCGCCCTTTATTTGAATTTTTGGGGTTAACGGTTGGTTGCAACATTCCGGGAATGAATCATGCCCAGAAAAAAGAAGCCTATGCTGCTGATATTACCTATGGCACTAACAATGAATTTGGTTTTGATTATCTGCGCGACAATATGGCTTTTAGTCCTCAAGAGCGGGTACAGCGTAAGCTGCATTTTGCAGTAATTGATGAAGTGGATTCAATCTTAATCGATGAGGCGAGAACTCCGCTAATTATCTCTGGGCAAGCAGAAGACAGCTCTGAATTGTATAAAAAAATTGACTTGATCATCCCTGAGCTAGTCCAACAAGATAAAGAAGATGAAGAGGGACAGATAGGTGAAGGTCATTTCACCATCGATGAGAAAGGCAAACAGATTCATTTAACCGAGAATGGGCAGATTTTTGTAGAAGAGGTGCTCAAACGTCAAGGTATCTTGGCTGAAGAAGAGTCCTTATTTGCCGCGTCTAATATTTCTTTGTTGCACCATGTTAACGCTGCATTAAAAGCCCATAAACTGTTCGCTAAAGACGTAGATTACATAGTAAAAGGCAATGAAATTGTCATTGTTGACGAGCATACAGGCAGAACCATGGAAGGCCGTCGTTGGTCCGAGGGTTTGCACCAAGCTGTTGAAGCTAAAGAAGGGGTGCAAATTCAAAATGAAAACCAAACCTTAGCCTCTATTACCTTCCAGAATTACTTCCGCTTATACGAAAAACTATCGGGTATGACGGGGACAGCAGATACCGAAGCCTTTGAGTTTCAAAGTATTTATGGCTTAGATACTGTGGTCATTCCGACTAACAAACCTATGGCTCGTGACGATAAAGCGGATTTGATTTATTTAACAGCGCAAGAAAAATACGAAGCCATTGTCGAAGATATTAAAGACTGCGTTAAGCGTGGTCAGCCTGTACTAGTTGGTACAGTTTCTATCGAAAATTCTGAGCTGATTTCGAGCATTTTAAAACAAAGCAAAATCCCTCACAAAGTGCTAAACGCTAAGTTCCATGAGCAAGAAGCCGACATTATTGCCCAAGCGGGTAAGTCTGGTGCTGTCACTATAGCAACTAACATGGCTGGGCGAGGAACGGACATTGTGTTAGGGGGGAATTGGCAAGCTGAAATTGATAAAATTAATGATCCTAAGCCGTCAAAAATTGAAAAAATTAAAGAAGATTGGCAAAAAGATCATGACGCAGTATTAGCTGCGGGTGGACTTCATATTATAGGTACCGAGCGTCACGAATCTCGTCGTATCGATAATCAATTACGAGGTCGTGCTGGCCGTCAAGGCGACGCAGGTTCATCTCGTTTTTACTTGTCGTTAGACGACGCCTTAATGCGTATCTTTGCTTCTGAAAAAATGGGCAATATGATGAAGCGTTTAGGTATGGAGCGTGGCGAAGCTATCGAGCACCCTTGGGTGACGCGCGCTATCGAAAACGCGCAACGTAAAGTTGAAGGGCGTAACTTTGACATGCGTAAGCAGTTACTTGAATACGATGATGTGGCCAACGATCAACGTAAAGTTATTTACGAGCAGCGCAATGAGCTGCTTGATGAAGGTGAAATTGGCGACACCATAAACGCCATTAGAAGTGATGTGGTTAACGGAATTATTGATCAATATATCCCGCCTCAATCACTTGACGAAATGTGGGACGTATCAGGCTTAGAAGAACACTTCAAAAGTGAGTTTTTACTCGAGATGCCTGTACAGAAATGGTTAGACGATGATGATAAGTTATACGAAGAAGTGATTCGTGAGCGGATCATTGCCGAGGTAGACAGTGCATACAAAGCCAAAGAAGAGATTGTTGGCCCAGAGGTGTTACGTAACTTTGAAAAAGCAGTAATGTTACAAAACCTAGATAGTCACTGGAAAGAGCACTTAGCTGCAATGGACCATTTACGCCAAGGGATACATTTACGTGGTTATGCGCAAAAAAATCCTAAGCAAGAATATAAGCGTGAATCGTTCGAATTGTTTTCCGAAATGTTAGAAAACTTAAAAGTTGAAGTGGTAAGTATTCTAAGCAAGGTACAAGTTAAAGCCCAAGAAGATGTAGAAGCCGTTGAAGAACAAAGACGAGTGGCGGCCGAAAATACTGCAAAAAGCTTTGAGCATGAATCACCTCAAGAGAGCGCCAGCCCCCAGCAAAACCCTGAACCTCAAGGAGGCCCAGTGGTTAGGGATAACCCAAGAGTGGGACGCAATGACCCTTGTCCTTGTGGGTCGGGTAAAAAATACAAACAATGTTGTGGCAAATTAAGCTAAAACCAAGCCGGACCTAGTCCGGCTTTTTTATATAGCTAATATAGGGAATATTATATTCATGAAAATAGTAGAGGTTGCGGTTGGTGTAATTAAGCAAGGCCAACAAATTTATATTAGCCGACGTGCACAGAGTTTACATCAAGGTGGAAAATGGGAGTTTCCTGGTGGAAAACGCGAAGAGCACGAGACAATCGAGCACGCCTTAGTTCGTGAGTTACAAGAAGAAATAGGGATTAAGGTGCTAACTCAACAACCTCTCATGATTATAGAGCATGACTATGGTGATAAACGTGTTCGGTTAGATGTACGTATTGTAGAGGTGTTTGAAGGCAAGCCTAACCATCAAGAAGGTCAAGAGTCTCGTTGGGTTAATATTGCAAACCTAAATGAGTTTGAGTTTCCAGCAGCGAATAAAGAGATTGTTGAGCGATTGCAAACAATGGGAAATAATTGAGATACCAGCAATGTTATCTAAGATATTAATAAAATTTTGGCAAAAACCGGAGGGGAAGGATGCAAGGGTATTGTAATTGTCGCGAGGTGAGTTTTCGGGTGTTGTCTAAGATTACTAAGCTTTATCAATGCCATTGCCAGTTATGCCAAAAGCAATCCGGTTCAACATCTAATACTGCGGCAATTGTTGGTGAGGAAGCCTTTGTTTGGTTGAAGGGGCAAGAAAAAATCACACATTGGCAAAAGCCTTCAGGCTTTACTTCTGATTTTTGTTGCGGTTGCGGCAGTCCTGTCCCGAATAAACTGCGAGGTTTACCTTACGTCTGGATCCCTATGGGATTAATCGAATCATCGGACATTTACCCTAAGATTTATGCGCATCTTTGTTGCAGTGATAGAGCACAGTGGGATGAGCTTGTCACTACTGAAACATCTTTAGATGGAATGCCTAGCGATATTCATGATTTTATACACAGACTGAGTACTTAAATTTAAAAAGCCGAAGATTAAGGGTGGCCTTTCGTATTATGAAACCAAATAACCCGATTTTGAATGAAATTATGTAAGATTCTGGTTTTAAATGATTTATTAAAGGCTCCTGTTCAGCGATTTATTCTTAGTAAAAATCAAAGTTTTGCGTCGGTAGCGAATGTATAGCAAACGAATTTGAACCTAAAGCTCTATCGCTCTTTGCGTGGAGCAATTACTCGGTTGGTTTGGTGTAAAAAGAGTCTCAGAAATTCAAATTGCTACCCAAAGCACAAGTTAAGGGTTTATTTATCATTTACGCCCGTCTATTGTTTGGTATATCAATACCTTGCTCAATATCAATTTTTTACGTAGATAGTTGAATTTTATAATTTTTACGTAAATACTCAGTAGTCTCACGTGTATTCCAACAATGGTTCATGTAATGCGTTTTATTTATGTTCCAGCTCCCTAAAAGGTAATTCAATGAAATTTATGCAATACGCAAACAAGGTTAGCATTAAGGCTAAACTCAGTTTGTTTGCCCTCGTGACCTTTATCGCTGTATCAATTCCTGCGTATTACTTAAATCAGCAAGCCAACCAAAATGTAAAACTCGCATCTTTGAGTATATCGGGTGTGCCTATCGCGCAAAAAACTGTGCTATTACGTAAATTTATTGCCAAGCATAGAGGAACCTCGGCTAGGTGGTTAGGTGGAGATGACTCGGCAAGAACGACCTTGGTCAACATTGGCGCCGATGTTGACGCTACTTTTCAAAGCCTTTTATCGGATTTAAAAGCCAAATCTGAGGGCGTGTCTGCGAGCATTATTTTGCAGAAACAATACCAATCATGGACCATCTTAAAGACTCAATCTGTTGCGAAAGAGGGTGAAAAGAACGACATATTTAATCGCCACTCACAGTTGATTGTCGATGTGGGTGAAGTCGCAGCGTCTGTGCTGAGGAATTTTAAATTAATTTACGCTCCATCAGATAGTGCTTATCACTTAGTGATGGCGAACTTTAATGCACTTCCTACGTTAACCGATACTTTGGGTAAAATTAGGGGATTGGGTGCTGGGGTGTTGGCATCTCAATCCTTGGATGCAGAAACCCAAGCTAGACTAGAAGGGATAAGGAACAACGCACGCTCTGCCAATTTAGATTTCCTGCGTAATTTACGTTTTGTCTCTGAGACCAGTGATGACCCTAGACTAAAACGCTTAAGCCAAGATGCGAATGACTTTAACCAAGCTTTGGCTCTTGCAATGGACATGTTAGATAAGAATATTATGCAGGCTGAAGCTTTAGATTTTCCATCGGCAGAGTTTTTCGGGGGCTTTACTCGTGAAATTGAATCTTTATATAAAAAGCAAGACCAATACGTGACTGAACTTAGCAGACTCTTGCTTGATTATAGCCATGCAGTCAATGATAAAAGAGTCATTCAATGGTTAATTATTGGGTGTTTATTATTGCTAGCAAGCTTTGTATTTATTGTGGTTAATTTGTCTATTACCTCGGGTATTTCAAGCCTTTCAAACGCACTCCAAAAGTTAACTGTCAAAGAATACGATGTTGATTTAGGCCATAAACGGGAAGATGAAATCGGAAAAATTCAAACCAATGTAGAGTCTCTAACTGACGCGCTTAAGGCTTTCTCCGTTTTGTCTGTTGAGGCGATGCGAATTAGGCAGGCCCTAGACAAGAGTTCATCGTGTTTTATGATGGCTGATGTGAATGGCGAAATTACTTATATAAACGAAGCCATGGCTGCCCTTTTTGTGCAAACTGAGAAGAACATACAAAATGACTTACCTCAGTTCAGTGCATCTAATGTATTAGGTAAAAATATCAGTATGTTTTACCCAGAGCATCAATTATCACACCCCTACGAAAACCAGCTTTTACTAGGTCAGTGTTACTTTAAAATCACCTCCAATCCAATTAAATCGTCTGATGGTAATCTGCTAGGTGGTGCTGTCGAATGGGTTGATCGTAGCAAAGAGGTCAATGCTGAGAAAGACATAGCACAATTGGTAGAGGGGGCGGTTGCTGGTGACTTTACTCTAAGAGCAAATACCGAAGGCAAGGCAGACTTCCATCTGACTTTGGCTGAAGGTTTAAATCAGCTAATGAACGTCACAGAACAGGGGTTGTCGGAGATAACGCAAATTTTAATGGCTATTGCCAAACGTGATCTAACCCAACGTATTACACGAGATTTCGCTGGCACATTCGGTGAAATGAAAGATTATTGCAACGAAACTGCAGATAATTTGGCGTCAGTAATTGGCGAGATAAGAGAAGCGTCTGAGACTATTACCAGCGGTTCTGGAGAAATCGCAATGGGTAATTCAGACCTGTCGTCGCGAACTGAGCAACAAGCTGCCAATCTTGAAGAAACTGCATCCAGTATGGAGCAGATTACCAGCACAGTGCAGCTAAATGCTGAGAATGCTAAGCGAGCAAATGACTTGGCATCCAATGCTTCATCGGTTGCCACTGAAGGCGGCAAGCTGATTGAGGATGTAGTGCAAACTATGGCCGAGATACATAGTTCTGCTGCGCGCATTGCCGATATTATAGGTGTAATAGACGGTATTGCTTTTCAAACCAACATATTAGCCTTGAATGCCGCTGTAGAAGCGGCTAGGGCGGGCGAGCAAGGTAGAGGTTTTGCAGTGGTTGCGTCAGAAGTGAGAACCTTAGCTCAGCGTTCAGCTAACGCAGCAAAAGATATAAAGGGACTAATTTCAGACTCTGTGAGCAAAGTCGAAAGTGGCAACAAGCTTGTCAACCAGTCAGGTGCGACTATGGGGGAAATTGTCGAGGCTATCTCCCATGTGAACGAGATTATGGCAGATATTGCCTCTTCATCTGCAGAGCAGGCAGCAGGGATCGAGTCTATTAATGAAGCTATCGTGCAAATGGATGAAATGACTCAGCAAAACGCGGCTTTAGTTGAAGAAGCTGCGGCTGCCGCAGAAAGCATGAATACTCAAGCTAAACAATTGGGACAAAGAGTACAAACATTTGATATTGGCAAGGTTAAGCACAGAAACATAGAGAGCCAGCAAGCCCAAGTTTACTCTTCAAAAAAATCCGCTGAGTCACAAAAGTCGTTACCAAGCAGTGTTGATGAAAGAGCCACGACAATGACTCAAGGGGTCGCTAAGTCATCTCTTATTCCAGCAGATGTAGATAACGAGGATGAATGGGAGAGTTTTTAGGTATTGATAGATAAGTTAATAAAACAATAAGGAATAGCTTTTCAACAGGGGAGATTGTCTGATTTATTAATCATGCTGGGTAAAAAGTGAGGTGGCTGATTGTATTATCGGGAGTTTAGCTATCTATAGTAGACCTAGAAGTAACCTTAACTCTAGTATCTGAACTAATTCTGGTTGGAGAGTATGCTTGCTGAAAGTTGCTTAAATTGAATACTAAAATCAGGTATATCTAGAGAGAAATGGTGGCCCGACCCTGACTTGAACAGGGGACCTGCCGATTATGAGTCGGATGCTCTAACCAACTGAGCTATCGGGCCTTGAAAAACATTCGTGAAACTAGCTTTTGGGTCCAGTTCTCAAGAACGGAGCGCAGTATAAGCAGTTTTTTTTAGCTTGTCATCATTTTGTCAGCTATGTTTGGCAAACATTATTGAAAAAATGTGAGTTTGCTGATTTATTGAGCAGCTTTGTTCAATTTAATACTTTCTATGATCATCAAGGGTGTGCATCGTAAAAAAACTCTGTTATCTTCTATCTTTATAACTACTTAGTTCATTGCAAGCGTTTTCTGGAGAGGAACATGACTGAAAAACCATTTTTGGTGAGTGGTCGAAATACTATCATTCATAAAATTAGAAAAGTTGATTTGCTTATTGTTAATGGTGAAGATCAACCGCCAGTCATTGTGACTCACAAAGGTCTTAAAGAATACACTAGCCGAATTCCAGATAATAAGCGCGAAGCTAAGCAACTTGACCTTGAGCTACTAGACGTAACTAGTATTGATATATTTGGTGAAGAGAAAACTCTTCTTTTTGTTCAAACCATTAATGGCAAAGAATACAAGGTTGATTACAGTAAACATGGGACACCTTTGTTTATTAAGATCCATCAAGAAAACGCGTTTTAAATTAATCAACGAATGATGAAAGCCTCGCAGTTGCGGGGCTTTTTAGTTTTTGGCTTTTGAAATAACGGTTTTATACCATTCCATCTTAAGTGTTGCTCACATCCAACCAGTCTCTATTGCACATTTTCGTTACCCGGTTGAGGTCACCAACAAAATCATTCCAAGCTGTGGTGCACGCATTGAGTA
>CANMKA010000022.1 GCA_947498355.1 uncultured Paraglaciecola sp. | reverse complement strand
GAACATTGAAGGTATCAAAAAATCGATACCCTGTGGCTAAAAAGAAAGAAGCCGCTCACCTTAAGTGAACGGCATTACGCTTTCGCGGCTTTTTTTGTATCCTAGAAATAGTGCTATTTATCCCGCCGTGAAGACAGGGCCCATTCCAAAACTCCACAAAATAATTGAGCTAGCCATTAAGATTGCTAACAATACAAGGCCGCACGTGACTACCGTACTTGAGTAAATAAAACCTTTACCTTGAGGGATGTGCATTAGTATAGGGGTGCCCGAATATAGTAAGTAAACAGAGTAAGCGAGTCCTATAAGTCCAACTGACATAACGAACCATAAAACAGGGTAAAACGCAGCAAAGGCTACCATAAATAAAGGCGTAGCCGTGTAGGCTGCCAGCTCTAATGATTGAGTATAGGTCGGATCTGCATCGAAGGTTTTGGCTAATTCATGTATTAGAGCTGATAAGGCTAAAACACCAGCCATCAGGCCAAAATACATACCCACACTCATTTTTAAAGCACTCGCTTCGGTTAATAAAATGAGATCTCCTGCACCAATGCTCCACCCTAAATGGGCAGATGAATAATAAGCCATCACACTGGGTATCAGTGCAATGATCGCAATATGGCTTAAGCTGTAAAAATAACTCTCGTGACGATTATCAATAGACTGCCATTCTTCTCTTGGATGAGTGTATAGGCCTAATAGGTGATTTAAAATCATAGTGCAGCTCCATATAACGTTATTTACAAGTTGTTAACATCAGTTTCTTCTAGGACAAGGTCTTCGTCAACTAATTTGTTCGTTTTTTACACTTTAGTTAATTTTTCACGTTTCCGTTAGATTTTACGATTTAGGGGGAGGAATAGATTACTTATTGTTCAGTATTTCGCCTAAATCTTGATTATTTCACTTTATGTTAGTCGCAGGGTAGTTGAGTAATCTGTGTTAATATCATCGAAATTTAGACACTTAACGAGTTTTACAGCGTGCTACATAACGATTTACTTATCCCTATTCAGTCTTTTTTAAACTGCCCAACATCGGATAAATGGTTAAACTTTGCTAAACAGCCAGAACAAATGGCAGTTTTGTTGGTGGACCATGCGAATTGCGAGTTAAAAGCGGCACAAACTGCCATGTTGCTGTTAAGACGTTATGCCGTTGACAAAGACAGTTCTGAAGCTTTGCTTGTATGGTTAAAGCCCTTTGAAGATTTTGTGTACCGCAAAGTGGGTAATGGTGACTTTAGTCAGCATGTAAATTTATCTAAAAAATTGATCAGCAAATCTAATTTTGAGCACGGCGACCAGCTAATAGACAAAATGGTTATGTTGATTAAAGAAGAGCTTCATCACTTTCAACAGGTATTAGAGATTATGCAAAGTCGGCAAATCGAATATGGAAATTTGACCGCATCTCGTTATGCCAAAGGTATGATGAAACATGTTAGAACCCACGAACCTGCTAAATTAATCGATACCTTAATTTGTGGCGCTTATATTGAAGCCCGTTCATGCGAACGTTTTGCTATGCTTGCGCCGCATTTAGACAAGGAGCTCGAAACCTTTTATGTGTCTCTTTTACGTTCTGAGGCTCGCCATTTTGAAGATTATTTAGCGTTAGCCAAATGTGTCGCTGGGCATTATATTGCAGAGCGTATTGCGTATTTTTCACAGGTAGAGGAAACCCTCATAAATTCTCCAGATGCAGAGTTTCGTTTTCATAGTGGTGTGCCTAAATATTAAACAAAAGCATAGGGTGTTGCTAAGTCGTCAACGAAAAGTCGCTTTTTAAGATAATCTGATGCTACAAAGGTAATTAAACCGAGATTGAAAACCTAATGTGAATTTTTTGACGCAAGCAGAACGTATTATGTGCTTAATTTGGAAATTAGAAGGGGGCGATTGGCAACCTTAGATAGTGAGTAGATTTGGCGTGAATTTTGCTCAAACTGAAGTAGGTTAATTTTTGACGATTGTCATGGGAAACATATGGACTGGGTACTAAAAAGCGTAATGAGTGTCGGGGCAAGTTGTGTCCTTTTGGGGTGCGGGTTAATAAACGTAAAGTCTATGGATCATACTTGTGCGAAAGAAAACAGTGAATCTGCTGAGTGTGGCAAAACCCTGCTAGAAGGTTCCGCTTTACCATTAACACCCAAGCCTGAAGAGCAACTTAATCATTATGTTGTGTTATCCGATTATACAAAACAATTAGCGTTACTTTTGTATCAAGATACACAGGCCAGTGAATTTGAAGGACCTATTGCGGTTATGCCCTTTGATTCGTCAAGTACTCAGCCTAAATTTGATAGGGACTATAGTGAACATATGGCTAGGTACTTGTCGGGGGATATGCGTGATTTGGGGTTGTCGACTAGCTATGCACATATACCGACGAAACTCAGTGGGGCGCAACTTGATACTCGATATTTGTCTAAAGCTCAGGTTAGTGAATTGCATTCTTCAGGGGCTAACTACGCGTTATTTGGCTCAATTCAAGACACGTCTGCTGGGCTTGTGTTACACGCAAATATTATTAATATTAAATCGAACGCACTAATGGCATCGGCACAAAAGCTGATACCTCGAAAGGTTCTGGAAAATTTGTAAAAAGTTGCACTTGATTTAATAGAGGGATTTCAGATAAAGCACAGCAGTGTTTACATGCCTATCGAACCATGTCGCTTCTTCAACACTTTTATATCAGTAAGTCTATGTCTGGTTTTCTAGCTTTGTTACTTTATAAACAACCAACGATTTTCACTTACTTTCATTTACCCACCAAAGTAACTTTATGGCTTTTTGGTAGCATTTTCATCATTTTGGTCGTGCCTTCATTGTCTTGCGCATGGCTGTGTTGGTTGCTAGTTGACGAGCTAGATAGCAATGAGTTCACTATGTGGTTAGGAATAAAGGTTTGAGCTGAGGCTACTACGGCTTTTGATGCTAGCCCAATTACTCTGGCATTCACCAACAAACCTTGATGATGTTTAACCATGGTGCCACCCACCACATATCTTGCGGCCAAATCGCTACCAAGCTCTTCGTAATCTTTACTAAATGCAAAATCACCCTGAGGTGTAATTCGAATAAAGCCCGTGGCTTTGTAATCAATAACCGGGATGCCAAATTTGTGAATTTCGTGCATCAAGCTTTCGCCTAATTGCGTGCCCAACAAATTAGATTGGTTGTAATCACTATCAAGCATGACAAAACTGGTTACAGCTACTGGGGTTGTGTTATTGACGTATTGTAAGTTCTCCATCAGGCTTTGCATTAGCCCTTGAGCATAGTGATTAATATTAAGTTTATCTCCGTGAGGATAAGAAGGAACAGCTGATATTTGTGTGGTTGGTTGGACTTCAGACTCAATGCTCGTAGATGATGAGGGAAGTTCATTGATTTGATGCTTAAACTGCTGTTGAAAAGCCTGACTGGTCAGTAGTAAATCTGTGCTGACTTGCGCATTTTCTTCTGGGCTGTTAGAGCTTGAAGATGCTGGTTGTTCGAATAAGCTGCAACTGCTAAATGCCGTGCAGGTTAGGAGAGCGATGAGTGAGGGCTTCATGGTATTTCCTAGTATTCGTTTCGATAGATGTGATTGTCTTTTAGACTAACTTTAGTGCTACTCCACATGGAGTCGTTAGCAATATAGTCTGTTGCTGCTCCCAGCACTTTATTGTCTGGGAGAGAGATTAGCCTTAAATTGACCACTGTGCTTGTTTCTTGTTTGCTAAACGTGCCTGTAACAAAGAACTCGGCGGCTATGTCTGCCTGTAAGTTTGCGGTGTCATTACTCAACATATAGGCTTTGCGGCTATTGAGTTTGATCGCTGGCATTGCTCGGTATTCAACAACGTTTAGTCCTGCTTGAGTCAAAAGCGTGATAACACTCTCGTGGATTTGGCTACTAAGTGCCATATCTTGAGGCAAAAAGTCGCCGTCTAAATCGGTGGCCGGTAAAATGCTGCCGACGGCAATATTTTTCGATGTATCAATTGGGTTAGTTGTAGACAGCAATTGTCTGACTAAGCGCTCGATTTGAGTGTGTATTGAGTTTTGTTGAACACGTTTCATAGCGCCAGCAGATACATAGTCTGGTGAAGTTAGCGATGTTTTCTCGGTTTTTAGCATCGCACACGACGATAGTAGAACACTCGATAATAGACTTAGAATGATGATGCGCATGGTATACAAACCTAGAGAAAACCTGTTGTTATGGTAAAAGCAAATAAAATGCCAATAGGACTATATAGGGTCTAAGTATCAATACAGTTAGTTGTGAGCTTGATTCTATTACTTCGATTATTTTTGATAAAAGCCAATAATCGTGAAAGTTTAATCTGAGTAACCCTATCTTAATGGATAACTTAACTCACATTGGACAATCATTATGAACCCAATCAATATATACGAATCTTTCCACAATATTTTAGACAAAAGCTTAGTTGCAGAAGGTTTAGCTCCGCTACTTTTAAGGCTTTATTTAGCGCCAGTAATGATCCAATCAGGCTGGACGAAATATACTAGTTTTTCTGACATAGTCGATTGGTTTGGTAATGACGATTATGGTTTGGGTTTACCTGTACCTGCATTAATGGCCTTTTTAGCCGTAGCTGCTGAGTTAGTAGGTGGGGTACTAATTTTGATTGGACTAGCAACACGTTGGGCGTCTATTCCCTTAATGGTAACTATGTTAGTGGCGGCATTTACGGTTCATTGGCCGTATGGCTGGGCAGCAATTGCCGATGCGAGCAGTTGGTTATCAAACGGCACATTATTCTTAAATGAAGCGGTAATGAGTGCACCAGAGAAGCTTTCAATGGCGAAAAACATTCTTCAAGAGCACGGTAACTATAATTGGTTAACATCTAGCGGTAAGTTTGTTGTGTTGAATAACGGTATCGAATTCGCAGCAACCTATTTCATCATGTTATTTTCATTGTTCTTCACTGGTGGTGGTAAATTTACCAGTATCGATTACTTCTTAGCTAAGAAGTTTATTCCTAAGGCATAGACTATTAGTTAAAACGTTTAAAAAGGCGCTTATTCAGCGCCTTTTTTTATGGCTGTAATAAAAGTACTTTGTTTCATACTGTTGATTATGTCGCTGTCTTGTCTAAAGCTGTTATGGCAGCTGAACAATTTTTCGTTTAATCGATTTACTCGAAACGTTACAATCTCGATATCAGTTAATTTTTTTTAGGTATATAAATGGACGCTCTAGCGTTACTCCTTAATAGGCAATCTCATCCACGGCTTGAAGAACCTGCCCCAAATAGACAAGCCCTTGACGATATTATGCACGCTGCGGTAAGAGCGCCAGACCATGCGTGTTTGAGCCCTTGGCAATTTATTGTTTGTGAAGGAGAGGGGCGTAGAAAGCTAGGAAAAATATATAAGCAGGCCGCTATATTAGCAGCTAAACCCGAAAAGGACATTGAGCGGGCTTCTCAGCTACCATTGAGGGCACCTATGGTAATTGTTGCCATTGCTAAGTACCAAGCGCACCCTAAAGTACCTAGGGTAGAGCAAATTGCTTCGGTATCTTGTGCGATACATAGTATGCAAATGGCTGCTGTTGCTCATGGTTACAATGGGGTTTGGAGAACGGGGAGTTATGCTCAAGACTTTCATGTTAAAGAGGCCCTTGGGTTACAGGAGCAAGATGAAATTGTTGGCTTTTTATATTTAGGTACGCCTGCTAGCCAAGCTATGCCTAAACCCAGTAAGGATCCCTCTGAATTTTTTGAATTTTGGCGTTAAAACTTAATCGGCAGCCTAGTGCTGCCTGTGGCACGTTTATTAAAGTCGATTGGATTTTTTAATCTGGAATCCAAGATCAAGTGCAGTGGATAGGAGATAGTAGATGGTGCCAAGAAAAAGCAAAAGCAAAGATGTTGAACCACAGAGGACACGGAGTGCACAGAGGAAAGATAGTTAAGAGCAGGGGAAAGTAAATAGTAGCTAGGAGATAGCAAAAGCAAAAGCAAAAGCAAAAGCAAAAGCAAGAAGAGCAGAGACAATCAAGCCCGCACCCTCGTCATTCCTCTAGTGAAAGACTAACTACCTCTACTCCCGTCATTCCAGAAGTCTTTTGATCTGGAATCCAATGTCAAGAGCAGTAGATAGGAGATAGTGGCTAGGAAAAGCAAAGACAAAAGAGCAAAAGCCTTGAACCACAGAGGGCGCAGAGGGCACAGAGAAAAACGAAGAAAAAGGGGATAGGAGATAGTAAATAGGGGCAAGTAAAAAGCAAAAGCTAGAAAAGCAAGCCACCAGTCCGGTCTTCCAGCTGTGAAAACCAACAGCCCCTTACTCCCGTCATTCCAGAGGTCTTTTGATCTGGAATCTAATCTTTTAGCAGTTAACTGAAAAAGCCAAGAAGTTGAACCACAGAGGACACGGAGCGCACAGAGCAAAACGAAGAATAAGGGGGTAGTGGCAAGCAGAGACAAGCAAGCCCGCACCCGAGTCATTCCTTTAGTGAAAGACTAACTACCTCTAATTCAGCCATTTCTTGTGGGTGCCGCTTGCCATTGAAAAAATAAACCGCCGTATCCAGTGTAAGTAAGTTTTTTCTGTTTTTAGACTATAGCGTTTAGTGCACATGACTGTACGAATAGACTCAATGAAAGGAAATTTTTTCATAAATATTACTGAAATCAATGAACTGTTTATTTGTACTGGCTTTATATACAGTTTTAGTTCTAAACCCGTATAGTTGCAAGTTCTTGGGTAATTGCCGCATTTCTGCAACACTAAAATTTGAGTTTCTAATAAAACTCTATATGTTGTAATAGGTTACCTTCTATGCCTAAAATAAGAGAAATTTTATATACGGCAATTACCCGTGTTTAAACACGGGTAATTGCGATTTATTAATATTGTTATGTGTTTTAAGGGAATTTTATGAAATATTTTTTAGTGCTTGTATCTTTGGTTTTTTCTACCTTTTCGCACGCAAATTATTACTGCACAGGTAAAGTAAGTCATTTGGGACTCTCTGGTAGTTTAAATGTTAGTAATGGTTTTGGAGTGCATGTTCTTTGCCCACTAACTGAAGAAAAGTGTAAAGCTTGGTCTAGTCTTGTTATGGCTGCAAAAATGGCGGACAAATCTATTAGCATTTATTACTCCAGTACATCTCCACAAGGTGGTAATCAGAACAACGGTGCGTGTAATAATATTGGGAGCTGGGTTACCCCTGCTGACCCTGTTTATTATATTCAACTTAACTAAAACACATAACAAACCATTCAACCGGACCCAAACTCGCTGGCTTTGGCTCGTTCCTCGCAAGTATAGCCAGCAAGTCTGGGCCGTTTAATAGGGGCGTTAGGCAGCCATGCAGATAGTCGCACTAATCATCGGAATTTTAGTAGCAATTGTTGTAATTGTTCACTTTAAAAAAACTCGTTTGGAAAACAGTAAATTTGCTTATGCACTTCTACTAATTACTTTCCCTTTTTATTATTTTGCTTTCGCTATTTATGGTAATGATTATAAAGCTTTACCACTTGAGTTCATCGGTGGCTTATTGTTTTTTATTTCAGGCATTTTCGCATTAAAACTTAGTAATTTTTATAAATTCAGTTTATTGGCGTTCGGTTACATATTTCATGCTGTGTATGACGTAACTCATAACATGTTATTTCTAAATGCAGGCACTCCTGCTTGGTGGCCAGAGTTTTGCGGCGCAGTAGACTTATTAATCGGGTTGTATTTGGTTAATCTAGCATTTAAGTATCGTGTAAGGCTTGCCTAACAAGTCGTTCAAAAGGACAAAAAACAGTTGGCTTTTGCTCCTTCGTCGCTAATTTTAGCCAACAATTTTTTGCCTCTTAACGAGGCGTTAGCTCTCAAAATATTCTGATACATCGAGGACAAAATGACTACGGAAGTTGTTACAAAGAAAGAAGGTGCTTTATTAGCAACCGATATCACTAAATTTGAAGAGTATCTTGATCATTTGGGCTTGCCTACAGATAACATCATTGCAGAAATAGGCGAAAGACAGGTAATTGAGCAGAATTTACCTAATTTTATTGCATCCCTACCTGATGAGGTGAAAAGGGATGCCCGCTATTTGTCGAAATTCGTAGCTGGCGCTGCAATCGGACTATTTGATGCTTCACTAAATTATGTTTGGAATGAGGTTGTATTGAGTCTTAGGCAAAAAGCAATTGTTTATGGCTTAGACATGTTCTTCGATGCCGCTGTAGGTGGAAGTCGTCGTGAATTCTATTCTACAGAAGAGGATTTGTCTGGAATAAAAGACAACACTCTTATTAATACAGCCCGAAAATTAGAATTAATATCGGATATTGTTTATACAAAGCTTCACCATATCCTAACAATGAGAAATGATATTGGTGCATCACATCCTAATACATATTCAATTAATGGATATGAATTGATGGGGTGGCTACAAACATGCGTCAAAGATGTGCTTAATGATAAACCATCTGAATCTGCAATCCAGATTAAGTCATTTATTGACAATTTAAAGGTTTCTGAAACTGTTTTGGATGACGCAACTATCCGTAGTATGGAGCGGCCATTAGCAGATTTATCGCTACAAAATACAGACAATCTCCTCAACAGTATTTTTGGTATATATACATCAGACAAGACCGGAAACATTGTAAGAAAAAATATTGCTTTATTTGCTCCTCACATTTGGCAGAAGAGTAGCGATAATGTGAAATTCAAACTCGGCGTTACGCTCGATGGTTACAGAAATAATCTTCACGAGGAAAAGCATAAGCTGGGCGTGGAATTCTTTACATTCTGCGATGGGAATCGATATCAGTCCCTTGAGTCGAGAATTATCTCGCTAGATGGCCACATAGATGATCTTTTAGAGGCTCGATATGCTTGGGATAACTTTTTCAATGAACCTCCGCATATGCGAAAAGTACTCTCATTCTTAGATACGGAAAACGACATTCCGTCTGAGAGAATAAGTAAAATTATTAAAGTGGTACTAATTTGTCGAGTTGGCAAAGGTATATCTTATAACTCAGGAGTATCGCCTAGTGGAAAGCCACTTTATGATAAGTTTTTCACGATGCTTGGTGACGACAATATAGTCCTAACTCTAATTGCCATGCACTCCAATGAGGTTCGGGTTAACTTAGATAATAAATTCTGTCAGGCACACATGGTCAGCGTATTAAACCTTTTGAAAAACAATGCGCGCAGCGAGAGAATTCAGGAGATTTTTGAACATCTTATAAAAAATGAAAAAATACTAAATAAGATTCACAATGATAAAACGTATAAAGAGCTAACCAAAAATCATATATCGTGGAGCTAACAAGGCGCTGCTACGGAAAATTTACTCGCTGCGCTCCCAAATTTCCGCAGAGCGCGGCGTTAGGTGTAATGATGAAAATACTTGCTTTTGTCGTTGTTATGGCTACGTTCTGCAGTTTTAATGCTCATGCGGTAAAAGTGCGCAGCTGCGAAAATTTAGAAGTAAAATATATAAAACTACAGCTTCAAAACGGTAACTTAATTCAAAAAAACATTTCAGACAGAGAGTTTAAAAGAGGTACGTTGGGTATTGATGAAATGTGTGAACTAAGAAGTGAATTGGTTTCAGATAGTTTAGCTTTTACTCTCTTTAGACCTAAAGGTGAGTCATTGAGTTATATACTGGTTCACAATGGCTTAGATGGCAGTTTTAAATTGTACGGTCCTTTTATTGGCAATTACACCTAATTAAAAGTTATACATACTCATGAACCAGTAGGAGTGAAATGGATTATTCGAGTAAATGGTTGGTTGGAATAGCGACCTCTCCGTACATTATTTTATCTTTTTTTGTTGGCGAAAAATCGTCAGCAATGCTTACCTTTGCATGCTTTTGCTTGTCCACTATTGGTTATTCGCTCATTATCATCAAAGCCAAGCCAGATGTGCAACGTAAGAGATTTATAATGTTTTCAACTTTTCAACTTTTCCATTTTTAGTATTTGTAGGTTTAATGTATGTATAACAAAAACATTATGGTGGGAATTTTACTCGCTGGCCTTCGGCCAAAACACTCGTAAAATCCCCATATGTTAAGCGTTATTTACCTTAAGTAGCATGAAAGTAATTTTAGTTTTAATTAGCGCATTATTGACGATTGGATGTTCTGTTGAGCCAATCAAAAAGGTTCGCTATGGCAAAGTTTTGGATAAATCAGTTAAACATGAATGTTTTAGTAATATATTTGAGCAACTTAAATTAGGAACAGAGTACTCATTGTCAATTCAGGTAGAAAAAAATGGTTCTGACGTTAAGTATTATGAGCTGACGATTGACGGTACTGAAGTCGATGAAAGTCATGAAGAATTCACACCAAACTCGTGGGAGCTTGGAAAAAGGTTTTTGAATGATTTGACAGTTGAATGCTCTATTTAGAAACGGTAAATAACAAAGCATTTAAGCGGACAAAAATAAAAAGCGATTTTCGCCGCTTAATGCGGTGTTAGGAGTACACATGGAATTTAGAAATTGGATCGGAATTATAATGATTGCAATTGGAACATCTGTTCAGGTTGCAGGCTTTTATGAAGCAACTTGGCTTCGGATTGTCGGTTTCGTCTTTATTGTTTTGGGAGTGTTCATTTTCGTCACGCAACGATACATTTCATACTCCGAAGGCAAAGAGTTTAGGGTTGGTCCAAGTAATAAACACACTAGCCTTCCTTTAATGGGTGACATTTTTAACGTTAGTGGCCAGCGCACCGGAGGCCGAACCGACGATTGGTCTTCTGGCGGTGGCTCTTCGGGTGGCGACGGAGGAGGCGGTGGTGGAGATTAGTACACCTAACACATATGAACCTCTGGTTAGTCAATAGGTACTAGTCGTCTTTTGATCGCTTTTTCAAGATCAATCCAAACCACTGAGCTAAGGCGTATTCTTTTTTCATAGTGGCTGTTAAGTTATCGTTTACAGCAAACACTTATAAAGTCGACAGGAACTGGGCTCTCTTACGTGATTTCATCACAGCCTGTGGTTTCATCATCCGTGATGATAATAGGGACACTATAATTAAACGGATTTAGGAGGTAGAGCGAAGCAGGATGCCAGAGCTGAGACATTTATCGGTTAACCCAGCACTGGCACTATTCAGGTATATGGTTGGACGTATCCACCAGTTAGTTTCAGGCTCAATCTACTTCGATGGGCGTTTAGATAACGCCCTCGGATATGTTTGTTAGGTTAGCGTTAATCGTCATCGGTTATTGGTTTTGATGACCTAGGTTTTCTCATCATAGGTGCATCGCCTACTTCTTTTCCTTGCATAGTGTTGACTCTTGGAGCCGAGGGTGCAGATTGAGAGTCCCTTACTTTTTTGCTTGTTTTCTTAGCGACACGTGTTTTATTTTTGGGTTTAATCGGTTTTAGGCCCGTAAACTTAGCTACTAAGCCTTCGATTTGGCTAAAAGCAATGTCTTGTTGTAAAAATGCCTTTATTCTTAGGTAACTTTGCCAATCTTTTGGACCAACAAATGAGATGGCTTCGCCTTTGTTGCCCGCTCTACCGGTTCGTCCTACTCTGTGTACATACTCATCAGCAAGCTTAGGTAAATCAAAATTAACGACTAAGGCTACACTAAGTAAGTCAAGTCCTCTTGAGGCTATGTCTGTGGTGACCAAAACCTGGTGTTTACCGCGGCCAAACTCGTTCATAATATTATTGCGTTGACCTTGTGTGAGTTCACCGCTTAGGCCAATAGCGTCTATGTCTTGTTCTTTTAATAAAAGAGCTAAACGCTCGGCATCGCTGCGCGTGGCAGTAAATACTATGACCTGTCGATAATCCTTTTGCTGTATAACATGACTCAGCAGGGCTTCTTTGTGAGTAACATGGTCTGCGAGAACAAAAGATTGGACAATATCTTTATGTTCTTCACTTGCTGCACCCACAGTTACTCGTTGCGGGGATTTGAGTAATATTTGTGTTAGGTCATGGATTTCGGCGCTATCCAGCGTTGCCGAAAACATCATTGACTGGCGTTTTCGATGATCTGCCGCTTTATTGATAATTTTAAGCTGGGCTTCAAAACCTAAATCGAGCATGCGATCGGCTTCGTCCAAGATCAACATTTCAAGGCCGTTCAAATACAGTGATTTGCCAATTATATGGTCGGCTACTCGACCTGCAGTACCTACAATGAATTGTGGGTTATGTTTAAGGGCTTTAACCTGATCATTAAAATTTTCACCACCCAGTACCAAGGCCGCACGCAGCGGTTGCTTGGCAATAAGCCACTTAAGTTGCAAGAAGACCTGTTTAGCAAGCTCTCTGGTTGGAGCCAGAATTAATACTCTTGGATCTCGTCTACTCAAAGGTGATTGAGTGAGTACGCGGTGTACTGCGGGCAACAAAAAAGCGAGGGTTTTACCCGAGCCTGTTTTGGAAGAGGCAATTAAATCTCTTCCAACTAAAGCATAAGGTATCGCTTTACGTTGGATCTCTGTGGGTTCTTCTAAGTCTTTTATTGCTAAGGCTTTGAGAATATTGTGGTGTAGGGATAGTTCGTTGAATTGCAAAGTAAGTGCTCATAACCGTAATTACCCCAAATTATACAGGGGAAGGGCGCAGATAGAAGCGCTTACCACTTTTTCTTTTGCGAGAAGAGTTCGTCTAATTCGTTTTTTTCTGATTCTTTCTTTTTTGCTACATCTCTACTGTTGGCATTTTTAAGGGTTTTCTCAATATTTTGTAGCTTATCTTCAAGTTCGGCTTGTTTGGTTGTCATGTA
The DNA here is from genome assembly GCA_947498355.1 of uncultured Paraglaciecola sp. GTDB lineage: Bacteria > Pseudomonadota > Gammaproteobacteria > Enterobacterales > Alteromonadaceae > Paraglaciecola. The sequence continues at coordinate 52,208 of CANMKA010000022.1, read as the reverse complement.
AGTCGTTGGATTGGGTTGAGATGACAAAGCGCCTATGGCTTTCTCTAAACACTGCCTTGCGGATCCCATTTGATTGTTTTTCATAGCAACATCGCCGCGTCTTACTAAGGTATCAACGTTCGCTCGTAGCTGAAGACTTTCTAAGTGTTTGTCTTCGGCCAAAAATACACGACTTTCTAGTCGGCCTTTTTTAAACTCTGCTCGCAAAATTGAGCGTAGGGTTTTTACACCTCGTATAAATTGAATAACTTGTTTGTCACCTGGAGGTAATTGAAAATTGCCCTCATCTGGCGCTGGCTTGTTTACGTCTATCGCTTTTAGGTTGTCTTCTAAGGTTTTAACACGCTCTTTTGAATCTGTGCTGCTCTCTTGCATGGCTTGTAAGGTTTTAAGGCTTTGTAAAACACGGCGCTGTAGAATGAAAATAAGTCGTTGAGATATGGGTAAGCTTTCAGATACCAGCAGTGCAGCTTCGGTACTGTCAATAATATTCTTTTGTTTAGATACTTCAGTCCTTCGCTCAGCGTCGAGCTTAGTTTTGTGTTGCTGAATAGCATTAACTACTACGCCTATTAATACTAAGGCAATAATTAAGACGATAATGACAGTAAACATCATAGGCGTGTCATATCCATGTAATTTTTAGTTATTTTCATATCGTGAATACCAAACTATTAAGGTAGTTTTAGTTCAAATACGCTGCCGCCAAAACTCCCGCCATTTTCTAGTCGAATACTGCCTTTTCGCTCGCCATTAGTATGAGCTTCAGCGATCAGTCGTGCAAAAAATAAGCCCAACCCGGTTCGCCCTTGGCTAATATCGAAGTGTTGCATTTTTAAGTCATTTGCATCAAGCATTGCTTGAGGATAGCCAGGGCCATCATCTTCAATTTTTACCACTAAAAATTGCTCTTCCTCAAAAATGCTGAGTTTGATCCGTTCGTTACTGTAGCGCATTGCATTAATTAGCACGTCATTGAGTAATATGGCAATCAAATCTGCATCTAGATACCATACTAAATCGGCTGAATGCTCGACTTCTAAACGCATATTTTTATGATTTAGGTAACTTTCGTTGGTCGCGCGCAGCTCATCTGCGACTTCGTCTATATAATGTTCATCGATATTTAAGGGAAGGTTATCTAGGCCCGCGCGATACAAAGACAATAATTGCACTAAACCTGTGTTAAGGCGGGCAGCTTCATAGTGAGCAGAGGCGAGATGTTCGCGGGTTGTAATATTGGGGTCTGTAATAGATGTACCGAGATTTTCGATAGATTGAAGTAGCAAACACAATGAGTTTTTCATGTCGTGTACAGCTGAACCTAAAACAGTCGAAAAATCTATACTGGTATTAGATTTCCCCATATTTATCTTCCCTCACTTGGTTTAGTCGAAACTAAAACTTCATATCTTATTGATATAGCTAATTATCTTAACAGACCTTTTACTGATTGTTAGTGATGTTTGTCGATCACGCAAAGAGTTTTCGGCAAATTTACGCAACTATTTTCAAATTATGATGGAATTTACTTTCTCAAAGTTATATAACCTTTTATTATATAGAAATTCCTAGGTTAGACAAAAGGCTTGGCATGAAATTACAGCAACTACGTTACATTGTTGAGGTGCTCAACAACAACCTCAATGTGTCTGCAACCGCAGAAAGTTTGTATACCTCCCAACCAGGGATCAGTAAGCAAGTGAGAATGCTTGAAGATGAATTGGGTGTGCAAATCTTTGGTCGTAGTGGCAAGCATTTGACCCATGTTACTGAAGCGGGTCAAGACGTAATCAATATTTCACGAGAGATATTGGCTAAAGTCGAAAGTATTAAAGCTGTATCCCGGGAGCATACGTTACCTGATCAAGGTAAGTTGAATATCGCGACTACCCATACTCAAGCCAGATACGCGTTACCAGACGTGATAAAAGGCTTTATGAATAAATATTCAAAAGTGTCTTTGCATATGCACCAAGGTACGCCTTCACAAATCAGTGACTTGGCTGCTAAAGGTGAAGCTGATTTTGCGATAGCCACTGAGTCTTTGCATTTATACAATGATCTCGTTATGTTGCCGTGTTATCACTGGAATCGGAGCATAATAGTTAATCGTGAACACCCTCTGGCTAAAAAGGGTTCGATTACGATAGAAGATATTGCCGATTACCCCTTAGTCACCTATGTGTTTGGTTTTACGGGGCGCTCTTCTTTAGATCAAGCCTTTAGTACTGCTGGATTAGAGCCAAAAATTGTATTTACCGCTACAGATGCTGACGTTATTAAAACCTATGTTAGGTTAGGCGTAGGTATTGGCGTGATTGCTTCTATGGCTATTGATGATGAACTTGATTCTGATTTGGTGAAAATAGATGCCAGCCACTTGTTTGAATATAGCACGACTAAAATTGGCTTCAGGAAAGGCTCGTTTTTACGCAGTTACATGTACGAATTCATTGAACGTTTTGCTCCTCATTTAACAAAATCTGTTGTTGAAAAAGCCATGATGCTGAAAAACAACGAAGAAGTTGAAAAAATGTTTAAAGGGTTAACCCTGCCAGTACGTTAGTTGGGCCGAGATGCGGCCTTTCATTTTTAATTGTGATTAATATGTGTGGCGAGATGCTGCACGAATGCCGCGGTGACTCCCCAAATGGTATAACTTTGCCATTTAATGAAGTAGACAATGTGCTTTTCGTGTTTAGTATGGCGAGTGATACTAAAATGATTAGCCGTGTTGATTAAATAGTCTAGAGGCACAGTAAACGCGCTGTTTACCTCATTTTTGTCTAATCTGAGGTTAACCCCGTTTTCAATGAAGCCTATATAAGGCTTAACTCGGTAATTCGATACAGTCGTATAAGTAGGTAGTTCACCTATTATGTCAACTTGATTAGGCCTTATACCCACTTCTTCATGGGTTTCTCGAAGAGCGGTCGTTAAGAGATCGCCATCTTCCTCTTCATATTTACCTCCCGGAAAACTAATTTGCCCTGGATGATGCTTTAAATGCATTGCTCGCTCGGTAAACAATAAGTGCAATTTATTATTAATGGTGACGAGTGGAAGTAAGACGGCTGCTTGCACTGTTCGTTCACAGCGATACTCTGCTGCGTAGCGGGGCGATTGTGTATGTTGAAAGTAGGTTAAAAGCTCAGTTCGGGTCATTGTAGTACGGGTAATATTTTAGATACTTTATCTAGGCTTTCTTGATATTCAGCTTTTGCATTTGAGTCAATTACAATACCGCCGCCTGCCCAGCAATAAAGATGGTTGCCTTGGGGACTCTTTTCGCAAAGCAAGGTGCGGATACAAATATTGGTATCCATGTCTCCATTAAAGTTAATGAATCCGATACTCCCACAATAAATATTACGATTGTCGGGTTCTAGCTCATCTATGATTTGCATTGCGCGTATTTTAGGTGCGCCTGTTATTGACCCCCCTGGAAATGCCCCTCGTAGCAATTCAAAAGCTGAGCTATCTGCATTAAGTTTACCCGTAACCGTGCTCACCATATGATGAACTGCCTTGAATGACTCTATTTCAAACAGTTGAGGTACCTGTACTGAATGAGGCTGACAATGTTTGCTTAAATCATTACGCAGTAAGTCAACTATCATTAAATTTTCGGCTTGGTCTTTTTCTGATGAAAGCAGTTGCTCGACCATTTTTGCATCTTGTGTGCTATCAAGTGCTCGTGGCCGAGTGCCCTTAATGGGTTTCGATTGAGCCACATTATTTTTAACCGAAATAAAACGCTCGGGTGAAATGCTCAAAATGGCAGCATCTGATAAACGAATAAAGCTTGAAAACGGAGCTTGGTTAGCGTCTCGCAATTTTAAGTAAGCCTGCCACTCGTCGCCTGTATAGGTGCTTTCAAATCTCTGGGCTAGGTTGATTTGATAGCAATCGCCAGCGTATAAATATTTGTGTACTCGCGAAATGTTTGCTGCGTATGTTTCTGCGCTCATGTTTGATGACCATTCAGCCCCTAATTTAAAGGGGCTGATAGGTCTACTGTCTTGTTTTCTCAAGTGCACTAGGTTTGGTTTTGGATAGGTGCTTAACCAAGAGAGGTAAACAATGCCTGTTTGGTTGTCTTTGACGATACTCCAAGTATACAAACCAATTGCCATATCTGGGGTCTGGTATCCTTGATTTGGACTGGCTACTCTAGGCTCGAATTGTTTGCCCAAATCATAGCCAAACAAACCGAGTGCACCAATATGAAAAGGTAATTCAGCTTCAGATGGTACATTGTCGATTTGGCCAAAATATTTGTGGTGTTCGCGCTTTAATAGAGTGATTGGATCTTCAATACAAGAGTCAGACTGGCCACTTTGTATATTGCTAATTGTCGTCACGTTTTTATTTGTTACTAAAGTGACAATAGGCTCTGATACGATTATGTCATAGCGGCTATTTTGGTGTTCGCTATTTGCCGAGTCGAGTAAAATTGACCAGCTTTTATCGCAATAGTGAGTGAATAAGTCGGTAATCGAAGCGTTAGTTAAAAAGTCTACGGGTTCAACATTGACTAAAACGGCCTGAGGTTCATTCATTTTTGGTGATTTATCATGGAGATGACTACAGTAGCGGGGTATCATATAAGGTAGAAAATAATCTGTATACATTTAAGAGGCATATATGGCTGTTATCCGTCAGCAGGACTTCATCGATAGTATCGAAGACTCCTTGCAATTCATTTCTTATTATCATCCCCTAGATTATATCAAGGCCGTTGAGCAAGCTTACGAAAAAGAGCAAAGCCAAGCAGCTAAAGATGCAATGGCACAGATCTTAATCAACTCACGAATGTCTGCAGAGGGTAAACGCCCCCTTTGTCAAGACACTGGCATTGTGACCTGTTTTGTTAAAATTGGGATGGGTGTACAGTGGGATAAAACAGATTTAACAGTTCAACAAATGGTTGATGAGGGAACTCGCCGAGCTTACCTTAACCCAGATAATCCTTTACGTGCATCGATTGTCGCTGATCCTGCTGGTAAAAGAACGAACACTAAAGATAATACGCCTGCAGTTGTTCATATTGATACTGTACCTGGTGAGCACATTGAAGTCATGATTGCGGCTAAAGGTGGCGGCTCTGAAAATAAATCTAAAATGGTCATGCTTAATCCAAGTGATGATATCGCTGACTGGGTAGTTAAAACCCTGCCTACTATGGGAGCAGGTTGGTGCCCACCAGGAATGTTGGGAATAGGCATAGGCGGCACGGCGGAAAAAGCGGCAGTGTTGGCTAAAGAAAGTTTAATGGATCCTGTTGATATTCAAGAATTGATGGATAGAGGGCCAAAAACGACAGAAGAAGCGTTACGCTTAGATATTTTTAAGAAAGTCAATGATTTAGGGATTGGCGCACAGGGCTTAGGCGGTCTAACGACTGTGGTCGATATCAAGATTAAGTCTTTGCCGACGCATGCTGCATCTAAACCTGTTGCAATGATCCCAAATTGTGCCGCAACTCGCCACGCACATTTCCATCTTGATGGCTCTGGCCCTGCTGACTTTACGCCGCCTAAACTAGAAGACTGGCCTGAAGTGACATGGGAAGTCGGAGAAGGGACGCGTCGAGTCGATTTGAACACAGTGACGAAAGAAGATATTCAAGACTGGAAAGTAGGCGAAACTGTGCTGCTTTCGGGTAAGATGTTAACTGGGCGTGATGCGGCTCACAAGCGCATTCAGACTATGCTAGAAAGTGGTGAAGGATTGCCTGCTGGTGTTGATTTTGACAATAAGTTTATCTACTACGTAGGCCCTGTTGATGCGGTAGGCGATGAGGCTGTCGGGCCTGCTGGACCTACTACGGCGACTCGTATGGATAAATTTACCGACATGATGCTAGAGCAAACCGGCATAAGCGGTATGATAGGTAAAGCCGAGCGTGGGCCAGCCACAGTGAAAAGTATTGCGAAACACAAATCTGTGTATTTGATGGCGGTAGGTGGTGCGGCTTACTTAGTTTCCAAAGCAATTAAAAAGGCTAAAGTCGTCGCATTTGAAGATTTAGGAATGGAAGCTATCTACGAATTTGATGTTGAAGATATGCCGGTTACAGTCGCGGTTGATTCTTCTGGTGCCAATGCCCACGAAACTGGACCAGCAATTTGGAAAGTTAAAATTGCTGAGCAGAATACGTAATCTGAACGCTAAATAGTTACCTGATTAAAAACGTAAACTCGCTAATTCGTTGAGTTAACGATGGAGTAGGCATTATTAAATTTTCTGTAGTGTCTCGCAGTATTCGAATCAGGTAATGACTATAAACGGCTAAATATAGAGCGGCATTGATGCCGCTCTTTTTGTATTAAAAAGTGAGGAATTGATCGAATGGCTAATTTTACCGAATCCGAATGGTATTTGCTGTGCGCTGGTATTTCTGTCCTAGCAGGATTAGTTGGAGCTTGGTTAGCAACCCTTCGAGCACGCCAACATAATCAAGAACGTTTAATTCAGATGGCTGAAAGTCATCAATTTCAGCTACAGAGCTTGCAAGGACAAATCGATAAGCAAGATACTCAAATTATTGATTTAACCGAGCAAGATAATGTAAATCGTGCGGAGCAGTTGTCGTTACATAGTAGGGTCGGGCAGTTGTCTCAGCAAGTTGAGCGCATTCCTGAATTAGAACAGGAAAAGTCTCAGTGGCAAATAAAATATCAACAGGCCCAACAGCAGGTATCTGAACTACAAACCAAATTAGAATCTCAAGGGGCGAGGTTTGAGCAAGAAAAGATTGCCAGTGATGAAAAACTTAGATTACTAGAAGTAGCTGAAGAACGCCTAAAAGAGCAGTTTGAAAATGTCGCAAATAAAATTTTTGAGCAAAAACAAACGACTTTCAGCCAAACGAGTAAAGCCAATTTAGACAGTATTTTATCGCCCCTAAAACAGCAGATAGACGGATTTAAGCGCCAAGTTACCGACCAATATGTTAAAGAAGGTCAGGAACGCGCCTCTCTTAAATCTGAGATCTTAGGGCTCAAGGAACTTAATCAACAAATAACTCAAGATGCCGCAGCCCTAACTAAAGCCCTTAAAGGTGACAATAAAGCTCAAGGTAACTGGGGAGAAGTTATTTTAGACCGCGTATTGAAAGAGTCTGGCCTGAGAGAGGGCCATGAATTTGAGACACAAGTATCCCTGAAGAATGAAACGGGGAAGCTTTATCAACCCGATGTTGTGATTCATTTGCCAAATGACAAAGACATAGTCGTAGACTCTAAAGTTTCGTTATCTGCCTATGAAAGATACTTTAATGAGCAGGAAGATGATAAAGCTCGAGCATTGTATTTAAAAGAACATATCAATTCACTGCGTAACCACATTAAGGAGCTTGGTAAAAAGGATTATCAAGATTTAAAAGGGATACGCTCTCTTGATTATGTGTTGATGTTTATCCCAATTGAAGCGGCATTTTTATTAGCCGCAGATCATGCTCCTGATTTGCTCAAGCTCGCATTTGACAACAATATCATGCTAGTCAGTCCTACTAATTTGTTGGTGGCCCTGCGTACAGTAAATAATATTTGGCAGTACGAATATCAAAATCAAAATGCGCAAAAGATTGCAGAGAATGCTGCCAAGCTTTATGACAAATTTCATGGTTTTATGGTTGATATGGATAAGATTGACAAAGCATTGGATTCGAGTCGTAAGCACTTTGATGGTGCTATGAACAAACTTTCTACAGGAAAGGGCAATATCGTTCGTCAAATTGAACAATTTAAAAAACTCGGGGTTCAAACGAACAAACGTTTAGATGAACAGCTTTTGCAACGTGCTGATAACGATGGAGATCTAGCTAATTAGGTTAACCTTGCCTATTCTATTGAGATTAGATTTACTCCTTATTTTGTTGAAGCTGAGCCTTTCAATATGGTTAAGCTTCAATGTTCCTTGTTTGTTCAACTCCTTCCCAGCAAATGTAAAAATTATGTAAGTACGCTTGCGTGCTTCAGGCACTGAAGTACATTAGTACCCAGTGCAATAGACTTTAGACAACACCCGAGGATCAAAATGCTGAGTAGCCAAGCGTTTATAGCGGCCAATCGATTTGGATATGGTGCGGACCAAACAATTTTGGAACAAGCTGGAACTGAGCCGAAAGCTTGGTTACTGCAACAGCTTGATGTTGCTAATATAGCCAAGGAACTCGCTTCTTTTGACAATGCTTGGTCAAGTAAAACCGCTATCAAAAGTATGGCTATATATCGTCAGAAAAAAAAGCAAGACAAGGTCAACGCTAAAAAAGCCAGTATGCAGCCGAGTATGCAAGCTGCGCCTGACGACGAAAAAATGATGATGTTGAACAGCGACAGTATTCAAAAGCAGATGAATAAAAGTGCAGCTAAAAGTATCAACCTAACCATTGCACATCAAATTACCACTCAGAATCCCTTTTACTGGCGTTTAGTCGACTTTTTTTCGAATCATTTTAGTGTGTCAGCGAGTGGACAAATAATGCGCGCATTGGCTCCCACTCTTGAAAATGAGGGGATTGCGCCAAACATTTCTGGTTATTTTAGTGAAATGCTGGTGGCTGTAGAAAGCCACCCAGCAATGCTTATATATCTCAATAACGAGCAGTCTGTTGGGCCTAACTCTAAGTTTGGCCAAAGGGCCAAAGGCAAGAAAGGATTGAACGAGAATCTAGCTCGCGAAATCTTGGAATTACATACTTTGGGCGTAGATGCCGGATATGACCAATCCGACGTGACTGAGCTAGCAAGAGCGATTACTGGCTGGGGAGTGGATAATAATGCTAAGAAAAATGCGGGGTTTACTTTTCGAGCAGGGTTTCACGAACCGGGTAAAAGACGAGTATTTGGACGTAGCTATAAAAGTGGCGGGGTTGAACAGGGGATAGCAATACTTAAAGATTTAGCTGAAGACCCTAAAACCGCAGAACATGTGTCTCGTAAGCTTGTTACGCATTTTGTGAGTGACCAAGCGCCTCAAGAAATCGTTGATCAGATGGTATCAATATGGGCCTCGACCAAAGGCTATTTGCCTAAGGTGATAGAGGCTATGATCCTTCATCCTTTAAGTTGGTCAGAGACGCCAGAAAAATTCAAGACTCCGAGAGAATTTATGATCTCGACTTGTAAAGCCTGTGACATCAAGCGATTGCGTCCAGATTTTATTAAAAGTTTAACTATTTTAGGGCAAAAGCCATTTGCCGCAGGCTCACCTGCTGGCTACAAAGACACCCAAGAATATTGGGCTGGACCGAGAGCTATGATGGGTAGAATCGAGTGGGCGGAACATGCAAGTAAATTTGCCAAGTTAGCGCCCATGGAGATTGCTACTGGCGCACTTGGCCCTCAACTGAATAAACTGACTCAATTGCAAATATCCCGAGCTGAGTCAAAACAACAAGCGGTAACCCTGTTTTTAATGAGTCCGGAGTTTCAAAAGCGATGAGTATAGGTAGACGAGACTTTATAAAAGGTGGAGTAGCAGGCTGGGTGTTAACTCAAGCCCCTATGGCGAATGCATGGGCTAAGGCTTCTTCTGTTAAATCAAAGAAAATTGTGTGGGTCATGTTACGCGGTGCAATGGACTCGTTGCACAGCGTGTTGCCCCTCGCTGACCCAAACTATATGGCTATTCGTAAAGATTTTGTAGAACCAATACAAAATAAACTACTGCCTTTACAGCAAGGTTATGCGTTGCACCCGTCTTTTAAAAACTGTCATCAGTGGTATCAAAGTGGTCAGTTTTTACCTGTTGTTGCCGTTGCTTCTGGTTATAGAGAACGCTCTCATTTTGATGCCCAAGATCAAATGGAGAGTGGACTTAATGCGACCGACTATGAAAACGGCTGGCTAGCAAGAGCAGTAAATGAATTGGGAGGGCATGGACTGGCAATTTCTCAAACTGTACCTATCGCCCTAAGAGGCAAGATGGACAGTCAAACTTGGTTCCCTTCTCACTTCACCGCATCTGAAGATGACTTACTCGGCCGTTTACGGAAATTGTATGCCAATAATCAGGAATTTTCTGAGCTACTCGAAAGTGCTATCACCAGCCGTGACATGTTGGAAATGAATGAACAAAAGCGTAAGCGTCCCGATTTTTCATACTTGGCCGCGCAGTGCGGAGAGTTACTCAATTTAGATGATTCAGCGAGTTGCGCCATGTTAGAGCTAGGTGGTTGGGATACTCACAACAATCAAGTTGGCAGGCTAAATAGACAGTTCAAGATCCTAGACGAAGGCTTAGCTCAACTGAAAGAATCCTTAGGTGAGGCTTGGAAAGATACAGTCGTGTTAGTGACTACAGAGTTTGGACGAACCGTTAAGATTAATGGTACTAAAGGTACTGATCATGGCACAGGATCAGCTATGTTTATTTTAGGAGGAGCGGTTAAAGGCAAACAAGTGCTAGGCGAATGGCCCGGATTGAGCGACTCTCAGCTATTTGAGAATAGAGATCTAATGCCGACAACCGATGTGAGAAGCTGGAAGGCGAGTGTTTTACACCAGCATTGGGGCTTATCAGCTGAGCAACTATTAAGAGTATTTCCAGACGTTAAGCCCATGCTAAAGACGGTTGTAGCCTAGCAAAATTTAACCTGAGTTCAGGTTCTTTAATCAGTTTAATGGTATTAGTAGGTAACCTGAGATCAGGTTAAGTAAAAGGAGGTCAAGCAGGATAGCTTGCCCTCCTTTTTTATTGTTTGTAGGGAGTAGAAGGTTTAGCAGAGTTAGCTTTCGGGGGGCTACCCTGATACACAATTTGTTGCTTCAATGGGTAATTTACAATTGATTTTTTATTTCCGTAAATTTCATAAAAACGTTTTCATGATTGTTTATGCGTGTTTACCCAGCCAGTTTTTAATTATCAATGCCGATTATCAGCTATTTTCATACATGATGTTTTGTCCTAACTTAGTCGAACACTATCTATCTAAATTTGCAGGCTTTATTTTAATGAAAACGTTTTTATATGCTATCTTAAAAGGATATAAATTACGTTAGAGGTATGGTTTTGGCAACCTTAGGCATTAAAGATATTGCGGCATTAGCGAAGGTGTCTCCAGCTACGGTTTCGAGAGTTTTCTCATCACCGGAATTGGTATCAAAAGCGACACTGGATAAAGTCAAAAAAGTCGTTGATGAGTCTGGATATCGTCCAAATAGAATGGGGGCAAGTTTACGCACGCGTAAAAGTGGAAATATCGTTGCCATTATTCCAGATATTACAAAACCAGTTAATGCAGGTATTATTCGAGCGATAGAGCAAGTGGCACAAAGTGCGGGTTATTCAGTATTGCTTGGTGATACACAAGGCTTAGCTGAGCGCGAAAAGCACTATGCTGAGTTGGTCAGTCATGGGCAAGCTGACGGTATTTTGTTGTTTGGTTGGCGTATTCCCTTTAACGTTAAGCCGGGTATTCCTTTAGCCGAACAGCTTCCGCCTATGGTAAATGGGAACGAAGAAATTGACAGTGATGAAGTCGTTAGCGTTGGGGTAGATAATGCTGCCGCTGCTAAAGCTGCGGTGGATTACTTGCTCTCTCTTGGTCACAGGCGCATAGCAGCGATAACTGGCCCAAACACTGTTCCTAGTTCGAATAAACGTAAGCAAGGTTATCAAAGGGCACTCGAAGAGGCAGGGTTGCCATACGATCCGGCCTTGTTGGTTGAAGGTGATTACGACGTGAGGTCAGGAGTGGAGTGCGCTCAGCAGTTACTACTTTTGCCCGACAGGCCCACGGCAGTGTTTTGCTTCAACGACGATATGGCCATTGGTGCTATGCAGTTCTTGCAACAACAAGGCTTTAAAATTCCTGATGATATCTCAGTGATGGGGTTTGATGATATCAACTATTCAGAATATGTCAGTCCACCCCTTACGACAGTTCATCAGCCTCTCCAAGAAATTGGCACCACTTGTATCAACTTACTCATAAAACAATTAAAAGGTGAAAAACTAGAGCCCGGAGCTAGGTATTTGCCATTTAAACTTCAAATTAGAGGCAGTACAGGTATTGCACCTAAAACCTCTGGAGCATAAGCATTTAGCCCTAAGTAATGATTACTTATAGGTAAGCTCTTATGGGAACCATGCTTTCTTGTGTAGGCTGACCATACCAATAAAATAAGGCCCTTCGGTATGTCTTGTTTAGAGTATAGGTCAAATAGTATAGGATTGTCGCACAGCAAGTTACTGCTGTGCGACATTTACCTTAAGACAAGGTAGCAATTATCTTGTGTTGTTTATTGTAAATTTTCACGTCTATTTCATTCCCTTCGATAGCATGACCATCAATGATTAACGATACCTCACCTGTTTGCAGTCCTTTAGGGTTGTGTATCTCGATTGTGTACTGAGCGCCCCTAAACGTTCGATTAACCAGTAGATGCTGCCATGAGCTATGAACACATGGATCGATAATTAGGCCCGTATAGGTTGGGCGAATACCCAAAATATATTGGGTTGCAGCGTAATAACTCCAAGCAGCTGTGCCAGTTAGCCATGAGTTTTTCGCTTCGCCAGGGTTAGCTGCATCTCGTCCCGCTACCATTTGACTATACACATAGGGTTCTGTTTTATGCAGAGTTTGTATGTTTTCTAAGTAAGAGGGGGTAATCTTACTGAAGTAGTCTAAGGCCTTATTACCCCGTCCATGCATAGCTTCAGCTATGGTGATCCAAGGGTTGTTATGACAAAAAATTCCAGCATTTTCTTTGTAGCCAGGGGGATAAGAGGTAATTTCCCCCATGTATTTACTGTAGCGACTAAACGCAGGCTGATTTAGCATCACACCAAATTCGGTGCTGAGGTGGGTAGCTACCGAATCGAGTGCTTGAATCGATTTATTCGATTGAGTGCCAATTTTTGCCATGGCACAAAAACCTTGAGATTCGATAAATATCTTGCCCTCAGTGTTTTCTTGACTACCAATTTTTTCACCTCGAGAATCGTAGGCTCGAAGAAACCACTCTCCGTCCCAAGCATGTTGCTCTATGGTCAATTCCATCTGTGCAACCTGCTTCGCGCACGACCTTGCAAGTTCATGGCGATTAGTTTGCTCACAAAGGGCCACAAATTCTCGGCCGTACAATACAAACTGGCCTGCAATCATGACAGACTCTGCCACGTCTGACGGACCACGTTGAGTGGTCTGGAAGGATTCATTTGGATCTTCAGAAAAACAGTTTAAATTTAGGCAGTCATTCCAATCTGCACGGCCAATTAGCGGCAATCCGTGAGGGCCTAAGTTGTTGACTACGTGATTAAACGCACGGAGTAGATGATCAAAATGATTGTGGGTTGGGGTGTCTTGATCGTCATAGCAGACCATTTCGTCAAGAATACTAAAGTCACCCGTTTCTTTTATATAGTTGGCAGTAGAAAGGACCATCCACATAGGATCATCATTAAAGTTTCCGCCTATATTAGCATTGCCTTTTTTGGTAAGAGGTTGGTATTGATGGTAAGCCGAACCATCTTGTTTTTGTGTAGCTGACAAGTCCAATATACGCTCTTTGACTTTCTCAGGCACCATATGGGCGAAGCCTATTGTATCTTGATTTGAGTCTCGAAAGCCCATGCCTCGCCCAATGCCTGACTCGTAAAAAGACGCACTACGTGACAAGTTAAAAGTCACCATATTTTGATACTGGTTCCAAATATTAACTGCGCGGTTGAACTTGTCATCTGGAGTATGAACAGTGAATTTAGTTAACAAATCATGCCAATAAGCATTTAACTTAGCTAGCTCCTCTTTGACTTTTTCTGGACTGTCAAACTTGGCCATCAGGTGTTTTGCAGGCTCTTTGTTAATGACATTCTTACTGGCCCATTTTTGTTCTTCGTTCACCTCCACGTAGCCTAAAGTAAAGACTAGGGTTTGGCTTTCCCCTGGTTTTAACTCAATTTTAAGGTGATGGGAGGCGATAGGTGACCAGCCTCTTGCCCACGAATTACTTGACTGAGCTTGCTCAACGGCAATTGGTCTGTCGAACCCTCGATAAGGGCCCAAGAAGCTTTCTCGATTAGTATCGTAACCTGTTATGTCTTGGTTGACTGAGTAAAATGCATAGTGGTTGCGTCGCTCTCGATATTCGGTTTTGTGGTAAATCGTATTGTCTTCGACTTCAACTTCGCCTGTGGACAAATTACGTTGGAAGTTGGCTCCGTCGTCTTCGGCATTCCACAGGCACCATTCGATAAACGAAAAAACGTTGACGGTTTTATTATTCGCAGATTGATTGGTTAGGGTCAGGCTGTGCACTTCAGCTTTTACTCCCAATGGAATAAAGCTAGTGACTTCGGACGCTATATCATTCTTAGATGCGTTAAATCGGCTATAGCCCATCCCATGGCGACAACTATATTGATCAAGCTCGGTGTTGACTGGGCGCCCTGTCGCTGACCAATATTCGCCATCACAATTGAGATAAAAGTAGCGACCGCCGTTATCCAATGGCACGCTATTATACCGATAACGTGTTAAGCGCCGAAATTTTGGATCTCTATCAAAGCAATAGCCACCGCCTGTATTAGAAATTAACCCATAAAATTGGTCATTTCCTAGGTAGTTAATCCAAGGGGTAGGAGTAAATGGCGTAGTGATAACGTATTCGTAGTTTTCGTCATCAAAGTAACCAAATTTTTCGCTACTTTTAGAGCTGCTTGCTTGCATAATTTCAGTCTCTTCGTGAGTAAATTTTAGATCTAAGTTGGGAGCTGTATATCGCTACTCGGTTGCAACCGACCCTTGATTTCTGCGTTGAATTAGGTCTTGGGTCATTTGCGTTTGCATTTTGTCGGTAATAGGGTAAAACATCATGAGTACTGCTCCAGCGATGCCAAAGGCGGCTGGGATAAAGCTCATAAGTAGTAGCATGGCAGGAATGGCACCTGCGGCTGTGTCAATGTCCATGCCATCGTAGCCGTAACCAGCGAGTACAACCAGCATCAAAGCGCCAGCGAAACCGCCACCAGTTTTTTGAACAAAAGTGCCTGCTGAATAGATAAGCCCAGTGGCGCGTCTGCCATTCAGCCATTCATTGTAATCAGCTGAGTCGCCAAGCATCGAAAAGAATAAAGTAGGCATCATTGCGGCGAAAAATTCGGCGGAACAACCCACAATAAACATTGTGTTAATCTCTGAAGCTGGGATCCAAAAAAAGCCACAAGTAAGTAAACTGCTAAGTAATAATGCGATGATAAACAAAGACTTTCTACCGAGCTTTTTGGCAAAAAAACTGGTGCACAAGGCTCCCGCCACAGATACGACCAACAAGGCGATAAAGTATTTACCTACTAAAAGCTCATCGCCAACATAATACTTAAAGTAATAGGCGACTACCCCGTACTTTATACCGTTGAACATCATGGTTAAAAAGCCCAAGCCCAACAGAATTAACCAAGGTTTGTTGCTAATTAAATCCAACATATCTTGTTGAACGCCAGAACCACGCTTAGCATTTGATGCTTCTGATTTGGCGGTTAGGTGCCTGATAAACCAAACTAGGCAGATCATAACGGCGATAAAGAACGCACCTGAAAGCCAGTTTCGATAGTGAAAAAATGCAGAAATAGAAAATAATGGAACTAATATAAAAGGCGAGTGTTTGGCTAAGTCAATTAGTTCTCTGCCTAAACTATTTTGAGTTGATACAACAGGCGTAACGCGCTCTTTAGTGGTAGCGACTGATATCACCATTAGCGCCAGTAGTAGGCCTGCAAAGACGTACATAGTGTATTGATAGCCTACACTGTCGTTGCCTTGACCAAAATATGCGACCAAATCGGGCAAAAAGCCCATGACCAACAAACCACCAATAAATGCCCCTGCAAATCTAAAACCCGACAAACTTGTACGTTCGTTATCGTCGTCTGTCATGACGCCCATTAGAGCAGAGTAGGGCACATTGTTGACTGTATAGGCTAGGGTTAAGCCAATATAGGTTAGGTAGGCATACAGTAGTTTGCCACTATCAGATAAATCAGGGGTGGTAAAAGATAGAATCATGAATAAACAAAGAATAGGCGTGGAACAAAGTATCCAAGGCCGGAATTTACCCCATTTGGAATGCGTTCTATCGGCAATCATACCCATTATGATGTCAGTGATGCCATCGGTAAGCCTAACGAATAGAAACAACAGGGCTGCTGCCGATGCTGCTATGCCAAAAGTATCCGTATAAAACACAGCTAAGTAAGCTAATGCTCCGCGCCAAACCAAGTTAGCTGCGGCATCGCCCATAGCGTATCCCACTTTTTCGTACAAGGGGAGTTTTGTCATTATCTGAATTCCATCTTAGTGAATGTTTGGTCGGGTGTGACCATACACTATGAACCTAAATTAAATCATTATGTAAACGTTTTCAATCTTTATTTAACAATAAGTTAACCTATTCCTTCGAAACGACAAAAGCAGGTTTTTTAGAGTACTTAAAACCAGTTTAAAAAGAGGCGTTTATATCAAACCAAAGTGCCATTTGATATAAACGTTGTTTTAACGAAGCGGTTTACTTGGGCAGTATTGACTGATAAACGTTTGATGGGCTGGCATACTATCGACCTTGTTACGAGTTTGCTGTTTGAGAGCGTGTAAAAATTTTTCAAGCTCTGGTTTTGCCATAGCATCGACTATTGGGTGATAAGTACCTGGTCTAATATGTTGTCCTAACATGACTTGTGTCCATGAGTCAGTTTGAAATAACTCTTTCTCTGGTAGTGGTATGGTCCCTGTATCTTTAAATAGCTGGATCCTATGGCGCAATGCGTCTGGTATTTCCATATTTTTACAGTAGCGCCAAAATCCACTGTCTTCTCTTTGAGTTGCATGATAATGCAGTATGATAAAGTTTCTCACACGTTCGACTTCATCTTGAGTTTGTTGATTAAACTCATCTACATTTGACTGGGTAATGTCACTTAAAGGAAATAGTTTGAGTAAACGTAAAATGGATGACATAGCTAAATGAATCGACGTAGATTCTACTGGTTCTAAAAAACCAGCTGATAAGCCAATAGCGACACAATTTTTCGCCCAGGCTTTAGTTCTGCGCCCTGTCGTATATTTAAATCCCCTTGCTGTCGTTATAGGATCACTTTCAAGGTTCTCCATTAGCGCAGACATGGCTTGATCGTCTGATACGTAGCGGCTGCAATAAACTAAGCCGTTTCCGACCCTATGCTGTAAAGGAATACGCCATTGCCAGCCAAAAGAGTGAGCTATGGCTTGGGTATAAGGTCTTAGGTTGTCAGTTTTCTCGGTTTGAATAGCAACAGCAGAATCACAGGGTAAATAGTGACCATATGGCTCGTAGCTTACATTTAAAGCTTGGCTTATAAGGCGGCCTTGAAAGCCTGTGCAATCGACAAAAAAGTCGCCTTCAATATAAGCTCCATCCTGCATGGTTAGGCCGGTAATATTTCCTGTTCTGGGAGAAATGGCGACGTTTTCAATGATTCCTTCAATGTGTTTTGCGCCGTGTTTGATTGAGAGTTTTTTGAGATATTCAGCATAGAGTCCTGCATCGAGATGATAAGCGTAATTAATCCCACTCTGGTCTCCGCCCATTGCTTTCCCTTCGCGGGCAGCTAAATGTTCAACGCAATAATCGCCTATAGAATCGTTATGCAGGCCTTTGAGGTTACCCGCTAGCCAGAAGTGTTGGAAGTCACATGCCCAGCAATCTTTGCCATTTACCCCAAATGAATGAATGTATTTGTCACCAACATTTCCCCAGTTGCTAAATTCGATACCTAATTTAAATGTAGCTTGAATTTCAGACATCATGTCTTGTTCGTTAATGCCAAGTAGGCGATGAAAGGTCCTTAAGGGAGGAATAGTCGCTTCACCTACGCCTATCCTGCCAATGGTATCAGATTCAATAATGCTAACGTCTAAATTTTTACCTAGTACTTTACTTAGTGCAGCCGCTGCTAACCAGCCTGAGGTGCCACCACCTGCGACTATAACGCGTTTTTTTATTTGGGGTGTTTTACTGTCACATTGCATTCAAGCTTGCCTTATTTGTCAGAGCAGTGAGATAAAGTCGCGTTTTTAAGTTCTATGAGATGACTCACATTTTGTAATGATCCAGCAATGTAAAAAGCCACAGCAAGCAAGCCTGTTTCATTTAGTTTTTCGAGTTGCTGAGGACTTAAATCGGCTAATTTTTCCTCGGATACGGTATAGGCACCTGCAAAATGAATTTTTTGTCCGTCATTCAATTCAATATCTAGGGTTAAAGGCTCGATCAAGTCCATTTCCATATAGGTATCAACCATAAGGTTTATCAAGGGGCTACCCTCATGAATGCCGGCCATAACTTGCTTTACTTCACTTAAGAATGGGGTCTCGTTGCCTAGTTCATCAAACAACGCTTTACCCTGTTTGCTTCCGATTCTGGGGTCGTCTAAATCTAAGGCTAAAATGGCCTTTTGCTCTGAGCCTTGATGCTCAGGTGTAATCATAAATGGGCCTTTTTGTATCAATAGAGGAATAGTCTTAGCATTCCAATGTCCATCATGAGTTAAAAATAAATTTTCGTTTTGCTCAAAACCCAGCAGAGCATTTGGAAACAAGCGACCAGTTTGAGTGTGTTTTCGAAATAAAATAGGGTACTCGCGTTGCAAAGTAGATATTTCATTGGGAACCACCATGACGGCTCCGCAATCGTAACCGAGTTCAGTTGAGTATTGGGTGTTGACGCGAATAGACTTGTGAGCAGTTGGATTGAGAGGTTGTAGCTGTGGCATGAATATAACTTCTTATTTATATTAATATTTAAGGGTAAAAAAATAATGCCGCTTTAGCAAGCGGCATTATTGTATTGGTAGTACTCAGTTAGAAAACATAACGGGTAGAGAGTGCGTAACGCGCCCCATAAATTTCGAGGCTACGTAGTTGCGCTTTACTTCTACCAAAACGTCTCACGTCTTCGTCAAGAATGTTGATCCCCTCGAATGCAACGCTCCATTTTTCGTTTATGGAATATCCTAGTGTAAAATCAACTTGCTCGTATGCTTCAGTGAACTCAGGTTCATTACTGCCGACGTTAGCATTGTTTAAGAACTCATCACGCCAGTTATAAGTTAAACGCGCTTGCACCTTGTCATTTTCGTAAATAAATACCAAGTTAGCTGAATCACTCAGGCCTGTTAGTGCAAATTGTGCAGAATTGTCAGTGACGTCGAAAGCAATCGAGCCATTAACCAAGGTGGCGTTGGCTTGAATACCAAAGCCTGTATCGCCAAAGAAGTGTTGGGCAGCTAATTCCCATCCCGCAATGTGTGCATCATTGGCATTAACAGGGGTAGATGCGTCTAAAATTGAGAATGGATCTGATGCTAAGGCAACGATATCTACGCCATTCTCCCAGCCATCTGCGCCTTCATATGGTGCAGAATCATAATCTGCGCCACACAAGTTGACCGATACATTTGGATTTTGCACACAACCTCCAGATCCATCGTCTAATGAAGCGACCATTCTGAATAGGTTTTGTTGATTAACGGGTATACCACGGGCATTTAACTCATCCAGCGCCGCTTGTGCACGAGGACCAGCAGAGGGGTCTCTTGTCGAGTCTGCAGTGGTTACCACTTCTTCTGTACCAATAAAGTTCACAACACGTTTGTCGAAGTAGCCCACCGATACGTAACTACCTTCGTCGTAATACCACTCAAGTGATATATCAAAATTGTTTGACTCTATTGGTAGCAATCCGACGTTACCATTGTTAGCAGTCCCATTTTGAGCCCCAAGTATGGTTGGTCCACCTACTGGGCCCTGAATTCCGCTGACTCCATGTTGCAAATTCGAGTAATCGGCTCTCGTTATCGTGGTTCCCCAAGCTACTTTTGCGAATAGGTTGTCAGTTAATCCCAGTGAAATATTGATACTAGGTAATACGTGATCATACTCTGCTTCTCTGAAAACGATTGGAGCCGTGGCTGCGTTACCACCTTGGACTAAGAAATCATTATCGCCTTGCCAAAGGAGTTCAGGCGCAGCAATTTGTGCAGTCGACGACACTTCTGTTTTCTCATAACGTAGGCCACCAATAATATCGTAAGTCATATTATTGCTCATCTCACCTGAGATAGTCATTTGTGCGTAAGCAGCAGTGATTTTTTCTTGAATCAAGCGGTTGGTTGAGTCAACTGGATTGGGCGCCCAGTCGATACCAATGTTACCAGACAGAAGTTGCCCTAAAGCGTTGGGGTCGCCTATGTAGGCGGTTTCGCCAAATGCCACTAGGGGAGTTGCTCCCTCACCACCATAGTTTGAAGTGAAGAATGTTCGGCCCTCTTCACTAATGTCAGTATTGTAACCTGTCAATAAAGTCGTGAAGTTGAGTTCATCGACCATGTCTGGTGGAATGTCTCCAGGGTTTGAAGCGCCCCAGTTGCCTTCTAATACCGTTTGATCAAAGGAACTCTTATTTGAATATTCCATGTCACGAGATTCGATACCAAAATCGATAGACACTTCATCTGCAAGTTGATACTCGAAATCTAAGCGTGTTTGCTTGATTTCTGAACGGGTTCTATCAAAATTGATCTGGCGAACCGTTGAACTTAGGTCGCCTTTATCGATATCTCCTGGCACGTCACCGGTTACGCCATCTCTTTCATCCCAAACCCCTACCAGAACCGGAAAAGCTCCTGAATTGTCCACGCCTTGTACTGACACACCTTGTGCACCAATTCCTACGTTATAGAAGTTACCTGGACCATTGCTGCCAGGGCCCGCTGTGCCTTCACTGTCATGGTAATCGAATTTCACTACTAGTTCGTCAGAGGCTTCCCATTTAAGATTTAGACCAATTGAATCTAACTCGTTTTTGATGTTCGCTCCTTGAACACCAAAGTTGACGTCACGAGATTGATAGCTTGGTTCGTTTTCAGTTAACCAGTAGATAGGTGTTGCGACGCCGTTGTCAGTTTCAAATTCAATGGCTGAGGTTGGGAACGCGCCTCCACCAAACCAAAATGATAGTTCGTTTCTAACGCCTTGAATATCTTGTTCAGCATAGGTGTAATCTAACGTTGCTTCTAATGTGTCTGTCGGGCGAAATTGCACGGTGATTTGTGCGTTTTGGCGCTCACGCTCAAAGTCTACATGGTTATATCTTACCCCTGGTGTGAAATTAGTTTGGGTACCAATTGCTGGAGCATTGACCACGACTGCATCAGTGGTTAAGCCATTTGGTATGAAGTCCGTTCCTGTATAGGCTCCTGCGGCACCAGTCCAGCCGTTAGTAAACACGCCAGTGCGTCCACTATCACGCTTTTGATGAGACGCGGATACTGAAATCCCCCAAACGTCATCAGACCAACTGGCAAACCCAGACAGCTCTGGCGTGATATTACTCCCCACTCTAGTGGTGGTATCGTGAATAGCCTTTGCGCCAACACTAGCTAAAAAACCATTATGTTGAAAAGGCTTGCGTGTTTGTAAGTCAACGGTTGCACCTATACCACCCGATGTCGTTGAGGGTTGCGATGATTTAAATACTGTGACACCGGAAACCCCTTCAGACGCGATGTTACTCATATCAAATGAACGGCTAGTATTTAAGCTGCCCGCTTCATTGACTTGAGCTGCTGGCATACTTCTCCCATTCAAGGTGACTTGGTTAAATTCTGGGCCAAAACCACGAACACTAACTTGGAAGCCTTCACCATTTCGTCGATCGATTGATACACCTGTAATTCGTTGTAATGATTCGGCTAAGTTACTATCGGGGAATTTACCTATATCTTCTGCGGTGATCGCATCGACAATACCAACTGTTTCGCGTTTTATGTCCATGGACTTTGCCAAACTACCGCGGATACCTTTAACTTGAATGACTTCTGTTTCGCCTGCTTCTTGAGCAAAAGAGGAGGGGGCTAATACGGCGCTACCAAGCATGAGTGCAATGCTCTTCGCTAAGACTGACGGTTGGAATTGTGTGTGTGCTTTCATTTTTATAGTACCTATCGTTACTTTTTAATTGTCAGGGCAATGACCCTATGGTTTGTCGCAAAAAATATCCTTGTAAACGTTTTCATACGATAATTTGGCTGTGAGGGTGTGTCAATCATTTTGTGATTAAAATGTAATAAAAATGTTTTTATTTGTGTGTTTTTTTAATCTGATTAAATTTTATTGATTTTTTGGGGTTGTATAATTACCTGATTTTGTTTTTCTTATTGAATTTTAAAACGATTTTAATCAGTTTAACGTTTTCATTTTTTTGTGAGTGCTACGTTTTTAAAAGTAAATTGAGGTCAAAATAAATTCGAAGTGTTGTTCCGCGTTCAATAATTAAAGGCAGGGAGGCAGTAAACATTACGCGTTGCTAATAATTTTAATGACGTTGTAAGGACAAGACGTCACTGCTTATATCAATAGTGATGAATTTCAGTAGGGTAGACATTTTAGATGCCTTCCTTTTCGTTAACACCTTGTGTAAGGTTTGTCACGCCTTGCATTACTTAGGGTCGAGTAATTGAGAGGATTACTATCGTTTAATTAACCAATGTAATGATAAGCTTTGGCAGTAATTTTACTGAAATTTACGATTAGAGTGAGTTCTTTTTAGCGAGTAAAACTTAGCGTAAATACTTTATTAATCAAGGAGAGTGAATACTATGATCATGTCTACTACGAGTCAGTTAGAAGGAAAAAATATAGAGCAGTATTTGGGTATTGTGGTGGGTGAGGCTGTGATGGGAGCCAATTTATTTAAAGATATTTTTGCTTCGATTAGAGACATAGTGGGTGGTCGCTCTGGGGCATATGAAGATGAATTAACTAAGGCGCGTAAAATTGGGTTTAAAGAGTTAGCTGATGAGGCTAGAGCCCTTGGTGCGAATGCGGTTGTAGGCATTGATATTGATTACGAAGTCGTTGGTAAGGGCGGCTCAATGCTTATGGTCAGTATTAGTGGGACAGCTGTGCGCTATACCAATTCACGTTAGTCGTCTTCGTCAAACCTGTCGTAGGAGGCGTTATTGTCTTTATTTACTTTAGGGAGCTTTTGGTTCGCTGTGCGCAGAAGCAACCATAAACCCGATGCGATTATACCGACGGAGAATATGAGTAACAGGATTAACGCTAGCGTATTCATTGATGTCCTTGGTTAAGTACATACCGCTTAAAAATCTCATCGAGGTGTTGTGTTATTGTGTTTGCGCCGCTTACTGCTTGATTTTGTAGCTCTAAGGCTAAGTGCTTTGGATTGAGCTGAGCTTCGATTTTAGATGCGGTCTCAATGTAACTTATGTGCCAAGGCTCCACTGCAATGCCGCCAGTGTAATTAAGATAGGGCTGAGTAAAGCCAAAATCACCAGCATATTGCGTAAGCCAAACAGCTAATTTATGACAAGGTCCGCCATCGCGGTACTCTTTATTAACTAGCTCAAATCCTGCTCCCGATTGTTTAACGGATGTTTTGTCATACACGTCTAGATCTGTGCCCCAGTGGTGTCGACTTGCACCGGGCAAAGCTGACCAAGTTAAAATAGCAAACAGTTTATCTCGATCTGACAAAAAGCGAATGTCTAATGGCCGTTCATTAATATCTAAAATTGGGCGTTGACCGTTCCACTTTGCATTCCAAATAACTAGCTGGCGTTCGAAGCTTCGGTAACTGCTCACAATTTGCAAGTCGACCTTATCTTTTATTGCGGCCAGTTGCATATTAGTAAACGCATTACACACTTCGGGTAAAAGTAAAAAATCCTGTTGGCATTTCACCAACAGGTTTGGATTTTTACCTAAAATATGTTCGGTAGCTATCACCTTAGTAAGCGCTGCAATATGTCTTGATACACGTCAGTTAAACATTCGAGATCAGACATTTTTACGCACTCATCTATTTTATGGATGGTGGCATTTACGGGTCCTAATTCAATAACTTGCGCACCTGTTGGTGCAATAAAGCGCCCATCAGAGGTGCCGCCGGCTGTAGATAAAGTGGTTTCTCTGCCCGTACAGTGCGCAATGGCTTGTTGGGTCGCTTCGACTAGGTTACCAGAGTCAGTTAAAAACGGTTGACCGTTGAATGTCCACTTAACCTCATATTCAACTTTGTGCGCGTCTAGAATCGCGGTGCAACGCTCGATCAACTCTTGATCCGTGACCTCAGTTGAGAATCTAAAGTTAAAGCATACGTTAAGTTCGCCTGGGATGACATTTCCAGCACCCGTACCACCATTGATGTTAGATATTTGAAAGCTGGTTGGCGGGAACGAAGCGTTGCCCTCGTCCCAAACGGTATTAGCTAACTCGGCAAACGCCGCGGCTGAGGTATGGATAGGATTTTTAGCAAGGTGAGGGTAGGCTACATGACCTTGAATACCTTTTACTGTTAAATTACCGGTTAGTGAGCCACGGCGACCGTTCTTCACTATATCGCCCAATTCCTCTGTACTTGAGGGTTCACCAACTAAGCACCACGTAATTTTTTCATTGCGTGCTTCCAAGGTGTCTATAACTCGTGTGGTGCCATTAATAAAAGGCCCCTCTTCGTCACTAGTAATCAAAAACGCGATAGATCCTTTGTGATTTGGATTGGCTTTAACAAAATTCTCTGTGGCAACTAACATGGCAGCTAAACTACCTTTCATATCGGCAGCACCTCTGCCATGAATAAAGCCATCTTTTTCTGTGGCCTCAAAGGGAGGCGTTTGCCATGCATCCTCTGGCCCAGAGGGCACTACATCGGTATGCCCAGCAAAACAAAATACCGGGTCTTCTGTTCCTTTTCGAGCCCAAATATTTTTGGTGTCATCAAAGGTCATATCTTCAATAGTAAATCCTAAAGGCTCTAGAATGTCAGCCATTAAGTCTTGGCATCCTGCATCTTCTGGAGTCACTGAACGTCTGTTAATAAGGGCTTTGGTTAATTCAATAGTTTTATGGGTCATGCAAAAATCTCGTCGTATTGTGAGGCCTTGAAGCCCAAAGAATAGTGTTGATTGTAGAATAAAATTGGGCGTTTAATCATGGCGGGGTGTTCTAACATTAAGTCTATGGATGACTCACGATTTAACCCTGTTTTTTGCTCGTCGGTCAGTTGGCGGTAAGTGGTGCCTCGCTTATTAACTAAGGCTTCCCAGCCAAGCGCTTGTTCAACTTGCTCAAGCCAGTCTTTTTCTATGCCTTGCTGGCGATAATCATGAAATACATAGTCAATATTACGCGAGTCTAGCCAGCTTTTTGCTTTTTTAATGGTGTCACAATTTTTTATACCGAAAAGGGTAGTCGTCATAGTTACATAAGTGTTGAATAAAACTTGCGGGGACTATAACGAGAAAGGGATAGGTGAGTAAAGAATCAAACCCTTGTTTTAAACATAAACTGTCATTATTTTGTCTTGAGAGGCCACTACAGAGTAATAATGTCCTTCAACGCCCTTAACTTTTTCATTGTTTAAAATTGTAACTGGGCATAGCACAGATGTGAGCTGGGTTTTCATTTTAGGTAAAGAAAACTCCGCTAGAGTTTCGCCTATTTTAAATGTTTGTTGAGGCTTTTTTAGCCGCTTAAAGCCTTCGCCGTGCATGGCCTCGCTGTCAATACCTAACTGAATTTGTAGGTGTAGGCCATTTTTGGCTTTGAGTCTTATTTGGTTGGCTAATTCAGGAAAGTGACTAATAACGCCATCAAAAGGTGCTAACAGTTTAAATCCCGCAGGCTGAATTGCCACGCCTTCACCATAAAGCCTATGCGTAAATAACGGGTCGGGTACTTCACTTAACGGAATAACTTTGCCATTAAGAGGGCTCATAATAGGAATAGCTTTGGCATTTTTGGGTGTCTGGTTGGGTTCTATTAAGTTTCCAAGTAAAGTCATTTGGGCCTGCTTTTATCTTTTATACTAAGTAGCTTGAATTCAGAATAGTCATTTGCGTTCTAAAATTTGCACCCTAAAGAAGGGCTCTTTATCTCTACGCTAAATTTGTTTGTCATAGCCTGATTACTGACGCGAAGTTTGCCTTGTACTAAAACATTGCTGAGTAGAACGTTATTGATAATTAAATTTGGTAAACCGATGTGTTAGTTAACTGCATATTCGACGTTCAAGCTATTCGTATCACTATACAGGGGATTGGGGCTCGATTGATATTTTATTCGTGATTCTCCTTGAATTTCACCCTGTATTTTGCGTCAAGTGTGGATAAAGAGGGAAAAATGTAGATCTTGTCCCTGTCAATATAAAGTTTATCCACTGTATCTGTGGATAACTCTGTTGAGTAATCTTTATATTTAACCTAAGTGCATGAATTTTATAGTGAAATACATGCTGTTCGTAAAGTGTTCGACTATTGGGTTGTTAATATTTTTTGGTGTAAAGGTGAATTGTGAGAATAGGGTTTAACCCTTATATTTTGAGCTGCTCAATTTAGCTGGGTATAGCAAGGCCTAAATTCAGAGATTGCATAAGTGAAATCATTCCAGCGAATAGCGATTAACTGGATGTAACATCGAGTGATACCAATCTGTGTAAATAAGTGGTCACTCAGAATGCATCCAGTGGTTTTTTATTAAGGCGTCGCTGTGCAGGAATGGTTCTATGTCGGTTACCGATTCCCTTTCAAATAGCGACAACGCAAAGAAAAGGCCGCTGGGGTATTCCTTTCAGGCGGGTTTTAAAAGGGCTTATACGGCGTTTCATGAACTCGAAAGGGCACCACCATTCGTTCATTCATGGGCCTTATCTAAGCCCTTTTAAACTCCCGCTGAGTGGTTACTTATTTATACAGATTGGTATGACCTAGTAAATTTTAATTTTAAATGACAACGGGTATTTTAATAGCGTCTCTAAACAGCGCGTTAAATTTCCTTGTAATAGGCTCACTATTGATACCTAAACTTTTGTTGGACTGAGAAAAAATCGCTGACTAAGGCGTGCCTATAATCAACTTAAGAAATTAAGCTTTGAAATTATGTATGTTAGCTGACGCCTAACCTAGAGTGCTAGTTGGTGACGTTTCAGGCAGGATGAGCTTGGATAGTGGCTGTTAAAATTATAGGCTAGAAAATCAAGAGGGTATATCTTCTCTTAACGACCCAACAGCCCCAAGACTACTTACTTTGACTTATACAGACTTGATTTTTTCCAGCTTTTTTTGCGTCGTATAACGCTAGGTCAGCGGCAGAAATAATTTCACTCAGTTTGTCGTGGTTATCCGAGCTAGCGATACCAGCACTAAAACTACAGTTAAACGATTTATCATCTACCTCGTAGGTTATGTGATGAAATGCCTCTAAAATGGCATTCATTTTGGTTTCTATTACTGCTAAATTTGCACTGTTAAAGACTATCATGAATTCTTCGCCGCCGTATCGCCCCACATAATCTGTGTCGCGAACGGAT
Organism: uncultured Paraglaciecola sp.; assembly: GCA_947498355.1. Lineage (GTDB taxonomy): Bacteria > Pseudomonadota > Gammaproteobacteria > Enterobacterales > Alteromonadaceae > Paraglaciecola. Next base: position 24,828 of record CANMKA010000022.1, on the reverse strand, counting down.
TGCAAAAGTAATTGGCCAAGGGCTATTAGCACTTTATCTCCGCCTAAGTGGCCGTATTGATCATTCACTGCTTTGAAATTATCAAGGTCAATCATGGCAATAATGGTAGGTTTTTCCTGGCGCTTAGATAACCTAATGTCATGCGCTGCAGCATCCATTATTTGGCCGTGATTTAGTACACCCGTCAAGCTATCTCTCGAGGCGATATAACGAATTTCTTGTCCCCTTTGAATACGGCTGTCGATTTGTTGGGCAATGATGCTAGGTGGCGTGTCTTTTGAAATTATATCGTCTGCACCGCACTCCAAGACTGCAAGTTTGGTTTCTACATCATTATCGGCACTTAGAAATACAATGGGGACGTAATCATATTTAGTTTGTTGCCTGAGTAATTTTGCGACTTCTATTCCACTAATATCAGGCATATGCATATCAAGTAAAAATACGTCTGGATGAAACGAGTCAAGAGCTTTTAATATTTTGTGAGCTTCGTTTATAGCTAAAACCTGCACCCCTTCGGTTTCTAATAAGGTTTTGTAAAACTTGCCAACAGACGCTTGGTCGTCCAGTAGTAAAATACGATAAGGTCGAGTCAGATCAATTTTGAAGTTCTTACGAATTTTAGAAACTAACTTAGTGATATTTAGAGGTTTAAGTAAAAAGTCTTTGGCGCCGGCCCTTATTGCATGTAAACGAGTCTCGAAAGAATTTTTGGACGACAAAATAAACACATCTGTTTTATTTTTTGATACGGATTCGATGACTCTAAACGTTTCAGAGTGATCGCCCGTTACAGTATCAAGATCTATTAGTAGCAGTTTTAAGGAGGCAGGCTTTTCTTGCTGTAGTTCCGTTAGCGAAGTATATGTACTGACTTCAAAGCCAAAATCAATAAGCAGCTGACTAGTTTTAGAAGAAGAGGCTTGGTCTGCATCAACTAATGCTATTGAGATATCTCGGTACGATTGAGAACGAATTTCATCGTCATCCTGTTTAGGGACCGATATTAACTTTGTGTCTTTGAATATTTCGCTGTCTTGACTGACCAATAACAAGGGATTGGGTGTTTGTTCAGTCGCCTTAATAATTTTGTTCATGCAGTTGTCTATACTATTGATCACATCTGCAGATTGGGTGTTCTTTTCTTGCCCAGAGGCGACTTCGCTTAACGTATGTATCTTAGATTCAATATCGCCCAATAATTGGCTAAGCGTGATAAACCCTAACGTGCCACTAGAGCCTCGTAAACTATGCACTTCAAACCTGAACTCTTTTAATATCTCAGCATTAGGGGCAGTTCTAGCTCTCCCCCAACGTTTTACCAAAACCGATAGTTTGGCTTTAAAGTCACTAGAAAATGTGTTCCGAAACTGGGTGAGTTTTTGTTCGAGTGGTGAAGTCATTATGCCTCTAGTTATCGACTATTTTTACTTATACCCATTCAAACTACGTTTATATGGTCATTAAGTAAAGAAATTGACAGGATTTTCCCGCGTGCCTCTATTCACGTGTTTGTGCATTCTATCCAAAAAGTAAGTCGAATATCTATTGTTGAATCTGTCATTTAATGAAGTATTCATCTTAATTTTAAAAAATATTGTTAATCATTGAGAGGATCTAAAATTGCAGCACTGAATTGCGTTTAAAAAAAGCAAATCCTCTAAAATTTAGCTTGAATTGCATTTTGTCCATCCCCATTAACCCAGCAACAGTCAATGTCGCGAATCATATAGCGAGTTTTACGGGAGAATTAAATGGGTGATGAAAACCAAACGGTTGACGAGATGACTCAAGATTTAGAGCAAGCAGACAACCAAAACGAAGAAGCAGTTGCTGAGGCGTTAACACCAGAGCAAGAGCGTATTGCTGAATTAGAAGCCGCTCTAGCTGCATCAGAAGCTAAATTCGCAGAGCAAAAAGATTCTGTTATGCGAGCCATTGCCGAAGCAGATAACTCACGTAAACGTTCTGAAGGCGAAATTGATAAAGCCCGCAAATTTGCATTAGAAAAATTTGCCGGTGAATTATTACCTGTTGCAGATAATCTGGAACGTGCCATACAGGTTGCTAACCCAGAAGATGAAGCGATTAAACCTGTAGTCGATGGCGTGGATTTAACGCTTAAATCGTTTATTAGCACAATTGAAAAGTTTGGTATGAAGGTTATTGACCCTCAAGGCGAAACCTTCAACCCAGAACTACACCAAGCTATGTCTATGCAAGAAAATGCAGATCTACCACCTAATACAGTAATGGCAGTGATGCAAAAGGGATATGAGTTGAATGGTCGCCTATTGCGTCCAGCTATGGTCATGGTTACGCGAGCACCAGATGGTGGCGTGGATACTCAGGCCTAAAAACAGCAATAAATAGAGATTTTGTGAAGGTTTTTTTACTAACAGCGTTGAAAAGCGCCACAATAACCCCACAAAGTGTACAAGCTTTAATGAATATATTTTTGGAGAAATAACAATGGGTAGAATCATTGGAATCGATTTAGGTACCACCAACTCATGTGTGGCGGTATTAGACGGCGAGAAAGCCAAAGTACTAGAAAATGCTGAAGGGGATCGTACTACTCCCTCAATTATTGCTTATACGCAAGACGGTGAAACCTTAGTTGGTCAGCCAGCAAAACGTCAAGCAGTAACTAACCCAAAGAACACCTTGTTTGCTATCAAGCGCCTTATTGGTCGTCGTTTTGAGGACAAAGAAGTGCAGCGCGACATTGACATCATGCCTTTTTCAATTGTTAAAGCAGATAACGGTGATGCTTGGGTTGAAGCTAAAGGCGAGAAAATGGCACCGCCTCAGGTTTCGGCTGAAGTCTTGAAAAAAATGAAAAAGACGGCTGAAGACTACCTAGGCGAGGAAGTGACAGCAGCGGTTATCACGGTTCCTGCCTACTTTAATGATTCACAGCGTCAAGCGACTAAAGATGCAGGTCGTATTGCTGGGTTAGAAGTTAAGCGTATCATCAACGAGCCAACAGCCGCTGCACTTGCATACGGTATGGACAAGAAAAAAGGTGATAGCGTAGTTGCGGTATACGATTTGGGTGGTGGTACATTTGATATCTCTATTATCGAAATCGACGAAGCAGACGGCGAGCACACCTTCGAAGTTCTTGCTACCAATGGTGATACGCACCTTGGCGGAGAAGATTTCGACAATCAAGTAATTAACTACTTAGTCGACGAGTTTAAGAAAGACTCGGGAATGGATTTACGTAAAGATCCATTGGCTATGCAGCGTCTGAAAGAAGCGGGCGAAAAAGCTAAAATTGAATTGTCTTCTGCTCAACAAACAGAAGTGAACTTGCCTTATATTACTGCCGATGCTTCTGGTCCTAAGCACTTAACGATTAAGTTAACTCGCGCAAAACTAGAATCATTAGTTGAAGATATGGTTAAAGCCACCCTTGAACCTCTTAAGCAAGCGTTAGCTGATGCAGATTTGTCAGTGAGCGACGTTAATGATGTGATTTTGGTTGGTGGACAAACCCGTATGCCTCTGGTGCAAAAGCACGTAACCGAGTTTTTTGGTAAAGAGCCACGTAAAGACGTTAACCCCGACGAAGCGGTTGCTGTAGGTGCTGCTATCCAAGGTGGTGTATTGTCTGGTGACGTTAAAGACGTACTATTACTTGATGTTACGCCTCTTTCTTTGGGTATCGAGACAATGGGGGGTGTAATGACTGCTCTAATCGAGAAAAACACAACGGTTCCGACCAAGAAGTCTCAAACCTTCTCAACGGCTGAAGATAACCAAGCTGCGGTAACGATTCATGTACTCCAAGGTGAGCGCAAGCAAGCCACAGGTAACAAATCGTTAGGACAATTCAATCTAGAAGGTATTCGCCCTGCACAGCGCGGTGCACCTCAGATTGAAGTAACCTTTGATATCGACGCGGATGGTATCTTACACGTATCTGCAAAAGATAAAGATACAGGGAAAGAGCAGAAAATTACGATTCAAGCTTCGTCTGGATTAAGTGAAGATGAGATCGAACAAATGGTACAAGATGCAGAAGCGAATAAAGACGCTGATGCTAAGTTCGAAGAACTCATCCAAGCCCGTAACCAAGCTGATGGTATGATCCATGGTACGCGTAAGCAGGTTGAAGAAGCAGGCGATGCTTTGAGTGAAGAAGATAAAACTCAAATTGAAGACGCTGTTACTGCCCTTGAAGAAGCGGTAAAAGGCGACGACAAAGAAGCCATTGAAGCTAAGACGCAGGAGTTAATTCAAGCATCAGCTAAATTAATGGAAGTTGCGCAAGCCAAAGCTGCGGCTGAAGGTGCCGCTGGTGAAGGTCCAGAAGCTACTGATGCTGGTGCAAAATCACAAGATGATGATGTGGTAGATGCTGAGTTTGAAGAAGTAAAAGAAGACGACAAGAAGTAATATTCTTTACTGACACAGATACCTAGTGTGTAACTAGGTATTGGATATTCGGCGCAGCAGTTTGTTCTGACTGCGCCTTATTTGTTTTAAGGTGCGACTAAATTTATTCGCCATTTAACGACTGCCGATATCAGTAGTCACACAAAGCGGGAAGACAAAATACAATGTCCAAGCGAGATTATTATGAAGTGCTGGGAGTCGACAAAAGCGCGACCGAGCGCGAGATTAAAAAGGCTTACAAGCGTTTAGCCATGAAATATCACCCAGATAGAACACAAGGTGATAAGGCGTTAGAAGAAAAATTCAAAGAAGTACAAGAAGCCCACGAGATGTTAACCGACTCTCAGAAACGTCAGGCCTATGATCAGTATGGTCATGCTGGTGTAGATCCTAATCGTGGCGGTGGCGGCGGCCACGGAGCAGATTTTGGCGACATTTTTGGTGATGTATTCGGCGATATCTTTGGCGGTGGCCGAGGTGGGCGTGGTGGCCAATCTCGTTCACGTCAAGGTTCAGATTTACAATACAATTTAGAAATGTCATTGGAAGAAGCAGTCAAAGGTAAAACGGTTGAAATTCGCGTACCTACCTTAGCTAGTTGCGAAACCTGTAACGGCTCTGGAGCGAAAAAAGGCTCTTCGCCTAAGACGTGTAGCACCTGTCATGGCCAAGGCCAAGTGCAAATGCGTCAAGGGTTTTTCGCGGTACAACAAACCTGTCCTACCTGTTCTGGACGAGGTAAAATCATCTCCGATCCCTGTAAGCCATGTCATGGCCAAGGCCGTGTAGAAAAAACCAAAACCTTATCGGTTAAGGTACCGCCAGGCGTCGATACCGGCGACCGTATTCGCTCTACAGGTGGTGGTGAAGCCGGCGAAAATGGTGCCCCAGCGGGCGATTTATATGTGCAAATTCATGTCAAAGAGCACAATATTTTTACTCGTGACGGCAACAACCTATATTGCGAAGTGCCTTTAAGCTTTACTCGAGCTGCGTTGGGTGGCGACATAGAAGTTCCTACCTTAGAGGGCAAAGTTAAACTCAAAGTTACGCCAGAAACACAAACTGGAAAAATGTTCCGCTTGCGTAATAAAGGGGTTAAATCTGTGCGTAGCGGTGCAGTAGGCGACTTAATTTGTAAAGTCGTGATAGAAACACCAGTTAACTTAAGTAGTCGTCAAAAAGAACTACTTGAGCAACTAGAGGACTCCATGGGTAAAGGCAAAGATACGGCTAAGCATCGCCCAAAAGAAAGTGGTTTCTTTGATGGTGTTAAGAAGTTTTTTGACGATTTAACTAACTAGTTAAATACCTATATTTAAACCCACTAAGCCCCTTTATGGGGCTTTTTTGATTAGAGCCAAGATAACTATTTTCAACATTTAGATTAAATATAAAATAATGCCTTTCTAACGTTTAGCTTTTTTATTTTTCTGTTTTTGGACTTTTTGAATACTAATTTGTGTGGCGGTCGCTTTGTTGCTGCGGCCAGCCCCAGCACGGCGCTGAGCTGATTTTAACAAGCTTACGCGGTTGCTTACTTCAAAACCTGGTTGATTCACGCGCTTTATCTTACTGTTGATCAGGCGTTCAATTTTAGCCACGGTATTTTCTTCTTCACGACTAACAAACGAGATGGCTTCCCCTGTATTACCAGCTCGTCCAGTACGACCGATACGGTGAACGTAATCTTCGGGTAAATAGGGGAGGTTAAAGTTGATTACGTGATCTAACCCTTGAATATCTAACCCTCTGGCGGCGACGTCAGTCGAAATAAGTACTTGTAACTTAGCAGATTTAAAGTCAGCAATAACACGCTTTCGATATCCTTGACTTTTATCACCGTGACAAACAGCAGCATTAACTTTGGCTTTCTTTAAGGCCGCCATCAATGCATCAGCTTGTTGTTTAGTACTAGTAAACACCATAACTTGAAACCAGTTATGTTGTTTAAGTAAGCGTTTGAATAATTCAATCTTTCTAGATTCTTCAACTGGGTACATCGAGTGCGTGACAGTGGCTGCAGTTGTATTCAGCTTATCAATTTTAATGACACTATGGTTATGAAGTATCTTGTGGGATAACTCATTAACCGCAGGCGAAGAGGTCGCAGAGTAGAGTAGGGTTTGATGTTTCTGTGAAGCATGTTGCAAGATAGTTTGCACATCGGTAAGAAAGCCCATATCTAACATGCGGTCGGCTTCATCGAGAACTACCCATTCTATGTTGGTTAGATTTAGGTTATTCAGTGATAAATGTTCTAATAAACGACCGGGTGTTGCAATTAACACGTCCACGCCTTCAGTTAGTTTGCTCTTTTGGCCTCCCATTTTGACACCGCCATATACAGCTTGCACAGATAACTCAGTGTACTTAGCATAGCCTTGGATGGTAGTGCCTAGCTGCTCGGCTAATTCTCGGGTCGGACTCAAGATCAACGCCCGTGGACTCGCCGATACGTTTGGTTTAGGGGCGTCTAGCATCATTTGCAAAATAGGCAAGGCAAATGCGGCAGTTTTGCCTGTGCCAGTTTGGGCATTCACCAGCAGGTCTTTCTTACGTCTTGCGGCCACTATGCCTTTTTGTTGCACAGGTGTCATTTCGACGTAACCAGAGTCACTGATGGCTCTTTGTAGTTCTGGGGCTAAGCCTAAATTGGTAAATTTCATGATTTTTCCTGTGCACGAGGTAAATAGTGGCGCGAATATACCGTTTTTATGCGATAAAGTCAGTAGATTACGCACCCATTGGCAATAGACTGGTTTTGCAAACACATTAGCCCAAATTTTAAGAGAGAAGCAATATGATAAAGCGAAAGATTCAGCAATCGATTTTAGTCGGCCTAGCTTGTGTTTTTTTAGGATGCGATAAAAACGAAGTGGGAGATATTTCCTTAGGCGCTTTTACCACCAAAGATATTAAGTTAAATATTTTAACTGACCCGATTGTGACTGGAGTGACGTGTCATGTGTCGAGTATAGAAGCTGATTTAAGTTTCTCAGATCCTTCGGACAGTGCTATAGCTTGCCGCCAAACTGGCGAAATCACCTCTGCTATGATTGAACAAATTGATAAGTCAAAATCTGGGGAAGTGGTATTTAAAAAGTCGAAAAGTATTTTTTTCAAAAATATGAAAATACGCCGTATTTTCGACTCAACCAGCCAAACTTTAATGTATGTATCGTATTCAACTAAAGAGACGTCTGGGAGTTTCAAACACAGTTTATCGACTGTCCCCCTATGGGGAACCGCGGCATTTAACTCGTTTCTAAATAACTCCGATTAGCTCGTAAGATAAGAAGCTATCGAGCTATGGGTTAAATTGTATGCAGTGTGGCTTAAATTTGCTCGTTTTTTGTGATGCTGCACCTGAATGGTGCGGTGTTACTTTGTGTTTATCTGACTTATCCTTTTAAGTTATTGATATTTATGCTTAAAATATATGGCGTGTGCCTTGCTAAGTTGGCACTATACGCGTCATAAACCGCTGCCTAACAAGGTTAAAATACTAAACGTGACAATTAATCAGTCTACTAATCTTAAAGATGAACTTAGAATTTTGCTTATTGATGACAATAAGCAGCGTGCTGAGTCATTGACTATCGCCTTAGATAACTCACGTTATAAAGTGAGTCATCTAGCTAGCCCTAGTTCTGGATTACTCAAACAAGTAGAAATTATTCAGCCTGACATAATCGTGATTGATATTGAATCGCCGAGCCGAGATATTTTAGAAAGTTTAAATACTATCTCTCAATACAACCCCAAGCCGGTTGTCATGTTTGCTGAAGAGCAAGACACCCAAGCGATTAATATGTCGATTGAGTCTGGAGTCAGTGCTTATGTCGTTGGGGATATTCAAACCGAGCGGGTCAAGCCTATATTAGATGCGGCTGTGGCAAGATTTAAAGAATTTCAAAAATTAAAGAACGAATTAACAGAGACAAAACATGAGCTGGCATCACGTAACCTAGTTGACCAAGCTAAGCGCCTATTAATGAGTAAAAAGAATCTCACCGAAGATCAGGCCTATAAAGCGATGCGTAAAACAGCAATGGATACGGGGCAAAAGCTCGAAGACGTTGCTAGAACTCTTATGTCTTTGTTAAATACCCTATAAATTGCAGGTTAATAAATGATTACACCCGAACAAAAGAACCTGAAATTAGGTTTCATTCCATTGACAGATTCAGCACCTTTGGTTGCCGCTCAAGAAATGGGATTTTTTAATCAGTGGGGACTAAATGTTGAACTGCAAAAGCAGAATTCTTGGGCCACCCTCAGAGACAAGTTACATGTTGGTTTGCTCGATGCTGCCCAAATGTTGGCACCTATGCCTTTGGCAAGTAGCTTAGGTATAGGCTGCGCGAAAACCCATATTATCACCCCTCTAGTACTCAGTTTAAACGGCAATGCCATTACTATTTCGCAACAATTACATGTCGAAATACTCAATGAAAATAGTTTAAGCCATGTCACTTTGCCCTTAGCTGGCTATTTATTACGCAATGTTATTCAAACGCGTAAGCAGCAAGGTCGGCCAAAAATTAAATTTGCTACGGTATTTCCTTACAGCTGCCATTATTACCAGTTGAAAGATTGGTTGGCAGCCTCTGACATAAAAGATGATGATGTTGATATCGGGGTTGTCCCGCCAGTTAATATGGTAGCTATGTTAGAAAGCGGCGAGATTGATGGTTACTGCGTAGGGGGGCCATGGAACGCTCAAGCTGTCAGAGCTGGGCTAGGGTTAACTGCTTTGACATCCTTTGATGTGTGGCAAGATTCGCCAGAAAAAGTCCTAGGCTTACGAAGTGATTGGCAAAAACAGTGCCCAAATACAGTACTCGCCCTTACAGCTGCGTTAAAGCAAGCCTGTATTTGGTTAGAGAGCACGCCTAATCGATTTGAAATCGCCTGTATTATGAGTAGTAAAAAATACCTGAATGCACCAGTTGACGTTATTGCACCATCCTTAATTGGCAGCTGTTTAACTGAATTGTCGGCGCCGCCCAGAGAGATCCCTTCGTATAATCAGTTTTATAAGTCTCAACCCGGTTCGATTAATATTCCAGAGCATATTAGAGGCGAGTGGTTGTTATCTAAAATGCAAAGTGCAGGGCAGCTGGATAACGTAAATGTGCCAGACGATATCGTAAAACAAGTATTTCGCCCTGATATTTACCAAGAAATGCACGAAAAGTCTTCAATTCAGAGCTAGGCTTATTGCTTACTGCGACTTTACTTTTAATAGAGTCGCAATATTCATTTGGTTGCTAGTCTAGCCATCTAATTTTATACGTTTTGTTCTGTTAAGACCCTTGTTTATATGGACGCACCTTAGACTCTTGGCCTTCTTTGGCGGTCTTAAGTAGCCTTTGAGTTAATAATATTTAACATACTACGTTTTTTAAAATTGCCATAGCGTTTAGTTCAGTATAAACATCATCCAATCCAGTACTAAACATATAAGCCAAATCACACTTCCCCCTATTCTTAAAATCAGTAGGGGGCTTTTATCTTAGTTTGACTTTATTTGTGCAATAAAAGGGCATTTTGAACAAAAATATAAGGTCTATCAGACTGAATCATAACTAAGGGCTACAAGATTCCTCAAATGGAGCAAATTTACATAGGGTCTAGTTTTTATTTGCTTTATGTTTGTGCGTTTTGCTCTATTTTGACGTCTTAAGGCTCTAGTTAATAATTAACTTTTCCTTAAGTATATGATTTTAAATAATTAAAATTATTGGCATTATTTGTGCTAATTCTGCGCCATACCAAAGGTTTGCTCCCCAATTTATTGCATCTCACGAAGCATTTGGTGCAAAAGGATGAAGGATCTTTTGTAGAACAACTATGTCGTCTTATCAATTTGGTTCAAGCCAAGTTTTGAGTCACAACTACTTAAACTATTAATACGAGTACCGTAAATGAGCGCTGAAAAATTTAATTTGCTGTCTTTTGCTGGCAAGATGAAAACCTTACATTTGTCTTGGATGGCCTTCTTTATCACCTTTATGGTGTGGTTCAATATGGCGCCTTTACAAGACCTTATTGTTAACGATTTAGGCTTGACCATTTCTGAATGGAAAACCCTATTGATTATTAACGTTGCCTTAACTATCCCAGCTAGAGTCATAATTGGTGCGTTAACAGATAAATTTGGGCCGCGCATTGTTTACTCTAGTTTGCTAGCGATTTGTTCTATTCCTTGTTTTGCCTTTGCTCTTGCTGACAGCTTTACGCAATTACTTATTGCTCGATTTGCTCTAGGTTGTATTGGTGCAGGTTTTGTTGTTGGTATTCGTATGGTGAGTGAGTGGTTCCCACCAAAAGAGCTTGGCACGGCCGAAGGTATTTATGGCGGTTGGGGTAATTTTGGTTCGGCGGCAGCCGCTTTTACGTTACCAACCTTAGCCCTCGCTTTTGGTGGCGATGATGGCTGGCGTTATGCAGTGGCTATCACTGGTTTAATGAGTTTATTGTTTAGTTTTGTATACTACAAAAACACAACTGATACGCCAAAAGGTTCAACTTACTTTCGTCCAAAAAATTTGGGTGGAATGGAAGTCACGAGTAAAGGTGATTTCTACTTATTGCTTGTTATGAAAACACCCATGTATTTAGCATTGGCATTGTTGAACTGGAAGCTATCTCCAGAAGGCGTATCGTTATTATCACAAAATGTGGCTCTGGTTATCTATTTAGGATTGGCCGCTTTATACGCTTATGATGCGTTTGCAACTTACAAGGTAAATAAAGACATCTTTGTTAAGCCCGTACCTGAATCACATCGATATGAGTTTAAGCAAGTTGCCGTATTAAATATATTGTATTTCGCGACCTTTGGTTCTGAGCTTGCCGTTGTTTCTATGTTACCGGCATTTTTCTCTGGTACCTTCGAATTAAGTATGGCGACCGCCAGTATGTTGGCCGGTATGTACGCATTTATGAACTTAATGTCTCGCCCTGGTGGTGGGTGGTTGTCAGATAAGTTTGGTCGTAAGAAAACCTTACTTATTTTAACCGCTGGTTTGGCATTGGGTTATTTTAGCTTGAGCTTGATTGATTCGACTTGGCCTATCTGGTTAGCAGTCGTTGCTGTCATGGCTTGCTCTTTCTTTGTGCAATCGGGTGAAGGTGCAGTTTTCGCAGCCGTTCCTTTGATTAAGCGCAGACTCACCGGACAAATTGCTGGCATGACAGGTGCCTACGGTAACGTTGGTGCAGTAGTATATCTTACGGTTTATTCTTTGGTTGATGATTCGACTTTCTTCTTGGTTATTGCTGGTACGGCTGTCTTAGGTTTCTTAGCCCTGTTGTTAATGAGAGAGCCTAGTGGAACTATCACTGAAGTAAACGAAGATGGTACGGTTGAGCTAATCAAGGTAAGCTAACAAACCATATTTACATCAAATAGATGAGTAAAAAAATTGGAAAAACTTAACTTAATCTTTGGTGGGTTTTCCAGCAAAGGGGCGAAGTCAGAAAATCAAGATGCCTTCGCCGCCTTTTTACCTAAAGATCACAATCTCGACTCCAAAGGTGGAGTGGCTACCATAGCCGACGGCGTTAGTGTTTGCACAAAGGCCAGAGAAGCCTCTAATACCTGCGCGACAACCTTCATCGAAAATTACCTACAAACTCCAGAGACATGGACGGTAACTCGCTCTGTTAGCCAAATTTTACTGGGCTTAAACCGTTGGTGCCATGGCCAACATGACTACGAGCATGGTGGACATAGCCAGATGATCACTACCTTTACCGGTATGGTGTTTAAATCTGCCAGTGGCTTTATTGTGCATGTAGGGGACACGCGCATTGGCCGAGTGCAAAATAATCAGTATGAGCTACTCACCACCGACCATGTTTCTCGCCAAGGTGGAAAAGATGTATTAAGTCGAGCCGTCGGCATTGATGCGAAGCTCGAAGTGGATTTTGTTACGGTAGACCTCCAGCAGCATGATATTTACGTGCTGACATCAGACGGTGTTCATACCTTTCTAAACACCAAAGCGATGATGAAGATCATTGCTAATACTGAGCTAAGTCTTGAACAGCGCGCCACAGAAATTGTCGAAGCGGCCATTCGCGCTGGAAGTGACGATAACCTTACCTGCTTGCTGGTTGAAGTCGCCTCACTACCCGATGCTAATTTAGATGAGCATACTCGGCAATTAAATCGTCTCGCTATGCCTCCCGCATTAGATGTGGGTATGAAATTAGAAGGTTATCGGGTTATCGAGACGGTTTTTAATGGGACTCGAAGCTCTTTGTATAAAGTACTTAACGAGCAAGATGGGAAAGTGTATGGACTGAAAATTCCGTCACAGCACTTTGCTGATGACCCTGTTTACTTGAGTGGTTTTTTACGAGAAGAGTGGGTAGGGCAGCATATTAAGCACCCCAATGTGATGGCAATTTACAAGCGCCCAGATGATGCCAAGTTTATGTATCACGTGTGTGAGTACATAGAGGGAAAAACCTTGCGCCAGTGGATGATAGATAATCCTAAGCCGAGCATTGAGCAGGTAAGGTCGATTATCACGTCACTCGTGAGTGCATTGCGTGTATTACAACGTAAAGATATGGTGCATCGCGATGTTAAGCCTGAAAATGTGATGCTCACCAAACACAATGAAGTGAAACTGATTGATTTTGGTACGGTTTTGGTGAATGCCCTAGCGGAAACTAACTCTTTACCGGCTGAGCAGGTTGCCGTGGGATCAGTGCATTATATCGCGCCTGAATATTTATTGACGCAACATAGTGATCATAAAAGCGATTTGTTTTCAGTCGCGGTAGTGGTCTACGAGATGTTAGCAGGCGACTTGCCCTTTAAACCTTTTGCCTATAAAGATTACATACCGAGTAATTATGATGAGTGGCAATATCAAAGCATACGTAATCACCGCAAAGATTTACCCTTGTGGTTGGATTTGACCTTAGAAAAAGCGTTAAACCCTAGCCCTAAACATAGGCACGATGCTTTTTCTGAGTTGATAATGGATTTATCTAAGCCGAATCAAACTATGATCGTCAATCAGGGCAAACAGCCTTTGATCAAGCGTAATCCATTGGCTCTGTATAAAGGTCTTTGCGTGCTTCAGCTGGTGATTATTGTAATATTGGTGAGTATGGTTTAGCTCAGTTATTATTTAACTGAGCTAACCAATTTAGGTACTCTTCGGCTGAGGGCTTTTAATCGATTGGCATTGTTCTTTTGTTATTCATCTTGTACTGCAATTTTGATTCCCATTCACGTATTAGCATCCCTGCGCATTCTGGATAAGCTGAGCCCTCCGATAACACACTATTTGCACCTAGCTGCATTAGATTCTCTGTCAATAATTAGGGCACGCCTTTGTCACCTGAGTCAGGTAAATATCAATCGCTACCTTGCCTAATGTAGTAACTGTTTGAAGTTTATGTATAAGTTAAGTTTAACGATACGTTATGTTCAGAATTAAGGCCATTTACTCTGGCCTCTTTCTAGCGGTCAGACCGTCTATTTGGGTTTACGATTCAGGCGGCACAAGATTCGACCTTAATGTGAGGTTTACCCAAGATCTTATTTATTCAACTAGGCGCATTATTAAAAGGAACAATGGGCTTTGCACTGTGTTTAGCTCCAGATAATTGTCATTCCGATTTCTCATTGTAAATAAAATGTTAGATAGTAATAAGATATATTTTTTAGCACTCGATTAGTGCACCTTTGCACAATCTTGGTTTTTTGTGATTTTAAGATGATAATTTGAATTAACTTAAGTTGTTGATTTTAAAGGTTTATTAAAGTTGGCATTGTTGATGCAAAGTCACATTCGAGTGTGATGTGTTTATGTGTATCTACGTAGACTCAATCAATTTAAAGGCGAATTTCGCCCTCAGTGCTTAAATTTAATTCTGCTTTGTCACTAAGGTGTGACTGAACAGAAAGGCAATGTAGCCCACAAAGATTTCCATCCAATGGAATCTTTGTGGGTTTTTTTTTGGAAAAAACCGGAGTCGGAAATGGCTAAGAAGAGCTTATTTACATCAATGAAACATGCTGTTAAATCACTCCGCATTGGAATGATTTCTGTAGCAATAGGGAGTGCGTTTGTAGCGTCAAACGTATCGGCACAAGAGTTAGGATGGCCTGAAAAAGAAGAACTAAAATTCGGCTTCATAAAACTAACTGATATGGCACCTCTTGCGGTTGCATACGAGAAAGGCTACTTCGAAGAGGAAGGCTTATACGTCACGTTAGAAGCTCAAGCAAACTGGAAAGTGTTACTCGACAGAGTAATCGATGGTCAGCTTGATGGTGCGCACATGTTGGCAGGCCAACCTTTAGGCGCAACTATTGGTTACGGTACTAAAGCAGACATCATTACAGCTTTCAGTATGGATTTGAATGGTAACGCAATTACCGTTTCGAATGACATTTGGAAACAAATGAAGAAACATGTTCCACACGAAGGTGGCAAGCCAGTTCATCCAATTAAAGCGGATGCGTTAAAGCATGTTGTTGATGACTTTAAAAGCAAAGGCAAGCCTTTCAAAATGGGTATGGTATTCCCAGTATCAACGCATAACTACGAACTTCGCTATTGGTTAGCAGCGGGCGGTATTCACCCTGGCTACTATGCTCCGCATAAAGGTGACACAAGTGGGCAAATCAGTGCCGACGCCTTGTTGTCGGTAACGCCTCCACCACAAATGCCAGCGACTATGGAAGCCGGTACTATTTACGGTTACTGTGTGGGTGAGCCTTGGAACCAACAAGCTGTATTTAAAGGTATTGGTGTACCCGTTATCACAGACTACGAAATTTGGAAAAACAACCCAGAGAAAGTATTCGGTGTAAGTAAAACATGGGCCGAGAAAAACCCAAATACTCATATCCGTGTAGTTAAAGCAATGATCCGTGCTGCCATGTGGTTAGACGAAAATAACAATGCTAACCGCCCAGAAGCAGTGAAAATTTTATCTAAGAGCCAGTACGTTGGTGCAGATTACGATGTTATTGCAAACAGTATGACGGGTACGTTTGAGTACGAAAAAGGCGACAAACGTCAAGTGCCTGATTTCAACGTATTCTTCCGTTATCACGCAACCTATCCGTTCTACAGTGATGCTATTTGGTATCTAACTCAAATGCGCAGATGGGGACAAATCGCAGAGCCTAAATCTGACGATTGGTACAAAGAAATCGCTAAGAAAGTATATCGCCCTGACATCTATGCCCTAGCAGCAAAAGCGTTAGTGAAAGATGGTAAAGCAAAAATTTCTGATTTCCCTGAATTTGCAACTGAAACAGGCTTTAAACCACCTCAAAAAGGATTCATAGACAATATCGTTTATGACGGTTCACAGCCTAACGCTTATCTAGATAAGTTTGCGATTGGTCTTAAAAGCGACAGCAAGCTTTAACTAGAGGTAGGGTGGGGCAATAGTCCCACCCGTTATGGAGTACTTATTATGAATAAACAACAAACCGTTCCTAGCATTGTCAACCAAGTGAAGAATGTTCAGTGGCCAAGTTTCAATACGATACTTAGTACTGCTGGCTTGCCCATAGTGGGTATTGTCATTTTCCTAGGGTTGTGGTCTATGATGGCTAAAAATATCGACACTTCTCTAGGTCAATTCCCGGGACCTGCCGCAGTATGGCAGCAAGCCAACGTATTGGTAGATGAACACAACGCACAAATGGATAAAGCGGACAAATTTTATCAAAGACAAGATGAGCGAAATGCGGCACGGGTTGCTAAAGATCCTACGTACCAGCCAAAAATTCGTGCTTTTACTGGCGCACCTACTTTCTTTGAGCAAATTTGGACCAGCCTATATACGGTAATGGTAGGGTTTGTTGTAGCTTCATTAATTGCTATTCCAGTGGGTATTATGTGTGGCTTAAGCAAAAACGCTTACACAGCTATTAATCCGCTTATTCAATTGTTTAAACCTGTATCGCCTCTCGCATGGTTGCCTTTGGTGACTATGGTGGTCAGTGCTGTGTACGTCAGTACCGATCCTATGTTCTCTAAATCCTTCATCACCTCTGCGGTAACAGTAGCCTTGTGTTGCTTGTGGCCGACTTTGATTAATACAGCAGTAGGTGTGTCTAGCATAGATAAAGACCTGTTAAACGTAAGCAAGGTGCTTAGGTTAAATGCTTTATCTCACGTGACAACTATCGTTCTACCTTCGTCTATTCCCGCTATTTTCACGGGATTAAGATTGTCGTTAGGCATAGGTTGGATGGTGTTAATTGCCGCAGAAATGCTGGCACAGAACCCAGGTCTAGGTAAGTTTGTTTGGGACGAATTCCAAAACGGAAGTTCAGAGTCTCTTGCTCGAATCATGGTAGCGGTTCTAACCATAGGTTTGATTGGATTTATTTTAGACCGCCTCATGCTGACTGTTCAAAGAAAAGTAAGCTGGGATAAAACAGCTGTCTTACGCTAATTTTTGAAGTTTAGAAGGTATTTATTATGAGCAATTCAAGCCATTTAGAGTTAACCAAAGTAGGGATTGATTTTCCTACTCCGAAAGGTCCATTCACAGCATTGCAAAATGTTGATTTAAAGATACAGAAAGGTGAGTTCATCTCATTAATCGGTCACTCGGGCTGTGGTAAATCCACCGTACTGAATATCGTTGCTGGTTTGTATCAAGCCACGACCGGTGGTGTACTTCTGAATAATAAAGAAGTGAACGAGCCAGGCCCAGAGCGTGCAGTTGTATTTCAAAACCATTCTTTATTACCTTGGTTAAGTGCCTATAAAAATGTTGAGTTGGCAGTTAAGCAAACGCAAAAAGGGCGCTCTAAGCAAGAAATGAAAGAGTGGGTTGAGCACAATCTAGAGCTAGTACATATGACCCATGCTGCAGACAAACTTCCCTCAGAAATATCGGGCGGAATGAAGCAGCGAGTAGGTATCGCCCGTGCCTTGGCAATGGAGCCTAAAGTGCTCCTCATGGATGAGCCCTTTGGTGCCTTAGATGCACTAACTCGTGCCCACTTGCAAGACTCAGTGATGGAAATTCATGCGGAGTTAGGCAATACGGTTATCATGATTACCCACGATGTTGATGAGGCGGTATTGCTGTCAGATCGCATTGTAATGATGACAAATGGTCCTGCTGCAACTATCGGCGAAATTTTACACGTAGACTTGCCTAGACCAAGAAACCGTATCGCGTGTGCTGACGATCCCAAGTATAACCACTACCGCGCTGAAGTGCTGAAATTCCTATACGAGAAACAACGAAAAGTGGAATCTGTAGAGGAGCACAGAGCAAAAAAAAAGACCAGTAACGAGGAAAAATCGAGCAACGTAGCTTAATTTAGCCTCGAATATGGCAAATACCAAAATTTACTATTAACACAACGGACTGAGTCCAAAACACACAAGAGAAGACCATGAAAACACTTAACAAATCAAAATTAAGCTTAGCTCTGTCTGTCGCTTTACTAGGTGCATCTGCAAGTTCAGTTGCTCAAGCGGATTCAATCACAGATGCTTTGACATCGGGTAAAGCAAGTGTAGACATGCGTTTACGTTATGAAACGAGCGATCAAGACAATGCTCTTGAAGATGCAAGTGCGTTAACCCTGCGTACTCGAATTGGTTACACCACAGGTTCAGTTGATGGTTTTTCAGCGACTATCGAAATGGAAGATAACCGTATTGTTTTAGGCCAAGGCGAATACTCAGTGCCTCCTGCTGGCGTAAACACTGGTGTTTACTCAGTGATTGCAGATCCTGAATTTACTGAGCTAGATCAGGGTTTTATTCAATTTAAAAGCGGTGGATTCGTTGCTAAAGCTGGTCGTCAGGTGATTACTTTTGACGGTCACCGTCATGTAGGTCACGTTGGCTGGCGTCAAGATAGACAGACTTTTGATGCTGTAAGTGCACAATATTCTGATGGTAAAGACTTCACAGTTAAGTACGCTTACGTGACTCAACGTAATCGTATCTTCGGCGAAGCTGCTGACCTAGATTCAAAAGATCACATGTTAAACGCATCGTATAAGACAAGCGTTGGGACTATAGTAGGTTACAGCTACTTACTAGAAGTTGATAACGATACTGATAATGCATTAGACACTTACGGTGTAAGCTTCAAAGGCGGTACTACCTTGTCTGACGTTAAAGTCAGCTATGCTGCTGAGTATGCGACTCAATCAAACGAGTCTGCAGCAGCTGATTTTGACACTGATTACTTGATGCTTGAAGTGGGCGCGACTTTCTCTGGCGTAACAGCGAAACTTGGTCAAGAAACCCTAGGTTCAGATGATGGTTTAAAAGGTTTTGCTACGCCACTTGCTACTTTGCATAAGTTTAACGGTTGGGCTGACTTGTTCTTAACAACGCCTAACGAAGGCCTTGTAGATACTTATATCTCTCTAGGTGGTAAAGCGTTAAAAGGTTCATGGACTGTGGTTTACCATGACTTTGAAGCGGATGTCGCAAGCGCAACAGTTGACGATTTAGGCAGTGAAGTTGATTTCTTGTTTGCTACTAAATTCTCTAAAAATTACTCAGCAGGACTTAAATACGCAGCATACTCTGGTGACGGCGGCAAGCCTGACACAGACAAGCTTTGGGTTTGGGTGGGTGCTAAGTTCTAATAAATACCGGTATTTAATAACCTAAGGTATGTTCGTTAGGTTGTTGATTTCAAAATAATGGTAATGCAAAACGCCTACTTCTTTGAAGTAGGCGTTTTTGTTTTAAGTAAAAGATAACCTCATCATGTTTAGCGAGTCTTGGAGGTGGTTGATACAGAAATAATGACTACACTAAAAGCTATGTATTTAGGGGGATTTAGGCTTTGCATGGTAGCGCCAATACTAGGCTTATTTGTTGGTCGAGAATACCGCACTGAGTGACTAGGCATCGCCCTTATTACAAGGTTATTATTATGATAGGCCGCTAGCAGTTAGCGGAGCACCTAGATTCGCTATCATGAATTTAAAGCACTTAACATTCTATTCAAGTAAGGAGCGAGCATGCATAGGCATCACACTATTAATTATATTGAGATACCGGTAAAAGCCATGGCATCGAGTAAGGCTTTTTTCAACCAAGTATTTGGCTGGGAGTTTGAAGACTTTGGTGACGACTACGCGGCGATTAAAGGCGCTGGTTTAGATGGCGGCTTATATGTGTCTGAGCATAATGTAGATGCAGACAAAGGCAGCGTGCTGGTTGTTTTATACAGTTCAGATTTATCAGCGACACAACAGGCTATCGAAAAAGCTGGAGGCAAAATTAAAACGCCTACCTTTGATTTCCCGGGAGGCAAGCGTTTTCATTTTTACGATAGAAACGGCAATGAATATGCTGTTTGGAGTGATAAGTAAGGGGGAAATTCATAGAAGAATAATACTGAGCGCAGCGATATCTTTTTGGGAAATTTTAGTCGCAGGATATCTACGCAATAGCATGCGCTTCGCTTACGGCATCCATGCCTTTTTTCAAACGAAATCCCTTTCGTTCGACTGACTTTTCTTCAACAGCTAAGAAAAGTAAGCAAAAGAAGCCGTGCTCCCGATTTATTCCTGTTCCATCAAATAATTGTCTTTAATGTCGAAACGGCAATAAGTCGCTCCCTGCTATAAAAGATTGCCTTGCCCGAATATCCCTATTCGGGCATTCGACAAGCCAATAATTTGCTGGGGAATAAGTAGTCGCTGGAAAGTCAAAAGCTTGGCTTTGACATGTCTCTTGGACAAATGAGCGACTTTTTAACTCCGTGAAATTTAGGTAATAGTTTGTTTTAATTAGGATTCTATTATTTTATTCAGTGCACTATATAAGGATTATGGCGTGATAAAAGTAGACAAAAATTGGAATTTGGAAAAAGCTTTTCTTGAAATTAATACCGCACACAGGCCTGGTGGGCAAATATCTGGTCCTATTCGTAATGCAGCTATCAAGCAGTGGATAGTCCTGATCGGAGCCCATAAAGCTAGATTACTATTTAATAAAGAAATAGAAGTATTTAAGAGTAAGTCAAATTTCTGCAGAACCTACCAAATTAGTTCCAGAATTTTGAATCATCTAATGGCATTTATAGACGATCTAGAAGGTCAGAACAAAGCTAAGAATCGATTCGAGTATGTGGATAAAGCATATGACTTTTTAACAGCAAAAGAAAAAGTGGTTTACATTTTACCATTAAGGATTTAGCAGAGCATACAGGGTGGAAAGAAAGTACATGTAAAACTTACCCTACTAAACGTTGGCATCAGTATATTGATAGAGACGGAGATCAATATAGCAGTACAGGAATTAGCTATTTAAGCAAGGATGAATTTAGAGCCGTACATAGTCAAAAGCTTCAAAAGACAGCAGATCATTCGACAAAGGGTATTTTGTTAAATAAAGCTAGAGAGTTTGCATTGTTACAGGCTCACCTGCTGTTGATTTAGCTGTCAGTGGAGAGTGCCAATCATCACTCAATAATTTTGAAAATTTATTTATATCGGAGTTTGGCGATGAACATGCATTGGCCGCTAATTTAGCGACTACTATGCAGTTAACTAGAATATCACAACAAGCTCAGGCTGATGCATTAAAGCAATTTCAACGAGAAAACTACAAAGTTGTAAGAGAATATATGGAAACGTTTAAACAAGATTTAGACGAAGAAATCCTCGAAAGCCAAAAGTACAGAATTCGTGCTTTTTTAATACCTAAGTTGGGAAATCACGCTAAATCCTCTGATTTATCTATAGAGTTCGTCAATATTTCGCAATTATCGTCAGAAGAGCTTAGTTCATATGAACAAGGTGTTGCGTTTATAAAAGGTGTTGAGTCACCCTATAGACTAAGGCCAGGAAAAATTGTGGAACTTATCAAAGCTAAAGTGCCTAGCTTTAACATGACTATGCATACTAAATGTTGGCGATATTATGAAGCAAGACCAGCTCAACATGATGACAAAAATTGGAAAGGTGAGTTTTCGGGCTATTCTGAAGGATATGACGGTTATTTATACTCAAAAAAATGGGTGTCACGTTTATTAGAGGCACTAAATGGTGACGATGAAGTCAGAAGAATAAGAGTTTTTAGCTAATTCCATTATAAAAATGTATTACGTTTTATTTGGAGACTTTAAATGTCGGGAGATGCCCTTGCTTCAGCGACTACAATTTTCCAGAAAGTGTAATTCGCTTGTCAGATGGCCAGATATGGACGTCTGGACAAGGCGAACCGCTTTACAAGGATGTTACCTTTCGCCGCTCTGACATAAAAGCGAAGTATGCTTTCTGAATTAGAAAATTGTCTGGAGCTCGGCTTCTTTTGCTTACTTTTCTTAGCTGTTGAAGAAAAGTAAGTCGAACGAAAGGGACTTCGTTTGAAAAAAGCAGGGATGCTATAAGCGAAGCGAATTATTCTACAAACCCAGCATCTTCCAAAAGATTAGAACCCTCCGCTGCTTGTCTGGCTAGTTGGTCGCAGGCTTCGTTTTCTGGGTGGCCAGAGTGGCCTTTTACCCAAAACCATTGCACCTTGTGGCGAGTAACTTGTTGGTCTAAGCGTTTCCATAAGTCGACGTTTTTAACGGGTTTTTTAGCTGAGGTTTTCCAGCCATTTTTTTTCCAGTTTTTTATCCATTGATTGATTCCATTTTTTACATATTGGCTATCTGTAGTGAGGCTAACGTCACAAGACTCACTGAGGCAAGCGAGGGCTTCTATGGTAGCTAAAAGCTCCATACGGTTGTTGGTAGTGTGTTTAAACCCTTGGCTAAGCTCTTTTCTATGTTCACCAAACAGTAAAACGGCCCCATAACCTCCTGGCCCCGGATTACCTAGGCATGAACCATCTGTGTATACATTGACTTTTTTCATTTGAGAACTCTCATTCTAATAGCATTAGGCCGAGTATATCCTTGGCGGCAAGTAGTGCCAACGTAAGTTGTATAAATTGTAAAATCAATGAAATTGAGGCTAAGTATTAGGTGAATACGCTTTGCCATTAACGAAGTGCTTGCAATTGGTTATACTCAAGCAATAGAGAATGGGTTGTTAATCCTCAAGGCAGTAAAAATAGATGAGACAGGTTGTACTAGATACAGAAACTACAGGTATAGATCCAAGACAAGGCCATAGAATTATTGAGATAGGCTGTGTTGAGTTAGTTAACCGCAAGCATACGGGTAACAGCTTTCATGTGTATATCAATCCAGAGCGCTTAGTCGAACAAGAGGCGATAGATGTTCACGGCATCACCAATGAATTTTTAACCGATAAGCCTTTATTTAAACACGTCGCAAGTGAGTTTGTTGAGTTTATTCGTGGCGCTCAGCTAGTGATCCACAATGCCCCCTTTGATGTGGGATTCATGGATCATGAGTTTAATAAACTACTGGGTGTGACACCCCCCAAAACTGCAGATATTTGTACCGTCCTAGATACCCTAGAGCTTGCGCGCCAAATGCACCCTGGGCAAAAGAACAACCTAGATGCGTTGTGTAAGCGTTATGGGATAGATAACTCCCACCGTGAGAAGCACGGGGCATTGCTTGATGCAGAAATTTTAGCAGACGTTTATTTGATGATGACGGGGGGGCAAACCGACCTTAATTTATCTGGAAACAAGACGTCTACGGGGGCAGGTGGCGAAGTGATCCGCCGTCTAGATGGCAATCGAAAAGCATTAAAGGTTATTCGTGCTTCAGCCGATGAGATGAAAAGTCATGAAAGTCGGCTCGACCTAGTGATGGAAAAGGGCGGGAGTTGTCTCTGGCGTCAATAATGTATCAATATTGGATGAAATATCTGTTATGAAACCTTGGGTCGTCACAATATGCTGGTGCTTATTCGTAGGTATTGTGCAAAATTCAGTCGAGCAGTTTGCTATTGCCGATGACAATAGTTTGTTTCACAGGGATGCAGCGTTAAGCACCTTGGAAACCAAGCCAGAGGAGCCCGCTCCACAGCCTTTGACCCAGTTAGGCAACGATTTCCACAACAGTATCGAATTGTTGCAAAACCGGTTTCGTATCGACTATAAAATCGATGAAGTAACCATGATCTTCTTTCGAGAGTATGGCTCTAGCCCTATCGTTTTGGTCAAGCCAGACGGTTCGAAAGTGTTTCAGAACGATGCCGACGAGAAGACCATTTTTTGGTACGACTCGACAACCTACGACATGATCAGCTTGAAAAATCCTGATATTGGCCCTTGGCAGGCAGTGGGTGATATCTTGCCCAATAGCCGGGTAATGGTTATAAGTGATCTGGCGCTTCATGTAAATTCTTTACCGAAGATCATCTTTTCTGGCGAAATCATCAAGCAAACCGCTTATTTAACCAATGATGGTAAACCGATCGATTATGAAGCGTTTCGAGATGTGGTCGAGCTAACCATTTCCTTAGCCAGTACTAATAATCCAAATTACAATAACTTTGGTTCAAACTCTGAAATTATCGCAACCTTTCAAGATAACGGTAAAGGGATGGACGAAACCCCATTAGATGGTGTGTTTACTGGCCAATTTAATTTGGCGATTGCCGATGGCGAGTGGATCCCTACCTTTAAAGTCGCTACCCCAATGTATTCCCGCGAACAGGTTGATCCTGCGATTATGCTATTACCCAATCCCATTAGTATTGATGTTGATATAGATGATGGTACAGGGGGCTACCACATTTTGAAGGTTGACGCCGATCGCCAATATGTGGACATGTCTAGTTTACTATTAGACGGTAAAGTCAGGTTTCCAAATGGTGATATTCAAAACTTTTCGATTACGGATATCAGCGAGGAGATTCGTCGCCATGAGTTAATCAATTTTAGTTTTGGTGTGTACAGGGTTAAGTTGACAGCTTTTGGCAATACTCTTGATGGACGCGAGTTTATTCTTGATGTTCCAGAGTTTTCTTTCTTGGTTGAAGAGCCTAGGCTAGTTGAGCCTGTTACGCCTCCGCCTGTCGAACAAACACCTATTGAAGACAATGAACTCGATATTGCACAAACGCCCCCCGAGCAGGGGCTATCAGATGATGAGTTAATTACTATCGTAATTACAGTGAATGTGTTGCTACTGGTGATAGGCGGTTTGATTATTTGGTTTATTGTCAGTGACACTAAGCTGAATTTACTGTTTTGGAAGAAACAACAAACTGAGATTGTTGACTTATCTGAGACCGAAAAAACAGCAGATTCTAAAGGGTTGTTAGCTAAATTGGGTTTTATTAAAAAACTGTTTAAACGCAAAAATAAAGCAGAACAAGCAGTCAATTCGTCAGTAGAATCTCAAGAGAAAGACAAAGACGGTGGATTTATAGACTTATCAGCGCCTAAAGAGTAAATCTAGGACACTGAGTCTGAGGAATCCCCACAAAATAGACATAAAAAACAATTAGATAATTGAAAAATAAAATGAACATTCACAGTGTTTGGT